>NZ_OZ061549.1:1986478-2317558 GCF_964065165.1 Levilactobacillus yonginensis | reverse complement strand
CTCGCATCGTTGCCATAGACCATTCTTTCATCATGCTACCTCCTTTAACGATTCCCAGTGGTCACCAAGTTTGGTGGCCTCACGTCCAGAAACTAAGACTTAATTTTTATATTTTAGCGAATTTCATTGGCCACGACAAGCTAACGTCCCGACAACGCTTGACGCCACCCCAGGACTCCCCTATTATCAGAGAAGATATTACATAGATAACGGAGTGGTAAATGTGAAACGATGGGGACTCGTTATGTGTCTGGGATTACTCTGTCTCGGCCTAACTAGCTGCAGCATTAGTCAGCGAGCAGATTCAACTAGCGACAGCCAAGGGGTTATGACCAAAAAGCAGGTGTTAACGCTAGCTACCAGCCAGCCGTTGACCACCCTAGATACGGATAAAATGACTGAATTTGGCCGTCTCAATAACACGATTGAAGGACTCTACACCACTGCGAATAATGGTCAAGCGGCACTAGCACTTGCACAAAAAGTTAAGGTCAACAAAAGTAAGACGACCTACACGTTCACGTTATGGAAAGATTCCTATTGGAGTAATGGTGACCGGATCACTGCTAAAAACTTCGTTTACTCCTGGCAACGGGCTTTAGCACCACAGACCAAAGCCCCCAATGCCGACCTCTTTACAGGAATTCACAACGCCCGCAAGATTCTGGATGGCAAACTCCCCGCCAGTGAATTAGGTGTTTCGGCTCCCAGCAAATTCAAATTGGTGGTTGATCTTGATCATCCCATGGCCGAACTGCCGCAACGCTTAGCGTACCCCCTGTTTGGTCCCCAAAATCAAAAAATTGCTGAAAAGTACGGCAAGAAATACGCTACCAAGCCCCAATACCAAGTCTACGCTGGGCCATTTATGGTTGCCACACAGGGAAACACCAAGACCCACTGGCACATGATTCCCAATCCACGCTATTGGGACAAGCAGCACGTATACCTCCAACGAATCAATGTTGACGTCTATAACAACACGTCCAGCATGTGGCAAGACTACCGCAAGGGAAAGCTGGATGAAGTTCGACTAGTCTCCACACAAAACATTAAATCATATCAGAAACAAACGGCCTACACGGCGCGTCCCTACTCCAAAATGGTCATTTTAAATTATCGGCAGCAGGGACCCAGACCCATCATTAACCGTTTGCTGCAACAACGACTTGCCCGGCTGGCTATCTCCCATACTCTAAACCGTAAGAAGTTGGGGCAAGTTTCATATGGTGTGACCTCGCTTCCTGCTCAAGGTGTCGTCCCAGCTGGATTAAGCCGAGGACAAAAGGGAACGGCAGACTTTGCTGCTGCCCAACCCAAGCAAGAAACATTAACTTACCAGCCTAAGGTAGCCAAACAAGAATGGCAAGCTGCTCGCCATCAAGCAGGCATCGGCAACATCACCTTATCCCTGAGTTATCTAAACGCCCCCTATAGTCTCAAGGTGGCCAAGGAATTGCAACGGCAACTTGGTAAGTTGCCGGGCTTGACCATCAAACTCCAACCCCGGGAATGGGCGGTCAATCAATCAGATGGTCCAACCAACACTGATTTAACGTTAGCAACGCAGCATGCCCAGTACGCCGATCCTTTAGCGATGCTAGCCCTCTTCACCAGCTCCAACATGGCCAACACGGGTCATTGGTCTAGCGCAACGTACGATAAGCTCATTGCTCGAGCCAGCAATGCGCCATCATTTAATAATCGCCGGTGGCGAACCCTACTAGCTGCTGAGAGTCGCTTAATGCAGGATCAAGGTGTCACGCCACTGTTCCAACCGGCCAGCACGTACTTGATCAATCCTAAGCTAAACGGCGTGCAATACAACACAGTAGGTACGCAGTCCAATTTCAAGGAAGCCTACTTTGTGAAATAACTTGATCAGCTCCAGTTAAAATGACCTAGATTAAAAGAGCGGACCCGCAATGTGGCGAGTCCGCTCTTTGTTTAGTTGGCTTAATTGGCTTAAATTTACGCACTCCGGCAACCAGGGGCCTGCTACTTAGGAATGATTGTTGTCTAAATGTTCGGTAGCGAGTTGCACCACAGCATCGCTCACGAATTCGCTAGTGAGTCGCTGCATCGGGGTGAATCCATGTCGGTCCTTATACGCAACAGGATAAGCCGCAACAACCGCCACCTTCAGACCATTTTCAGTCAGGAAAATTTGGCCAACACCGCGATACTTCCCTTTACTGTGCCGCCCCGTGCGCCAAGAGTGTAACTTAAAATCGCCATCTGGCTCCCGCTTAATTTCATACTGGCCAGAGGCGTTCGCAGCCACTGGCACCCCGACGTACTGATTCACGTCATACTTAGCCTTCATTCAGCCACCTCCGTGAGCGCCGTGACAATTGGTAAAATAGCATCCGCCCCTAAAATGGCACTGACTTCTGGCTGAGTTAATACGGCCTGAACGGCGGCTGGCGTTGTCGCTACTCCCACCAACTGTTCAGCAATTCCAGCTAGTTCTACAGGCGTCCCGACTGTCCCAAAAAAGGCCATCGTGCGGAATTTGTCAGCGTGCCGGGTAAAGTTCAAATGCAATTCACCAGTGGTCAATTCAAGCTTACGATACTCACGAAAACCGGGGTTGGCCCCATAATTCCAAGCATCGGTATCATACTTCTCAGCTAGCCGTTGATCAATAATTTCCCAATCATGCGTACGCAGGTGGTAAGTCTCAATATCAGCCAAGCTATCAACTTCAAAGATGTGACATAGGAGTGCCTCTTTGAATTCTTGAATATTTAAATCTTGGTACTCTGGTGCTAGGTACTGCCGCAGATTCGTAATCGTTACTCGGTTAGAATCCACGCCCCGGTGCGGCTTGTCACTCGCGGGTAGCAAGGCCTGGTGAGCGGCATCAACGTTTAAGTCATACATAATCGTCCCACCAGCGGCATAACCATCCCCGTTTTTAAACATCGTCATTCCGGAAAACTTTTTGCCATCGACGACTAAGGCACTCTTATTACTGATTCCTGGGTTCTGCACCCCCATGGCCGTCAATGCTCGTAAGATTGGTTGGGCAAAGACCGTATAGTCCCCGAATTTAGACCCATCTTGTGGATCACCATTAATAATGTGCTCAAAAATCAGGTTGCGTTCATCGTGATAGACTGCCCCACCGCCTGAAGTCCGCCGCACCAGTTGAACGTCGTGCTTAGCCAAGTACTTAAAATCAACCTCCATCGTGACAGTTTGATTGATCCCGACAATAACGGCTGGCTGGTTTACGTACATCATCAAACCGTGTCCTGGTAATTTCAAATCATTGACCAGATAATTGTCAATTGACTGGTTCACGATGGCATCCGTAACGACCTGTCCTTGACGATTCGTATCAATTAGAAACATGGGTGATTCTCCCTTCGCTGTGACTAAATTAAGTTCAGTTTAGCATAAGCCCCCAGGCCCAACAACTGATAAACGGTGCCGTGAGCAAGTTGTTGTCAGCGGTTACATCTAAAGCGTATACTAGATTCTAGCAATGACATTAGGGAGGAATACACGATGACTGAACACCCACAATCATTTTGGCAACGACTCATGAATCTATTCCGTGGCAAGCACGCAACCAGCACCCCGACTGTAACGGTCAAAGATGGTGTTTGGCTAGAAATGCGAGACCAGGGACACTACCGCTTAGGACTCGCTAGCGACGCTTTAGAGCAGATCGGTGACATTAGCTTTGCTGACCTGCCAATCCTCGCAGACGACGTTTTAGCAGCCGGAGATGACATCTTAGAGGTTGAGAGCGACAAAGCTGTTGAAAACTTCAAAACACCCTACGCAGGAACCGTGGTTAAGGTCAACGAAGACCTTGTCGCGGACCCCACCGTTATCAACGGTAACAAACAGGCTGATAACTGGGTTCTAGACCTACAAGTAGCCTAATATAAAGCTCAATTCAAATATGCAGCAGGCCTGGAGAAGTTTTCTCAGGCCTGTTTTGATTTGCCAACGACTCCTGAAACGGTCGTTAGCATTATCAACGATCCTGCATGGGATTCTTAATATATTGATCGTAACCGTTGCGAACGCCGATCATCTAGTCTGCCGTAACTGTCAGCAATTTAGTCGCAGTAACGTTCCGATTTGTCAGGACCTCATCCCCAAATTACTTTTTCCCCAGTTTACGATACTTCATTCACTATCCCTACTTCCTCACATCGGTTCAACCAGTACTTATACCACCTATCACGCCAACTTTTATTTTGGCCATCAACATTCACGTGAAACCGGTTGAACAAAATATTTACCATTTCCCCCTAAAAGGACTAACATGAAAGTTGAAGCCGGTGGCATATGCCAGTAACACAAACCGCTGACCCCAATTTTTATTTGGAGGTAATTGGTTATGGCTGTTGTAGAAAAGACTGCTTTATTGGATGAAAAAATGAGTGAAGTATTTGACTGGTCCGATGCTTCGTTACCTGTACGGGACGCTTTGTGGGACCACTTCATGGAATCCAATGGTCACAACACCGATGAAACTGAAGCTTCTATGAAGAAAATCGACGCTAAGTCAGACGCTGAAGTCCGTTCTTACGTTGAAGAAAACCTCAAGAAGTAACCGGCTGTTTCAACCTTAAAAACACCTTGCCATTTATGTGGTGGGGTGTTTTTTTACGGTTAATTCTTAGATAGTGAACTGGGAAAGTCAATTGCGCTCCGGTGAGATGGCCCATCAAATCGAGAATCATTAAAAGCCACCCTATTCAGGCTCTCAAAAACGCTCCACTACCTGCTCTAAATTTAAAAACTGGTTGCCACATAACGTGACAACCAGTTTTTAAGTTTGGCCTATCAATTTTGTATATGCTGATTGCTTTAGTAAACATCATAAAAATCAATTAAGCCGCAATTAATCCAATCGTAATCATAGTCGCCAGGTGCCAGGTGAAACGGATCATCTAGTGATTGACGCGTGGTGTGACATTGTATGACCGCAGATAACGCCGACCGCTAGCTGGATCAATCACCATCCGCGTCACACTCGTGTTAGCAGGCTCTGGAAGTGACGTGGTCGCCGGGGCGTTCATCATCAGCAATGTCGTTGCTTTAATGGTCAGGCCGTGGCTGACCACTAAGATGTGATCATTCGGATGGTCCACGACTTCTTCCGCCAGCCACTGGCCCACTCGCCGTTGGATAGTTAGGTAAGATTCGCCCCCGGCTTGCACCAAAACATCGGGTAAGGCTTCACCGGTGACCGGATCAAACTCACCCGGTAATTTGTCCTGAAGCTCACGGAAGTTGGCTCCGGTCCATTCACCGTAGTCCGCTTCCATCAGACGATCATCAAACTGAGGGAATACACTCAACGTCCGCGTCAAAGCTGCCGTTGTCTGCCGTGTCCGGTGGAGCGGACTGCTAACCAGTTGATCGTAGCGTTCACTGCGTAGCCACTGGGCTAACCGTTCCGCTTGTTGTAACCCACCGACGGTCAAGTGGGTCACCCCTGTATCTAACTGCCCTTGCATCAAATGGTCAACGTTGGCTTGCGTTTGACCGTGACGCACCCAATCAAAGACTGTCACACAATCACTTCCTTATTGTCGAAAAGGCTCAACCTTCCGGCGTCCCTGCTGTAACAAGTAAATAGCCAAAATAACCAAAGCTGACCCGATAATTTCAGCAATGCTGACTTTTAAACTTAAGAATATGATCGAAAGAATAAACGTAACCACTGGTTGCGTCGCATCAACGATGCTGATGACGTCCGATGGGGCAAACCGCGTACTATAGAGCACCAGCGCAAATGGCACGATGGTTCCCACGATAATCACGGTGCTCATCGACCCCACTAATTCGGTTGTGATCGGTGGCACGCTGATCCAGACGGGATGGAACAAGTTGAATGCTACCCCAGCAACTAACGTCCCCCATCCTAGTACTGTAATGGGCGAATGACCATACTGTTTGATCAATGGTCGCGGTAACGTCACATAGAAGGCTGCCGTCAGACCAGACCCAATTCCCCACATCAGAGAGTCAAACGGAATGGATAACCGGGTAATGTCTCCCCGCGTAATAGCCAAAAAGACCCCAATCATGGCAACGGCAAACGCCACCAGGTCACTCCGCAGCGGCCGGTCATGCTTGAACAACAAGCTTCCCACCACAATAAAGAGTGGGCTTAAGTACTGTAGAATCGTTGACGCAGCTGAGTTACCAGTTTGTACGGACATGTAAAAAGTCATCAGGTTCGCACCCAGACCCAAGAGTCCATAAGCCAGCAACCAACCCACCTCACGCCAACTCCGGAAGATGGTGAATGTTTCCTTACCGTAAAAAATCAAACTGATGAGAAGCAGCACCAGCCCCGCGCCTAAAGTTCTCGCTGATAAGAACCAGCTAGCGGGAATCGATTGTCCCTGCGAGATAAACTGAAGAACGGTTCCCGAGACCCCCCACATTGCAGAAGCCACGATTGCCCAAAAGATCCCCTTCATCACGTTTTCGGTTGACGCCGTCGAAGTTTTCAAAGCCGAATAATCCTTTCTCTCCCACACCCCAAAATGGTATGCATCATAATCTATTTATTTTACCGAATATCTATTAGAATTCACTGACAAAGATGGTAACGACTAACCATCTTTGTCCTCTTTAATTTTAGCTCAAAAACTTTATTCAGTCCGAAAAATATTTTAACCAACCTTCACCGGGTGGAAAGATCCTCTATAACCGGGCAAGAACCCCTTATTATCAGCATCTTCACGCCACTAAAATTAGTAATTAACCCAATCATCGAAACTTCTAACCCAATAAATGTATCCCCAAATCACAAAATGAGTTTGGGAACTAATCCCAAACTCATTCATTACTTCTAAATTCATCTGACTAAGACGTAACCGGCTCAAGCTCCAGCGATGACCCTTAGCCTAAGCGTGATCAACTTTGCGGGCCCAGAAATCCCCAATCAGTTGAATGGCAAAGACAATGACTAAGATAATCAACATTGCACCAACCGTAACGTCACTTTCGAACCGACTGTACCCAACGTTGATGGCCAGATTCCCTAAACCACCACCACCGATGGCACCGGCCATGGCTGTCAAGTCGATCAGACTGATCAACGTTAGGACGGATGAGCGGATAATATCCGGCAGGCCCTCACGCAAGTATACTCGGAAGATAATGGCAATGGGGCCAGAACCAACGGATTCAGCGGCTTCAATCACGCCCCGGTCCACTTCCGCTAAGGCATTTTGAATCTGCCGGGCGTAAAATGGTGCGGAACCAATGACCAATGGCACGATTGCTGCGGTGGTCCCGATGGCGGTCCCAACAATCAACCGCGTCAACGGCGCGATGACGGCCAGTAAAATAACAAACGGAATTGACCGACACAGGTTAACCAATTTATCCAAGATATTGTAAACAACCCGGTTTTCCAAGATACCACCGGGTTGGGTCACAATTAGACCAATCCCAATGGCCATCCCAATGATACCAGCAACCACTGCGGTGAAGAACGTCATGTACAACGTTTCCCACGTTGCTTGAATGAAGTCACCCTTCATTGTGACCGCGTTTGGAAAGTATTTTGCTAACATTTAGGCCACCTCCGAATTAGGGTCAAGCTGCGTAACGTTAATACCAGCGTCTTCACAGTAAGTCCAGGCTTCATTCAACTGGTCGGGTTCACCAGCCATAACAACGATCAAGTTACCCAATGGCGTATCCTGAAGGATTTCAACGTTCCCATACAAGATGTTTGAAACGACTGAATACCGCTTGTACAATTCCGTAATCAACGGTGCGTCCGCGGTTGCCCCAACGTATTGAAGTTGCACCAGGATGTGATGATCGTCCAAGCCCAGTGTTCCCGCTTGCTTGTAAATTTTTTCCATCGCCTGATTGATTTGCGTAGCCGTATTGATGAAGTCTTGGGTCAATGGCTTATCTGGCTTACTGAAGATGGTAACCAGGTCACCCCGTTCAATAATTTCACCAGCGTCCATGACCGCCACTTTGTTACAAATTTCCTTCACGGCTTCCATTTCATGGGTAATCAGCACCACGGTGAGACCCAATTCCTTATTCAACCGCTTCAATAATTCCAAAATGGAAGACGTGGTCTTAGGGTCCAATGCACTTGTGGCTTCATCACTGATCAGAATTTCAGGATCATTGGCTAACGCCCGGGCAATGGCAACCCGTTGCTTTTGACCACCAGAGAGTTGTGCCGGATAGTCTTCCGCCTTTTCACTCAACCCAACCAGGTCCAGTAGATGCGCCACTTTTTCCTTCCGCTCCGCGTGAGATAACTTGCTCCCCTTCAACGGGTAATCGACGTTATCTGCAATAGTCCGGGACGTCATGAGGTTAAAATGCTGAAAAATCATGCCGATTTTAGTCCGGGCAGTCCGTAATTCCTTGGAACTCAAATCTAAAATATTTTGACCACTGACTTCGACAGTGCCGGCAGTTGGCCGTTGGAGGCGGTTGATTACCCGCACGAGGGTACTTTTCCCCGCTCCAGAATAGCCGACGACACCGTAGATGTCACCGCGGTTGACCGTCAAGGACACATCTTTCACGGCCGCTACGGTCTGACCCTTGTTATGAAAGGTCACGTCGATATCTTTTAACTGAATAATCGCTTCGTTAGTCACAGACTTCATTCTCCTTACTCGCCAATGCCGGCAATTTCATTTTACTTCTATAATATATGACACTTTAACTTATTTAGACTGACTGGCGGTCGTCCACCCTGGCTGAAAAATTACAGCACCGCCGCTTATCACATATTGACGGGTACCCCGTCGGCAACCTATCGATCAATCTGATCACTAGATTACCAAGCTGGGATGGTCAAGCCGTGGTAGTACTTCTGCAACAACTTCTTGGTTGCCTCAGTCTGGTAAGCCTTCACGATCTTCTTGTAGGTCTTGTTGTTCTTGTCAGACTTGTTGGTTGCGATGATGTTGATGTAAGGAATTGATGCCTTATTGATCTTTTCCTTGAAGATAGTTTCCTTGTTAGGCAACTTAGCTTCAGCGGCAAATTCGTTGTTGATAACAGCACCGGTCGCATCAGTCAACGAACGTGGTGTTTGAGCAGCATCAACAGCCGTAATCTTTAACTTCAACTTGTTTTCCGTGATGTTCTTAGGCGTTGGTAACTCAACCTTGCTATCAACCTTGATCAAGCCAGCTGATTGCAGTAAGTGTAAGGCCCGTCCTTCATTGGTGGAGTCG
Organism: Levilactobacillus yonginensis; assembly: GCF_964065165.1. Classification (NCBI taxonomy): domain Bacteria; kingdom Bacillati; phylum Bacillota; class Bacilli; order Lactobacillales; family Lactobacillaceae; genus Levilactobacillus; species Levilactobacillus yonginensis. The sequence continues at coordinate 2,308,346 of NZ_OZ061549.1, read as the reverse complement.
TTAGGGATCGTAATTTGGTCACCCTTCTTGATGGCTGAAACGCTCTTAACCTTTTTGGAGTATAACCGTAGTGGTGCCCGAACAGTCTTCCCGATGGAAACGATGTTACTCTTGTGAGCCTTGTTCCATTGATCCATGAAGTATGTGTGTTGGAACGAGTTTAAATCAATTTCATGGTTGGTCAACGCAGCGTTAGGCTGGTTGTAATCGGTGAAAGTCACCAATTTGATGTTAATACCTTGCTTCTTTAACTTAGATTGAATTGGTTTCCAGATTTTTTCGTCGGAACCCATGATTCCAACCTTCACAGTCTTGTTGCTGGAACTACTAGACTTCCCACAACCGGCAACGATTAACAATGGAATCAATAATAATAGGAGCCAGCTAAAATGTTTAAATGATTTCTTCATACTCAAAATCCCCTTTATTTTTCAATAATTTCTAAATCCTCAAAAGTTAAACGCCACGGTTGCAAACAATGACCAAAAGAAAAAGTCCGCTCCTAAATTAATAGAAACGAACTTGTCGTGGTACCATTCTAATTTAAGTCGGCACATAAAATAATGCTGGCTCCTCATTAACACTCGCCAGCTAATGCCTTAAAGTGCGTGCACGCTAATGAGTGCCAGACATTACCACCTCATCCCAAGGACTCAGTGATACCAATTAATTTCAGGCCATCTTCACCTTGCCGTGGGTTACCCGCTTACAGCAAATCGCGAGCTCTCTTGGAACCATTGACGAAGGCTACTCTCCTGATCACATTGTTTTCAATCGCTTAATTTAATAGCAAGTCTAATGAAACTTTAATTCGGTGTCAAGAACAATTTTAGATAAATGCTTTTATGTTAACGCCCACAACACAGCTCTTTACCTATATTAGCCCGGAAAAATAATCTTATCGCCATTACTTTTTCTCATCTAAATTTCACTTAGTCATCAAGAACCTGCTCGCGTAAAATTCCAGCTGCCAATAGAAACATGTGCGTGACGACCGGCCCCACGAAGCTAAACCCCCGCTGTTTTAAATCCTTGGCTACCGCCGTCCCAATTGCCGACTGATTAGTCAGTTCATCCCGGGTCACAGCCGGTAACAGATATGGTGTTCCATCGACAAAGGCCCAGAGATAATCAGCAAAACTGCCAAACTCCTGTTGCACCCGGATAATCGCCCGCGCATTCCGAATGGTTGCCCGGATCTTGCGCCCGTTACTAATCATGTCAGCGTCTCGCGCAATCCGTTCGCCATCCAACTCGTCTTCAAATCCAGCAACGACTTGCGGATTCATTTCCGCAAACAACCGGCGATACACGGGTAATTTACTAGCCGCTGCCTGCCAGCTTAGGCCCACTTGAAAGACCCCTACCGTTAGAAGTTCATACAGCACGTGATCATCGTGGGTCGGCGTACCAAAGTACGCATGGTATTCTTGCGTGCCATTGGTCAGCCACTCTTGGCCGTCATTTGGTCCAATCGCCATTACCTCGTCACCATCCTCTGCCATCATGATACAACAATGAACGACAAGCGACCACATCACAAGGCCACTCACTTACCAGCCGTCAGACATGAGCTGAAACGATGCGGACACAGGGGCTTGGCGAACGGACCGGTGTCTTTTTCAGCCGGTCACATTCCTGGCTTCCAATGGCTATCAATTTTGCTTTCAATCCTTAGTTATCACTTAATGTACGCATACTTATAACTCCACTGTGTCCCCGCCGTGTTATGAATGATTCCTTTGGCAGTACGGCGTTGGAGGTAGGCGTAATTAGCCTGGTAAAGTGGCGTGAAGCTCTGTGTCTGATTGAGCATCTTAGCCGCTTTAATCATATCTTGCCACCGAACCTCCGGCTGACCGGCATCCTGATTCTGAGCTTTATTGATCAATTGGTCATACTGCTTGTTAGACCACTTGCCATAGTTCAGTGAATTGGAACTGACTGGAATCTGGAGGAAGGAAATTGGGTCATTGAAATCGGCACCCCAGTGTGACAGGTAGAGGTCAAAGTCCCCACTAGTTGAACGTGACTGAGCAACAGAAGCTGGTACGTTTTGAATCTTCAAATCAAAGCCTTTCAGGTTCTTTTCCAAAGCGCCTTTGAGATACTGCGTCACTGTGCTGGCAGCCGCATCATCGTTTCCAGCCATGATACTCAGGTCGACCTTCTTGATTCCCAACTGTTTCAGACCCTGAGTCCACTTTTGTCTAGCCAATGTTGGGTTATAGGTAGTGGAATTCTTAACGGTTTGTTGCTTAGCAAAGTCTTCACCCGTCTTAGGATCCTTAGCCAAACCACTGGCTACAAAACCAGTTGGTGTCACGGACCCGTCGCCTAAGACCTTCTTCGTCAGCTGACTGCGGTTAATGGACAGTGCAATGGCCTGCCGAATGTTTTGATTGTTCATAATTCGGCGCTTTTCTTTATTGGCGTCTTGGAAATTATACTTCAAGTGAATCACGATAGAGTAGGGATATTCTTTAAACGCCTGGTCGTTCTTATAGTTTTTAACTTGTTCGTTGGTCAGGTTAGCAAAATCAAGCTTGTTGTTCTGATACAGGCTCAACCCCGTCTGTGGGTTGGTCACAACTTGATACTTGATTTTTTGCAACTTAACCACGTTCTTATCCCAGTACTGATTGTTCTTCACAAAGGACCAGGTGTTCCCAGTCCCACTCCAGTCCGTAATCTTGAAAGGACCACTGTAGACCATGAATTCCGACTTAGTAGCGTACTTCTTACCATACTTGTCGATAACCTTCTTATTTTGCGGGGCAAACAGTGGGTATGCCATCAAAATTTTAAAGTAGGCAATTGGTCTATCTAGCTTAACAATCACTGTCTGCTGGTTCTTGGCATGGATTCCAATCGTGTTCGGATCAGCCTTCCCCGCAATAATCTTATCGCCATTCTTAATGCCGGAGAACATGTTGGTGTAGGAAGACTTGGTAGCTGGTGTTAACGTCCGCCGCCAAGAATAGACGAAATCCTGGGCAGTGATCTTATCGCCATTACTCCACTTAGCATTGTCCCGGATGTGAAAGGTCCAGGTCTTCTGATCCTTAGACTCCTGAACTTTATCGGCTAACCCTGGTGCTACTTGACCGTTCTTCCCCAACCGATAAAATCCTTCAAACACATTTCCCGTTTGACCATAACCAGTGGCTTTGGCTAAATCAATCGTATCAAGTTGTGCGGTAGCGGGTAACCGTAGCTCTTGGGTGGGCTTCGCTGAGGAAGCTGACTGGCCACAAGCTGCTAACCCCAGGCTCAAAGCCATTACAGCTGCGACGAGTCCCAATCCGGTCCATTTTCTCATAAAATCATTGCTCCCTTGTCTTCAAATTTAGTGGTGTGCAATCCCTAAATCCAATTTTTATGCATAAAAAGCGGGTTACCCTTCACTCGTATCGTGAAAGGTAACCCGCTACACTGACAACCTGAGTCGTCGTTATGTATTGCTACGGTTTAGCCGGAAGTCCACGATATGAGCAACGCAAAAAGCACACGTTACATTCGCAACATGCGGCTAAAACCATTTGAACTTGGTTGGCATTAATCATCATCGTGGTCTCCCCTCCTTATTTTTAGTAATTAAACGGATTGCACAGAATTAAAGTTACCCCAATCCCCCTCGTTTGTCAAAGAAAAAAACCGACTCACTAACATCTCCTCTAGGAAAACGGTATACTGGAATTAAGTTTGACTAGTAGAAAGGATTTGAACGTATGGACATCGAACGAACGCTTGCTGCACTGACGTTACCAGAGAAGGCCGCTTTGGTCTCTGGAAAGAATAACTGGTACACGGCCGCTGTAAAGCGACTGGGCATTCCCGCCTTGATGATGACGGATGGACCGTCGGGTCTTCGGAAACAAAAGCCTGGTTCTGAAGCTGACTTCACGGATTCAATTCAAGCAATTGCCTTTCCCACGGCGGCGCTCAGCGCTAGTTCGTGGAATGAATCCCTCTTACAGAAAATGGGGGAACATTTAGGAGAGGAAGCGCGCGCTGAGCAAGTGAGCCTACTACTAGGCCCCGGCATCAACCTCAAACGCTCTCCTCTGGGTGGTCGTAACTTTGAATACTTCTCAGAAGATCCACTAGTCGCCGGTAAGTTGGGGAGCGCCTACGTAAAAGGTGTTCAATCCCGACATGTCGGCGTGGCGGTCAAGCACTTTGCCGCAAACAACCGTGAAAATCAGCGGTTTACAGCCTCTAGTGATATGTCGGAACGAACGCTACGTGAACTTTATTTACGAACGTTTGAAATCGTCGTCAAGGCTGCACTACCTGCTACCGTCATGACCTCTTATAACAAAATAAACGGTGTCCTCAATTCTCAGAACCAACGACTCTTACGGAGCATTCTGCGGGACGAATGGGGCTTCCACGGCGCGGTAATGTCCGATTGGGGAGCAGTCGCCGACCATCCGCAAGCTTTACGTGCCGGATTGGACCTGGAAATGCCCGGCAAAGGCCAGGCTTCCGTGGATGAAATTATTCGTGGAATTGATACCGGTGAATTAGACGAAGGAACGCTAAACAAATCTGTCCGTCACTTACTCCACATCATTGACAATTGGGCACCCGCTGAAAAACCAAGTACTTACGACCACGAAGCACATCACAACTTCGCCCGGACCGTTGCCGATGATAGTATCGTTTTACTCAAAAATCACGCTAACGAATTACCATTGACTCCGGGAAACGAAGGCAAACTTGTGGTGATTGGTGAATTGGCTGAAAAGCCGCGCTACCAAGGATCTGGCAGCTCACACGTTAACCCAACCAACTTGGTAACACCATTAGCAGCGCTACAAACCAGTGACCTCAAAGCTGACTACTACCCTGGTTATCGTTTGGATCAAAGTGAAACCGATGATAGTCTGGCACAGGCAGCGCTCAACGCCGCCAAGACTGCGGATCACGTCGTTGTCTTCGCTGGTTATCCAGAAAGCGCTGAATCAGAGGGCTTTGATAAAAACTCACTAATGCTTCCTGAAAACCAAGGCGACCTGGTGGGTCAACTTGCTAAGATCAACCCCCACACAACGGTAGTCCTTCAAAATGGATCTGCAGTAGAAATGCCTTGGGTCCACAGCACCGCTGCTGTCGTTGAAACGTACCTGGCTGGAGAATCAGTCGGTGAATCGACCTGGGATATCATTACTGGTGCGGTAAATCCCTCCGGTCACTTGACAGAAACTTTCCCCCGGCGCTTAACTGACACACCAATGGCACCAACCTTTGGTCAGGATCCTCATCACGAATACTATACGGAAGGCATCTTCATGGGCTACCGTTACTACGATACGCACGAAATGCACGTTCTCTTCCCATTTGGTCACGGACTAAGTTATACCAACTTTGAGTACTCTAAGTTGGTCATTGATCAAAATGAACATGGTGCCACCGTTACCTTTGGTATTACCAACACGGGTGACCGCGTTGGCCAAGCTGTTCCACAACTCTACGTTGCTAACCATTCTACACATAAACCAATGCCCACCAAAGAATTGCGGGCCTTCACAAAACTGAGCATCGATCCTCACGAAACGAAGTTAGTCACCTTCAAACTGAATCGTCGTGACTTTAGTTGGTGGTGTGAACCCAAACAACGCTGGGAAGCCGATACTGGTGATTATGAAATTATGATTGGTGAATCTTCCCGCGACATCCGGCTGCAAACGAAGTTAACCATGGACTTTAAGAATTCACCCGCACCGGTTACGTCTGAAACTTACTTCGCCCAAGTCGTCCAAGAGCCGCGATTAAACGACCTCTTCCAACGCATCGTTCTGGACTCAGAACAGGATCGCACAAACAACTTCCTAACGCTTAAGGATGGCAACGGTAATCTAGTCTTGATGCAAAACCAGATGTTTCTCAACATGCCACTCCGGGCAGCCGTTGCCCTAGGTGTTCCAGAGAACCTAATTTCTAGTTTCATTGCTGCCGCAAACGACCATTAGAGCAGATACCAAATGTGGCACTAATCGTCCTTGATTGCCCGTTTCGACTATCTACTTTTAGAACGCAAAAAGTGTTTGAGACCTTTGTCCCAAACACTTTTTTATTGCATCGGTAAGACCATATCCAGATGTGGGATGCCTGTATCCAAATACACATCACTAACAGGCTCAAAGCCAAAGGACGCGTAAAATTCCTGCAGATAAGCCTGTGCCTGAATCACAATTCGTTGCGCTCGAGGATAATCCTGTTGAGCAGTTGCAATTGCCGCTGCAACCAATTTTCGACCAATTCCCTGCTTACGGGCAAATGGTGCAACCACCACGCGGCCAATTCGGACCTGGTTCCCCTCATCCATAATACGAGCATAGGCACTCAGCCGTTGCGCCTCATCGAACCGCACTAAATGCTGAGCGGTTAAATCTAGATTGTCTACTTCCTGGTATGCGCAGGCTTGCTCCACCACAAATACGGTGACCCGCAATTGATAAATCTGAAAAAGCTCTTTCGTCGTGAGCTGGTCAAAGTTCTTTACTAAAAGTTCTGTCATCATCCCACCTAGTTTAAGTGGCTAACGTGTGGTGTATGAGCTAACGGGTATTCAACCGGTGTATCCCAGTCATTCAACATTTCATCCGTCATTACTACCCGTTGCAATTCCTGGTTATCATACGGTTCCATATAAAAGGCCCGTTCGTCTAAGCTCATGTACCCACGATACTGCGTGTAATCACTCTTCCCATCTGCCTTTAGTTTAACGCCTTTGGGAATTGTGACTGTGTCCAGCAAATGTTGAAGTAAGTTCAACGTCGAAGGAATATCAGCCGTCGGAATACTGTAGTGTTTATTATAAACCGTCCGAACAAATCGCGATGGTGACGTATAGTCCCCAGGTAACCCTAAGGCTCCAGTTCCTGGTCCTTGCGTCTTCAAAGGCAAGCCTAAATAATCATGTAAAGGACGTTCTTCAGCTTGCATCGTCCCATACGTACTCAAGTTCTGTAAGTGCCAACTTAATTGCGGTGCGTTGGCCATAACACCAACTGGATCATCAATTAGGTGTAATTCCTCACTCGTCGCTTCTAACACAGCTGTATCACCCGTAGGATCACTAAAAATATAGTGCAACGGAGTCGTTAAACCTAACAGAGCAACTGGCACATCTAAAATTTGAATTGTCTTGACTAAGTCACGCAACTCAGCCACGCTTTTAGCATTTCCTAAAACCCAAGCCGTCACATCATGAGGTGCCAAGCCCAGCTTTCCTACCTTGGCCGTTTCTTCATATTGTGCATATTGTGGAAAATAGAGTGCTGCCGCGCCAAGGCCAAACTCATTAACGCCATCCACCACTATATAATGGCTTAAATTACGCCCAGCCCCCACAAAACCATACTTAGTGGTGAACTCACCGGCGTCACCTTGAAATGTTTGGTGTCGCGGCATAAAGATTGGCTGACCACCTAATTCAAAGGCAAAGTCCATGGTGCGAGCCAGAAAATGATCCCCCCGACTATTTTCAAAGGTCAAGCTAGTACACATCAAAACCATCCCGTTTCTAATTTAGTTATCAATTATTCTAAACCATCGGCAAGGAATGTGCACGCATAATCGTTAATTATATAACCATTTCTTCGTCTGATAGAATATCTCGTAGCTCCCCGTGAAACATTCAGTTTACCAACCTTACCAGTTAGTAATGATTCCCAAGCAAAGGTAGCTCAGCTTCTAAAGCACAACTGAAAAATATAACATTTTAATGGAATCTCGTGGTTTACAGATGTTTATTCGGGGTGAAGCGACTATCCTAAGGCTGAAAAGTTCTTCGCCAATCCAAACAATTTGGCAGCACCCGTTGTTTTCCTCATTTTCTCACGGATGGTTGCCTAATAACATTAGAAGCGTTTCAAAATTTGATGATTACCAATTACCGACACATCCTTGTAGGTAAAATCAACTACCCCATCAACTTCTCTTGCTTATCCATTTTTTTCCGGAGGTGGCTTTGAATCGACGTTGAGCTTTTCTGAATTAAGTCGTCAACTAAACATTGACGACTTTTTTAATCTGCTAAGTGATAATGAATCGCGCTCTCCCCATTCCCATTAGCAATAACTTGTAACTGATTGGGAACCTGGTCCCGCAGCTCGCTAACGTGACTAATAATACCGATCATCCGATGTTTACCTTCGATGGTCTCCAACGAGTCTAACGCCACCATCAAAGCATCCTCGTCGAGCGACCCAAAACCTTCATCAATGAAGAGCGCATCAACATCCACACTCCCTGTTGTTTGTTGAATGACCTCACCTAATGCCAACGCGAGTGCCAAAGATGCGATGAAACTTTCGCCACCAGAAAGTGTATGAACACTACGCTGCTCACCCACATGATCATCATAAACGTTAATTTCAAGCCCAGACCGTTTCTTAGAGCTAGCTTGGGTGGAATCGATAATAAACTGATACCGCCCATTCGTCAGTTGACGCAAGCGATGATTCCCGACGGACAAAATCTGCCGCAAATACGTTTGCAAAACGTAGCGTTCAAGACCCAGCTTACTATTGGGGCCATCCCCATTCACCACCCCGGCAAGCTCCGCTAGGGCCTGAGTTGTTTTTAACTCATCAGCCTGACGGGTTACTTGTTCTTGAATCTGCTGAATTAACCCAGCGTTGTGTTCCTGCTGATTAAGCAGTTGTCGGTGTTGATCCTGCAATTCATCAGCATGACTATTAGCGCCATTCAACGCTTGCTGAGTTGCTACTTGATCTGGCTCTGGCCGGTCTTTGATCCGCTCCTGTAAATCGTGAACCGTCGTTGTCAACTTTTCCTTTGCCGTTTCAAAGTTTCTTAATTTCAGTCGCTTAGCTGGTAATTCAGCCACCAAGGGGATTTGTTCAACAATCTTTTGTTCCGTCACCTGACCATCCTGTTTCTGTCTTTGAACAATGACTGCCGTTACTGCGGCCTTAGCCTTTTCCATTCGCAGACTTTCCTGAGTAACTTCTTGTTGGGCCGTGGCTAGCCTCGTCTGACCGACAGCGAGTGCTTGCTTGGTAGTCTGAACTTGCTCTTTGATTTCGGCCAGTGCTGCTTGATGCTGCTGCAACTGAGCCTGTAATTGCTGGTTCTGGTTCTGAAAGGTTGCTAACGTTGGTGCATCTGCCGGCAATTGTTTCTGCTCCGTAGCCAGCTCGGTTGTGATTTTCTCCAACTGGCTCTGTTGCTTTTTCAGCTCCAGTTGGGCTTGCTGCAACGTCTGCTGGCCAGCCGTTGCCTTTCGTCCCAGCACCTCTAACTGGGCCTGTGCTTGCTTGATCTGAGCTAATCGGGCTTGAACCTGCGTAAGGGCCTTTTCCTGCACGGCTTGGCGTTCGGCTAACTGGCCAGTCAACTGAGAAACAGGCATTACGGAAACTTCCATGGCCTGACATAGCTCAGTGATTGCCTGCCGCTGTTTCTCGGTTAGACTAACAATCTGTGATTGCTGCGAGGTCAGTTCTGCCCGTAAATGAGCCGCCTGACTCTCCCGTTTGTCAGCCGCAGCTTGCATTGTTTGAACTTCTGTTTCAGCCACCTCAGTCACCTTCGTTACAGCTGGATGAGGATGCTCCACTGACCCACAGACGGGACAAGGCGTTCCAGGTGTGAGCTTGGCACTCAAAACTGCAATTTGACTCCGTAAAAATTCTTGGTACTTATCTTGAGCCAAATTGCGCTGTTGCGTGGCCGCAACCGTTGCCTTGTCTGATTGATTCTGCAAGTGGTCTCGCTTGGTACTTAATTGCTCAAGCTGCTGACCAATTTGCTGAACTTGGTGCAGTTGCTGCTGCCAGGCATCTAACTGCGCTTCTTCCTGAGTCAAACGCTTATCTGCTTCATAGACTTGTGTCTGCTGATTCACAATTTTTTCTTGGGTAGCCTGCAATTGTTGATTCCGTTGAACGGACTCTTGTGCATCAATTTCAGCCTGCTGGGCATTAGCAACCAATTTCTGAAGCTGCGTCAACTGTTCCGTTAAATTACTAACCCGTTGATAAACCGGCAAAACCTTTTTCTGCTGAGCAATTTCCGTCGTTTCGTTAGTAATTGTCTCTTGCAACTCTTGAGTGGCCGCTAACGCAACTTGAGCTTTTTCAAAGTCCTTAGTCGCAGTTCTCACTTGTTTTTCCGACGATTCTCGCGAGGCCTTCCGGATACTCAGGGCTTGTTGTGCACTGGTCTGCTCTGCTAATTGCGGCTGAACCGTTTGAACCCACTCGAGTTCCGCAATTAGAGCCGTTAATTGATTCATGGCCGGAACTTGTTTTTGTAACGCTGCAAGTGTCAGTTTTTGCTCTCGCAACTCTACACGATCCTTTAGCAGTTGCTTTTCTTGTTCATCCTGTCGCAGCAATTGGTTGACCCGCGTTTTCGTTTCAGCCAACTCTGCGTCAACCCTCCGATTGGCCGCTTGCATCGCCCGTTGCTGCGTTGCCATTAGTTCGATAACTTCAGCTGTCTGATGCTTCTCAATAAGCTCAATGGCGCGGTCTTGATTTTCAGGCTGCCATTTAAGTTCTGATTGTAAACGTTCAAGTTCCTGGGCCGATTCTCGATTAGCTACTTGATTCCGTCTCATTTTTAGCTTGAGTTGATCCGTCCACCGGGAAAAGATTTCAGTATGAAAGAGCTGTTCGAGGACAGTCGCTTTGTCTTCACTGGGGGCGATTAAGAACCGGCGAAATTGCCCTTGCGGTAGTAACACAATCTGCGCAAACTGGTCACCATTCATTTGTAACAAGTCCTGTAGAAAATCACGAACCGGTGTCGCTTTCGTTATCTGATTGACCTCTTTCGTTCCCTGATATACCGTCAGGGTGACACTGGCCTTAGCTTCGGTGAGGCCCTCTCCTCGCTGCTTTTTTAGGAGCTGTTGTGGTTCACGCACTAGTTCATACGTTTTATCCCGGTGAGTAAACGTAAACGTCACTTGCGTACGGTCTTCTGGCGTTGCAAAGTCTGAGCGCATGGACTTGGCTTCCCGGTCAACCCCAGACGTTTGATCAAACAAGGCATAACACATCCCATCAAAGATGGTCGTCTTACCGCTCCCCGTTTTACCACTAATTAGGAACAACGGTGTAGCCGCAAACTTAGTAAAATCGACCGTCTCATCGCGGTAAGGACCAAAGTATTGTAGGTGTAAACTCACTGGGCTCATTCTTTATCCTCCTTCTCAGCTGCTTGCAGGGTCTCCTTCGCCCACTTCTGTTGCATCGCTTGCATTGGATGTCGTGTTACTTGTTCAAAAAATTCAGTCATGAGTTGTAGTGGATCTCGCTGTACCTGGTGAATGTCCAATTCAGCTGGTGTAACTTCCAGCTGATTAATCCGCTGTAGCTCAATCACTCTGGGAAAACGTGTCTTTAACCGTTGCATCACATTCGGAATTGGCGTTGTATCCGTCAACTCAATCGCTATAAAATCCTCCGATTGTACGCCGTAATCCCGTTCCGCATCCATTAAGTTTTCGAAACTATCCGTTAATACCACTAAATCATGCCAGGGTTTTAGTGGTTTAAAGGTTACTGTGACTGGCGTCGTATCCGTGTCGACAATCCAAACACCCTTAGTGTCTTCCGCCTCACTGGTAGAAAACTTTAGGGGCGAGCCACTATATTTCACCTTTGGTTCATTTTGCAGGGCTTCCTTTCGATGCAAATGGCCCAAGGCAACGTAATCAAACGGCGCAAGTAAATCAACCGGCACAGCATTAAGTCCCCCTACCTGAACGGCCGTTTCAGAGTCACTATGTTGACTACCAGCTGCAAAGAAATGTGCTACCAAAACGTGACGTTGTCCCGACTGAAACTTCAGCTGCATAGCCGCTACTAACCGTTCCATCGCTTGATTGACCGTTTTAATCTGATCATCTTGAAAAAATTGACGGGCCTGAAAGGGTTCAAAGTACGGTAGCAAAAAGAACTGTGTATCACCAACCGTTATCGGTTCAAGCGCACTTGCTAAAGTCGTTCGTAAATAAAATTCAGTACTCGTAAACCATTGCTGACCATATCCTAAACGCACACCAGAGTCATGGTTCCCACTGATGGCTAACAACGGGAATTTTTCCCGCCGGTTAAGGTCAACTAACATATCGTTCAATGTTGCAACTGCAGCTTCGCTCGGCAAGGCTCGGTCATAGAGGTCCCCAGCAACAACGACAGCATCTACTTTTTCAGCCTTAGCAATCGCCTTAATCTGTTGATACGCATCTCGTTGCTCTGGTAACAAATCATAACCGTTTAACTTTTTGCCAATATGCCAATCTGCTGTATGTAAAAACCGCATGTCTGGTCCTCTCCTTATTGATTCTCCGGCGCCCAGTCACAACTGAGCAAATGATCATTAACTAAGCCTGCTGCCTGTAAAAATGAATACACCGTCATAGGCCCCACAAATTTAAATCCTAGTTTCTTCATCTCTCTTGAAATATGCTGGGCCAAATCTGTCGTTGCAGGCACTTCCGCAGTAGTGTTTACGGCATGCCGAATCGGCTGACCACCCACAAATTGCCACAACCAACTTGAAAAGTCGACCGGTGCCGACCACTCCTGGATTACGTGAGCATTGTTGACCGTAGCTTCTAGTTTGCGCCGATTACGAATGATTCGTGAATCAGTCATTAGCTGATCAACATCCACCGACGTCATTGCCGCCACCCGTTCAATTTTGAAGTCATGGAAGTCTTGTTGAAAGGCAGCACGCTTATTAATCACCGTTTGCCAACTCAGCCCCGCCTGATACGTTTCCAAGCATAACAATTCAAATAGCTTCTGTTGATTGTGTTCTGGTCGACACCATTCCTCATCATGATACCGTTGCATTGCAGGCGAAGAGTTCGCCCAGTCACATCGTTTAGCCATTTCTCAGTCCTCCAGATTCTCTTCTAAAACTACTATACCAGATTGCCTCAGTTCAACCAAACAAACGTTCTATTTATTATTATTTGGAAGCGTCATCATGCCCATTAGACAAGAATAATAGCGTGAATAATTTTTCGGATTCTTTCACTTGACCAGGTGATTGTAAAAGCCTATGCTATTGTAAATGTTGAATGTTTTGGGGAATTAAGGGAGGTTAACATCATGCGCAGATTACACCATCTAAGGGTCCGTTCACTTCTCATGGTAGCAGGCGCTACCTTGTTAGTGACCCCCGTTGTCAGTAGCAGTGCAATCACAGCGGAAGCCGCAAGTGTCACACCATCGACAACCACGCTCAAGAAAAGTTCGAGTTACTACCGCAAACACGCTAAAACTCTGGGTAAAAAATACAAATTAGCGTTCGATGCACAAACTGCTTTGAAGAAGAACGGCAAAGCCGTGGTTTATGTCAATACTAAAGACAAGAACCTTAAGCAAAGCGTCAAAGTAGCCATGAACTACTGGAACAAACAATTAGGAAAAAAGGAATTTACGCAGGGAACTAAAAAGTCCCACACGCTAACGTTCTCAGTATCCAAGGCTAAGCCTAGCAAGAGTGATTCAAGTGACGCCTGGTGGACTCCTGCTAAGAAAAAGTTGCAGATTCGACAATCCTACTACACTGCTGAAAAACAAGAAATTGGTTCAGCAATGACGGAACAACTGAACGATTCCTTCTACAGACAATACAAGAGCACTATTGAAGCTAAAGCTAAGGCTAACCTCGTTGCCAAGGGCGTCTCCACTAGTGATAAAAACTATACAACGTTATTCGATCAAGAAGCCGGTAATGTTGAAACGTCCCTGCCAGCCTATTCTACGTTAGTTAAGGACGTGAAGGCAGTCGAAAAAAGCTATGCCAATACTGGCCGGATGTATGCCTACGCTAGCATCATCGCTCACGAAATGGGCCACGTCATGGGCCTGAACCACTCACCAAATGCCAAGGATCTCATGTACTATGAGAGCGGCAATAGCAATGTTTATAGCTACAAAAAAGTTAAGGCCGGTTTATCCAAGTACACGCCCGTCACCAAAACTGACAAGGCCCGGGCAAAACTGGCTTTAAAGATTTACACAGCAGTACACTGATTAACTACGTCAAAAGATTGCGGCCGAATTTTTGGTCACAATCTTTTTTATTTGCAATCGAACTGTAACTAATTGTAAATTTCTAGTAACCTGTTCGCTTTGGTTACCGTGTACAATGGATTCAAATACTGAGGAGGACATCATTCATGCAAATTAGTTTACGTAAATTAGGGGCCGGATTAGCTGCCTTTGCTGCTGTTGTCGCTGTTGGAGTTAGTTTAAACACTACCACTGCGAACGCCGCCGGCAAAAAAGTTGCTGATATTTCGCAATACCAAGGAAATATCAACTGGAAGAAGGCGTCCAAGGACTTAAAGTACGCCATTATTCGGGTGCAACACGGTAGTAAGGGTGACACTGGTTACATGGTTGACAGCAAGCGGAACGTTAACGCTAAAGGCGCATACAAGTATGGCGTTCCATTTGGCCAATACATGTTTGCCGAATTTACCAGCGTGAAGGATGCTCAACGAGAAGCCAAAGACTTCTACAAGCGAAGTAACTCCCACACGAAGTTCTACGCACTGGATGAAGAAAAGCGGATGCCCGGTGCCAAAAGTAAGGAACAAACTTACGTTAATGCCTGGTTAAAGACTATGCGTAGTTTAACTGACAAGCCATTGATCATGTACTCTGGTGAATGGTACGCTAACTCCAACAACTTGAACTTCTCCAAGTTCGATGGAACCTGGATTGCCAAGTACAGTTCTACCAAGCCTAAAGTTTCAGGTACCTCCGTTGACTTATGGCAACACACGAGTTCAGGTAGAGTGTCCGGTATCAGTGGAAATGTTGACTTGAACAAGGTCTTAGACAACGCCGCCGTTAAGAGTTGGTTCTCAGGTAACACGACCCACTCCAAGGCTAGCTACTACACCTCAGCTAGTGATGTCACGGGTGTCAAGACCAAGAAGGCTGTTTACGAATATTCTTCCACCCTCTTTACCAAGAGTCATCGTGGAACTAAAGTGGCTGCTGGTAAGAAGTTAGCCGTCAAATCAATTGTTAAGAACAACAAGAACGCTTACCGTTTCCAATTAACGAACGGTAAGTACGTCACTGCCAACCAAGCATACGTTTCAACTTACTAAAATCGTAAATAAAAGGTTTGGGACAAAAGTCTCAAACCTTTTTTTGTATTCCAAATGTATATGGTCAAAACGTACGAAAAAAGACCGCCAACTTCGTTTAACTCGGATAGACTAACAACACAAGACTGGGATTATTCGTCTATTGACGTTAATACTTGCTGACTAACCGCCTTTTATCGCGTTCTCTTTAGTGTTCACCTGACTGATTAAATCATTCCAAGCCAGTGACAACTTGCAGTGTTGCGGAATAGTAATTCTTTCGCGGAATTTTTTTGGACAGTTGCTTAGCCGTTTTGTTTTTTAACGACGTCTTCCCCATCGCCTTGGCTGCAAAATGAACTGGGGCAACAAATGCCGCGTTACTGTAGTTATTTACCGTTCGACCGCCCAAAGTGTAGACTGCTTGAATCCGCTTTTTCTGATTGAAAAAGCGCAGTTGTTTATTCAACGCATTCTTAGTCACCTTGTCGTGCTTCAACTTATAAGTTTGGGCAAGTCGCCAAGGAACCCGGCAAGCATTGTAGCCAACCTGATTATCCGTTCCAGACTCAATACTGTAAGGAGCGACGGCCTTTAATTTAAGGCTCTTCCCCGTAGCCAAGATGAAGTCTGGAAACAAGCCAGTCTTATGACGAGCACTTAGCTTCTTAACAGCTACTTGGCTACGACTAGCTGCTTTGGTCCAAGTGCCATCTTTCGTATATTTCGCAAACGTTTTAAAGTATCCGGTCATCAAATCTGAGGACCGCAACTTGCTCCGATCATAGCTGCTAGTCGCCCAATTCCCCATGGTTGGTAAATGGGTAGTTGGGTTGAGTTCTTCTTGTTTAATCGCAGTCAACAACTTCTTTGCTGCCTGCTTATAGTTGACCTGCTTACTCCCCCACTTCTTATCCGCTAAGATCAAGGCATATGCAATATCTAAGTCACCATCCGTCGCACTATTCTTCTGCGACCCTTGGCTGGTCATCTTTCCTGAACGTTTAGTCTGTTGCCACTGCATCAGAGGTAACCTACTGGAGATCCGGTGGGCACGATAATACTGGTACATCTGGTTAAAGGTCGACCGTGTCTTGACCCCCTTCTTTGCCGCCAAAACTGTGGCTAACATCCCGTAACCCTGCCCCTCAGATAATGCCGTGATGCTCCCGGAACCATCATTCGATTTCACGTATTTTTGCGTTTTGCCACCCACGTATATTTTCTTCCATTGGTTGTACTGCGCAACTGCCTGACTGGCCTTCGCCTGTGCAGGTTGTGACGGTCCCAGTGTTAACCCCAAGGCTAAACCACCTAATAGGAACACACCCAACGTTCTAAGTAACCATCGCTGTTTTCGCATCCATTTCTACTTCCTTTCCACAATTCACATTTCACTTAAATTATAGTGTTTTCAGAGATAGTTTGTCATAACAAATGAACCATTCTTTAATAATTGACGCCATCAAAAAAGTCGCCCCATTCAACTAGGACGACTCGCTAATTAATCCGTAAAGATTTCTTTCGCAATATTGAAAGCGGACCAAGCTTTAGGCCAACCAACATAAAATGAAAGGTGTGTAATGACTTCGGCAATTTCATCTTTAGTAATGCCGTTCCCCTTACCAATCTTTAAATGCGCTGGTAATTGTTCAAAGTTTCCGGCAGAAATCAAAGCGGAAATAGTAATCAAACTTCGTTGGTGGGCTGATAGTTTATCCTCTCGTGACCACACTTGTCCGAATAAAACATCATCGTTTAGTTCCGCAAATTTAGGGGCAAAGTCACCCAAATTATCGCGTCCTGCAGTTTGTTTTTTAGCCATTTAACAGACCTCCTAGTCTAAAGCATCATAAGCCTGATCATCAACCGGCTCTAACCATTCTGGCGTGCCGGCCGTAATAGCAATATGACTGAACCAACTGTCCTTTGTCGCACCATGCCAATGTTTAACACCATCCTTGGTAACGACCACATCACCCACTTTTAACCGTCGTGCCGCTTGACCAGCTTCTTGGTACCAGCCTTCACCACCGGTAACCAACAGAATCTGGAAGCCGTCATGGTGGATATGCCAGTTATTCCGACAACCAGGTTCAAAGGTGACGTTCCCAACGCCAACACTCACATCTGGATCATTAACTAACCCTTGGAGATAGCTCTGACCAACAAAAAAGTCTTGATAAGCGACATTCTTGTCGCCCGCTGGAAAAATTACACCATTTTTGATATCTTCATTTTTTGCCATTTTAAAGTGTCCTTTCTAATCCTGAAATCTCCGTAAATAGTCATGAAAACTTTCCGAATCATCAATTGTATGAGCTGTTTTGCCATCATACCAGTCGATTTTGTGTCCCAAAACTTTCAAATGCACCTGTTGTTCCGCAATCTCAGCTTCAGCGTTGTCCTTGACTCGTTGCAACAGTTGGCGCCGTTCAGCAATCGTTGTATCACCTTCGGCACGCAGCTTGACGTACTGTTTTAAGTCGTTGAGTTGCATCCCAGTTCCCTTTAAATGCAAGATAAATCCAACCCAACGAATGTCCTCCTCAACGTAATAGCGAACACCATTGTCATCGCGTTGGGAAAGAATCAATCCCTGATTCTCATAGTAGCGTAACGTATACGTAGATAATCCCACTAACTTTGAAAACTCGCCAATTCGATAACGTTTGCTGGCCAACTTCAACACCTCCGTCAATTGCTTACAAGACTTAGTAAACACCTTAGAGTGCACTCTAAGGCAAGCGAAAATAACAAAAAAGGTCGATAAATTTTATCGACCCACCAAATCTAATCAATTTTAAACTGATCAATTGCTAACGCCATTGTTTGTTCGAAACGTTGATTGACCTTGCGCTGAGAAAGGTTCAGGAATCCCCCGATTTCCTGCATAATAAACCCAAACAACACTGACCGATACAGTGTTGATTCTACCAATCCCGTATCGCCAGTTTCATCGAGGTGCAGACTCCGAAACATTTGCTGGTACAGGTCGACCAATGCCTTGTGAGTCCGCGTCAGCTGATGTAAATCATTCGGATTCATAAGCAAGGGAGCCAAATGCTGTTGCTGGTTACAACTTTGTCGAAATTCTTGGGCAAAAACCATCAGCGCCTCTTTACCCGAAACCCCCACCAAACGACGCATCAACCGATCTTCAATTTCCTTAACAAACTGCAACCCAACCTGATCTAGCAAATCATTCAAGCTCTCAACGTAGTTATAGAGCGATTGTGGTCGCACCTCCAATGCTGTGGCCAATGCCCGAATGGTTAAATGGTCAATCCCCTCTTCAGCAATCATCAAATTAGCCCGATCAATTACTTTTTCATGCGATAAAGTCCGTCGTTTCACCATTGTGTGTACCCCTCTCCAGCCTCTTTTCGCTATTATACATTGAAACGGTTTCAAAATAAACTGATGTATGTAGTTTATTTTCTCCAATTATCAGTATATAATACCTATTAATTAATGAGAGCCACCGTGCTCCCCAAATA
Source organism: Levilactobacillus yonginensis (assembly GCF_964065165.1). Taxonomy (NCBI): domain Bacteria; kingdom Bacillati; phylum Bacillota; class Bacilli; order Lactobacillales; family Lactobacillaceae; genus Levilactobacillus; species Levilactobacillus yonginensis. The sequence goes on along the minus strand of NZ_OZ061549.1, from coordinate 2,289,737 downwards.
AAGAGGCCTATATCAATGACTACTAACAATAATCATGCTTATAATCGGGTGGGACTTATGGTCACTCTCATGTTCGGAACGTTCTGTACAGCACTGACCACAAACATGTTGGTCACCGCCTACCCCACCTTAATGAATCGTTTCGCACTTTCTAGTGCCACCGTTCAATGGCTGACCACCGGTTTTTTGCTAGTCATGGGGATCATGATTCCCATCAGCGCATGGCTAATTAACAACTATAGTCTCCGAACAATTTATTTGACCGCACTCAGCTTCTTTTTAATTGGCCTAGTTATCAGCTACACGGCCAGCAGTTTTGGCCTCATCCTGTTAGGACGGTTAATTCAAGCAATCGGCGTGGGAATCACCTTTCCCACTATTCAAACCGTTTTGCTAGTGACCTTTCCTGCCGACAAAAGGGGCGCCATGATGGGGCTCGGTGGAATCGTCATTGGCTTAGCACCTGCATTAGGCCCAACCGTCTCTGGCTGGATTCTAGACAATGCTAGCTGGCGTGATCTATTTGGCGTCATGATTCCACCCGTTATTTTGGTTCTCGTCCTGTCACTTTTCTTCGTACAGCCAGTCATCCCGATTAAAAAATCGCCCATCGATAAGTTCGCAATTCTCTTATCAACAATTGGTTTTGGGAGTCTCCTCTACGGCTTTTCAGAGGTTGGCGAAAACGGCTGGGGATCAGTAACCGTCATTTGCGGTATTTTGGTTGGCTTAGTCTTTATTGGTTGGTTTGCCCGCCACGAATGGCCCCAGGCTCAGCCTTTCCTGAACGTCCGCTTACTAAAAATATCGTCGTTTACGATTGCATCCTTCATCACAGCGCTGTCCAATACAGCCATGATTGGGATTCAAGTCGTACTTCCTATGTATCTTCAACAAGTTCGGGGCCTATCACCATTCCACTCTGGATTAATGATTCTACCTGGCGCCTTAATCTATGGCGTTGTGAGTCTAATCAGCGGCACACTCTATGACCGGATGGGTGGACGTCGCTTAGCTCTAATTGGGACCTTCCTTCTAACGCTGGGAACCCTGCCATTTGCCTTTCTCACCCGCAACACGCCTTACAGTTACGTCATCTGTGAATACACGATTCTGATGATTGGGGTCGCCCTGGTAACGATGCCGATTACGGCAGCCAGTTCCATCGACCTTCAAGGTATTCAGCTCAGCCATGGTACGGCTGTTAACAGTACCATGCGACAGGTAATGACTTCAATGGGAACTGCCATTCTGGGAAGCGTCCTGGCTAACGTGACGACTAATCATTTACCAGCCCAGACGTTACGCAATACGGCACCACTCCTTTACCAAAACCAAAGTTACCAAGCTGCCATGACTGGCTTTCACGCAGCCTTCCTGGTTGCAACGGCATTCGGCATTCTCGACTTTATCTTTGCCTGTTTCCTAAAGTCTCACCGCCAGGAGGTAATCGCATGATTCTAATTCTATTATTCATCGGAATCTTAATTTTTATCGGCGGCTTATTACTCATGCCAACCAAATTAACTCGACTGATCACTGGCACTATCGGTTTGCTCTTACTAAGTGCCATGGCGACGCTTATGATTGGTAACGACAACTGGCATTGGGGAATGCATCAAACCACGACCACATCAACAGTCAGTATTTCTTCAATGTCACCCGACAAACGACTGGGACTACTAGTCTACCAGCCCATCCGCCAATCTAAACATGAACGAGTCTACGTTTATAAGGATGCCAACGCCACTCAGCAACACACCATGGCCAGCCTAAAGACGAATAACCGCGTAGTCCTTAAAACAACCAAGCAGGCCCAACTGACGACCAAACGCACTTATTGGACGTACAATCAACATTGGCAGTGGTTATTCAAAGGGACCGGTAGTCATCACGAGTTGGTTCGTCGTCAAAATACGTTTGTTCTACCTACCTCATGGACGACGCTGAGTTCCACTCAAGCCAAGTGGCTAGCAACAACGATTAAGGCCAATGAGGCCGAAACCAAAATCAAGCTACAAAAACAGGTCGCCAACTCGGTTAAAGCTGCATTGGCCCTGCAGCCTACGATGACCACCCACCAGCAACAAGCCTTAAAGAAAAAGTTGACCTACCAAGCCCAACTGGTAGCCAACCAACATCTGCCCCAAGATTTGGCAAAACTCGTAAAATCTGCTCACTCACAACCGGTTCGGTAATTCACAAATTGGGCTTGACCACAATCACTTACTAGCAACTTTGTAAGGCCGCCGACCAAACAACATCTTTTTCCCAGACACTTGCTTCACGCCACTGTTAAGATAAGGTAGGTTTTTTGTCATTAACTTATTCATTGCCCACAATTAATCCCTTATTTTTTCTAGTCGATCACCACCTCACTCATTTCATAAATATGCTTCTACTAGTCCGCGACTCGTTCACGGGCCTTTTGATTTATCACACTATGACCTTTAAGGGCTAGCTAACCTACCATAGCAAGCCAAGTTTCTACTCTGAACAACTCAGTCTTTTACCAAATTAGTTAACTAGAAAATGGTCCATCAAACTGCTTCACACCAACGTTAGTGGTCACGATTTTGAAAATTCAACCATCAAATCACCCTTAAAGCTCCCAGTTGATGCTGCCAGTTTTTCAACAACTAAATTTTTTTCTCGCTCCCACTCTAACATTGACGATTGCGACTATAGTGAGAATAAAGCAATTGAAAGATTGTCAAAATAATTTGTCTGATGAGTCGTTGCTGTAAAACACACTATTAGAAACAACAGAGACTCGTAAATGTTGATTGGAGGAGGATTACGATGAGAAGAAAGTTTACTACCGTCGTGATTGGTATTCTGATAGCCATTACTGCCTTCATGCTTGGCGGACTTGGTGCCGGTGGCATCACTGCTCATGCGGAAAATGTCACGGTATCTGGTTTGGATGGTAACAGCGCAACAATCACAGATTCCAACGGTACCCCCATCCCTAATGGGAGCGATTTAAGCAAGTGGAATAACTATACGATTGACTACAACTGGAGTATTCCAGATGGAGAAGTCATCAAGGATGGCGACACTGCCACCGTCACCTTCCCACACAGTGCCGTTGGCCGTCGGGACGTTACTTTCCCACTCTATGACGATAACGGTCAAAAAATTGGGACTTTTAGCATCAAGGAAGGTGAAAGCACTGGAACCATTACGTTCAACGGCGCATTAGCGAATACCACCAAGAACCGCACAGGACAGTTGCAATTTTATGTGAAGGGGAGCACGACCGAAGATAACACAAACCTTGACTGGGGAATTAATAAGATTGGCTGGGTGTCTGAACGCAATCCGGACGGTTCACCAGCCAAGTTGACTTGGAACATTGCCTTCAACCCGACTAGTTCAAGTCTGGGACAGGCAGTCGTCACTGACAGTCTCGGTCCTGGTCAAGAATATGTTCCTGGCAGTGTTCATGCCCAAACCGGTAGTTACGATAGCAATAACTTTTTCAACAGTGATGGCGGATCTATCTCACCGGCCATCAGCATCATGGGTAGCGTCTTAACCTTTACTTTTAGCGATGTCAAGACTGCCGTCAACATGACCTACCAAACCACCCCCTCGGTTTCAGGCACCAGTGGAACCTGGAAAAATAACGCTTCATTGAATGGCAAAAACATCAGCGCCCGTATTGTCTGGGGCGGCAGCGGAACCGGTAATGGTAATGGTGATGATCAACAGGCCGGCGAAGTTATTTTGAAGAAAACTGCCAAAACTGACGGTGAAGCCCTAGCAGGCGCTGTTTACGATTTACAAGATGCCAATGGCAAAATCATTAAAGCAAACTTAGTAACTGATGCTGAGGGACTCATTAAATGCGAAGGGCTCACGCCTGGTAATTATCAGTTTGTTGAAGTTACCCCACCCGCTGGGTTTGAATTGAGCAAGGACCCCATTACCTTTACCATTACTGACGGACAAACGGCCGCGGTCACTGTAACGGCAACTGATATTCGCGAAAACTCCAGCTCTGAAGGTGGCGGTACACCGGAGAACCCTGGTGGCGATGGCAACACCGAAACACCTACCAATCCGGAAAATCCAGGAACCGGCACAGAAACACCTACTAATCCTGGAACTGAGACGCCTACTAACCCAGGAACAGAAACACCTACCAACCCAACAACGCCTCAAAAACCTCAGAAACCTCAGAAGCCTCAGAAGCCTCAGAAACCCAATAAACTAATCAAGCCTACCAAGCCTACCGGCACAGCGACTCACAAGCCCGAAACAAGTAACCCAAGTACTCAGCAAACCGTTACCGGTGGCAATGGTGCCTACACAACTACGACTGGTAATGGCAGTACCGGCCAACCATCCGGCGGAGCCATCACGGCTGGCAGCGGTGTTGGCAGTCACTCAAGTAGCAGCGCTACAGCCAGTTCCTACGTGGGCCAAACTTTACCTCAAACTGGTGAACGTTCCACCCAAGGTTACGTTTGGTTAGGTATCCTGTTACTCACTGTTACGAGTCTTAGTGCCTACGATTGGAAGCTGGAACACAAAGGCTAATCTGCATATTACGTTTAAAAGAGAGTCCGTACAATCGCTCTGATTGTACGGACTCTTTTGGACTAACCAATTATCTGTCGTGTTCTAAGGCACCCGCAACCTGGCCCACCACTTTAGCCGCCAAATGATTGGCCTCAGCGACAGCCGTTAATAACGGCTGGCCAGCTGCGAGGGCAGCCAACAGCCCCCCACAATGACTGTCTCCAGCACCAATTGTATTGATCACCCGTGCAACATCACCAGTCACCCGCGTTCCCTGGCCCTGGTCTACAACGTAGGCCCCCGCCGCACCTAACGTAACCACAACTGGCTCACCCGTTAGACGATGGATTTGCTGGGCAACGACTTGATAATTCGTCTCTCCTGCTACCAAGTAACCTGCCTCCGTCACATTACAGTGCACGATAGTTCCTGGCATGAATAAGGCTTCCAACACCGCTGGCTGTAAATACTGACTTCGGGGTGAAGCATCAAACAGAATCTTAGCACCAACTTTACGTCGACGGAAAGCATTTAAAATAGTCTCAGCAGCTCCCAGTTCTTCTAATTCATAACCAGAAATATAGAAGTAATCGTAAACGCTTAGATCTACCGATTGAAACCAGTGTGCACACCACAGCTGCTCAATGCCGTTAACTGTTAAAAAAGTTCGTTCGCCATCCGCCTCAACTAATGAGATATCCCAGCCATTATCAGCGCGATCATCCCTGACGAGCAGTGGAATCTTTCTAGCTGCAAATGCCTGGTCAACGATGCTCGCGTAGGTCCCCCGGCCAACTGGTGCGAGTAAATCAGCAGCAGCCCCCTGATACGCTAAAGCACGCTGAACATTGAAGGCCGAGCCACCAACCTGTGTCGCTTCCAGATTACCAGTAACGTCTTCTCCTGATTGAGGTAACCGATTAAGCCCCACGACAATATCAACGTAAGCTGCGCCAATCACTAACGTTCGTTTTGCCATTTTAAAGTGCCTCACTCTTGCTTGTCCGACCAACTGGCTTGAGTAATAACATGCAGATGACCGCCGCAATACCTGCTATGAAGACCCCCAAACTATTATCCCGGAAGATTCCTTGAGCAAACGGGCCATTCCAAATCGCATTGTTCGTAAATAGAAAACCAGTGACAACCGCGATCACCCAAGACGTAATGCCCTTCCAATTATATTTATTCTGAGAATCATTTTCTAACAAGCTAATATCGTACCCTTGCCGCCGATACATCACACTATCGCAAAGAAAGATTGCAACCCAGGCTGCTAAACAAGTTCCTAAGAACCCCAAGAACAGTTCAAAGTTAGCTAAAAAGTTTCCCGAAATAAAGAGTACATAAATAGGAATCAGTACCACGATTGCTCCGTGAATCACTAAGGAAGTTTGCTGTGATACCTTGATACCCACTGTCGCCAAGTTGATCCGAGCAGAGCGGAGACTAATGATACATTGTGGAATCAATCCACCAGCGGCTACTAAGAAATAAATCACTGAAATCCATGACGGTAAGGCGTCATTCATCACATCAATTGGATTGGAGGCCGTCGCCAATGAAGGCTCCACGGTACTCAACAATACGCCGCCCCACATTAAAACGAAGAGGGGAATGGCGCCACCCAGGGTCGTATTCCAAAAGGTTGCGGACTGACTCGTCTGTGGCTTCACGTAAGCCCCCCAATCGGCAGCAGCCATGGACCAGCTGATACCTGACCCAGCAGCCACAATTGAGACAGCTGGCCCAAATCCGCCTAGCCACTGTCCGCTAGGGGCTGCAAGCGCTGCCTGCCAATCGGCCTTCATTAAGAATAGGATTAGGATGATAAGCGTCAGCAGTCCAAAAATCCAGGATAGCCAGGTCTGAATCTTAGCTAATACTGCTTCACCCAATAATCCTGACAAAATAACTAATCCTGCAAAAATTGCCAGGGCAAGAGCCACCGTCACCCCGTTTTTAGCGATATGTAAAATTTTAAACAAGGATACCAGCAATAATGTCCCCGTAATCACGTTGATGGCCAACCAACCCACCATATTAAACCAAGCGATGGCGTTAGGAATCTTGTTTCCATGCGTGCCATAAGCGGCCCGAGAAAGCTTAAAGGTGGTAATCCCTTCTCGTTTTCCCAAGGTTGCGACCCAACCCGGAAAGACAAAGGATAGGCCTCCTACCAATGACGCCAGTGTCGCCTGGAAGAAGGACAAATGAAAGCTAACAATCATCGCACCAAACACGATCCCCATAATCCCAATGTTAGCGGCAAACCAATTATAGAAAAGTTTTCCTGGTGTTAACATTTTCTCCGCGTCTGGTACCTTAATAACATCTTCATTCACAAAAAATTCTCCCCTTAAAGTAGTGTTCTATTTCTAAATGATTGCATTGGCACCACGTAGTCTAGCAACCGATGCTCTGGATTCTCTTCATCAATTAGTGTGATCCACTCTGGTAAAATACGATGATACCCATTCTTGGCACCACAAATTGCGGTAGCCATTGCACCAATCGTATCGGTATCGCCGCCTAAATTGGCACAGAACAAGGCACACGTTTGAACATCTCGTGTGTAATAGGCAATGGCCACGGCTGCGGGAACTGACTCGCTAATTGCGGTTCCCGTGCCCACAGTGTCATAAATCAACCGAGCAAACCGTTCCGGATCATTAGCGTTTTCCCATGCCAATTGAAGGCCTAAGCGAAGACGGGCCGTGACGTCCGCTGACCAGGTCGGTACACCGTAATCTTTGGCTACGACACTAGCAGTCATCGCAAATGCCACAATGTCGTCCCAATCCAAATCGTCCATCGCCGCCGTAACTGCCCCAGCGACCATTGCTGCTCCCGCAAAGGCCACATCTGATGAATGGGTCACTTGCGTCACAGCACATACCATGTCTACCAGCTCTTGGCAATGACGGGTATCAAACAACGCCCCAATGGGTGCAATTCGCATGGCGCAACCATTCGTTAACGCACTCGCAGTCACAGGATGTGCGTCCGCACCCGATTTGAGAGCCAGTAGCGCTGCCTTAGAACTCGGACCCAAGATATTGTGGTCAAACGCATCAATGGCATCCGCCCACTGTAACAAATGCTTGCCAAAAACCGCTGCCTCTGGTACCCAATCACTCTCCATTAAAGCCTCTAAAATAACTAGTGCCTGATTCGTATCATCCGTGTACTGGCCCTTCGTAAAATTAGCGGCTACTTCATTAGTGGTCGGACCATCTAAAAATGTCGTGATGGGCCCATCAAAGTACTGCTGGATTCGCTCAACTGACCAGAGTTCGCCTGGCATCCCCATAGCATCACCAATCGCTTGACCATACAAAACACCCTTCAGTTTATCCGTCTGATTTTGCATACTTTCACCTCACACTTAGCTGATGTGTCGATTGTCCAGATTTCTAATATAACCGAAACCAAAGTCAATGTCCAAGTTAACGTCTTATAAATTCCATCATATAAACCTTATGTTTTTTAAAAATCACTTTGTTCATAAAAAGGCTTGAGACAAAAGTCTCAAACCTTTTTGCGCTCCGAACGTATCTGGTTAAAATGTACAACAAGCGGCAGTCAATTCCGCTTAACCCCGATAGACAAACAATCCAAGACTAGGTTTATCCGTCTATCACTGTTAATGGTCACTAACTACCCACCTTTGTCTCGCTCTCCTGATTCGTAAGTTAATCAAATTCTTCATACTCATTCGGGTCTTGCCCCGCCAACCGACCATCAGTGCGAGACAACCGACTGATACTTTCCTCTTCATCCGTGGTTAATTGAAAATCAAAGATTGTCAGGTTGGCCCGCTGATGGCTCAAATTCTGTGCTTTGGGGATGGGAACAACGCCTCGTTGAAAATGCCAGCGCAGAAGAATCTGCCCCACATTTTTGCCGTATTTTCGAGCCAACTGCTGAACAACTGGCTCCTGTAATACAGCACTTCCCCGTCCCAGAGGGCTCCACGCTTCCGTAATAATTCCCCGTTCCTGATCAGCTCGCAACATCCGCGCTTGAACCCAGTAAGGATGCACCTCAATCTGATTAACCGCCGGTGTCACACCAGTTTCTTTAATCAGCCGATCTAAGTGCTCAGGTTCAAAGTTTGAGACGCCAATCGAGCGAATCACCCCTCGCTTTTGAGCGTCAATCATCGCCCACCACGCTGCCACGTAATGATTTCGTTTGGGTAATGGCCAGTGAATGAGAAACAAATCAAAGTAGGTCAAACCCATCCGGTACAAGGATTCCTGAATAGCCATAGTAGCGTCCTCATAACGGTGATACTTTCCGGGTAGCTTAGACGTCACGAAAAATTCTCCCCGTGGAATCCCTGACCGGCGAATAGCTTCACCAACTGCTCCCTCATTATCATAATTGGTCGCCGTATCCAGACTACGATACCCATCCTTAATGGCTTCCAAAATTTGATTGACCCCAGCGCCACCACGTACCTGATATGTACCTAAACCAACTGCCGGCATTTGATAGCCATCATTTAACGTAACTACTGGAACTTGTGTCATCGAATAACCTCCCGTCAAGTACAATTGACCTCAGCTTACTCCACTTCCCCAATAAGATGAATTATTCAACCTCCGCTTGGTGTTCACGATGCCGTCTGATAACCCGATTTAGAATAAGGGCTAATACCAATGAAATGACACCGAAAGCAGCGGCTCCCCAACTAATTCGTTCAAGCCCTACCACCCCCAGTAAACCCGAGGCTGTTGCCGATCCTAACGAAATACCAAAATTAAAGAAAATTGAATTCAACGAAGACGCGAGCACCGTTGATTGTGGGTATTCTTGTTCTGCCAAATTTAAGAAATGAATTTGAATTGGCGAGTTCAGTAGGGTCACCAGTAAGGTCAGAACTAACAGGAAGCCCATCCCCAAGAACTGACTGCCTAAGGCAAATGGCAGCAACAGGAGCAAGACAATGTCTGCCACGTAAAATCTGGGCATAATCCGCAACCCATTCCGCTCAGCCAACATCCCTGAGAAACGATTGCATAGGATACTCATGATACCAATTAGAAACAACAACCAGTTCAAGCTAGCCGTGCTAAAGCCCATTGCTTGCGTCAATAACGGTCGAATGTACGTGTAATATGCGTACATCATTGCAGCAGTGAACAGGACCAACGCAATTCCAACGTAGACCCGACTATCTTTCAACAGAACCAACTGATTCTTGATACTCCCCTGCACCTGTTCAACCTGTCGTGGGAGCAACCATCCCAGCAAGAGACAAGTGATGGCACTGATCACTGAAATTAAATAAAAGGCATCGTGCCAACTATATGCTGTACTAATGGCCGTTCCCAATGGTACCCCAAACACCGAGGCAATACTAAAACCGGCAAAGATCCACGACACCAGACTGGCCCGTTTATTACGGGGCGCGATGGCACTTGCAAAAGTCATAATCAATGAAATTATGGCACCAGCTACCATTGCGGCAAGGATTCTGGAAATCAATAACATGGTGAAGTTAACGGCCAAGCCACTCAACGTGTTCCCTATCAAAAAGATCACCATGAGCGTCATCAGGGTCTTATAGCGGCTGAACCGACTCGTCAGAATGGTGATAAACGGTGTACTGACCGCATACACCGTCGCGAAGATCGTCACTAAATAACCAACCGTCGCCTCAGCAATTTGATATTCCTTAGCAATGTCAGAGAGCACCCCGACCACAATGAATTCATTACAGCCCAGCATGAAGGCCACTAAGACAAACACGATAGCTTGCCAACGATACTTATTCACAATTCTTTTCCTCCGGTCCTAAAATTACAGTCAATTTTTTCGTCACTTTCTGCGCTTAGCAATCGCATGATTCAAGACTAGCGCCACCAGCATCGATGCACCAGCAAAAATGGCCGCTGTTGGTCCTAAATGTTGCAGACTACTGCGTGCTAACGTTAGCGACCCTGCTGCCGACCCCAATGAGATACCAACGTTATAAAAAATAGCATTTAACGACGAAGCCAGTACTTTGGCCTGTGGGTAGTCCGCCTCGGCCACATCCAAAAATAAGATCTGTAGTGGGGAACCCAACAAGGTCAGCAATAAGGTCAACGCCAAGAAGATGCCAAACCCTATTACAGCCTGGCTTAACGTCAATGGCATCAATAATAGCAACACCAGGGTGACTAAATAAATGTGGGGCATCCATTTCAGCCCATTATTATCTGCTAACGTCCCTGACAACCGATTGCCAAAAATGCTCATGATTCCTAAGGCAAATAGGAGCCAATTCAACACCTGCGTATTGAACCCCATCGCCGTTGTCAGTAGCGGCCGAATATAGGTATAGTAAGCGTACAAGGTGCCGGCAGAGAGTGTAATCAGCGTCACTCCCCAATAGATACGGGCATCGGTCAATAGAACCAACTGTTCCTTAATCGTTCCGGGCACTTGTTGCACGTGTTTAGGTAACAGCCAAGCTAGTATCAAACACGTCAACAGGCTCAGTAACGAAATTAAATGAAAGGCATCATGCCAGCTAGTTGCCGTACTGATGGCCGTTCCAACGGGGACCCCAATGACGGAGGCAATACTAAATCCCGCCGAAATCCACGAGATTAAGACGGCGCGTTTCCCCCGCGGTGCCACATCATTGGCAAAGGCAATGACCAGTGATTCTAATGACCCGGCCACCACAGCCGTGATCATCCGTGAAATCAGCAGCATGGTAAAACTTGTGGCAAACCCACTCCAGGTATTCCCAACCAAGAAGATGACCATCAGCGTCATGAAGACTCGGTACCGGTTGAAACGACTGGTTAAAATCGTAATGATTGGCGTACTGATGGCAAAAACCGTGGCAAACAAGGTCACCAACAGACCGACCGTGGCCACCGTAACCTTTAGAGATGACGCAATATCCGAGAGGACACCCACCACAATAAATTCATTACACCCTAACATAAATGAAACTAAGACAAACGCGGTGGCTTGCCAACGATACTTCGTCATCATATTCTCTTCCCTTCGCCTTTATTTCCGAGACACGTATTCTCCTAGACTACACTATCCACCTCGAAATTACCACGCGAACACTTGTCAGTCCAACATGTAAAAAGTGCTGATAGAGTCCGCCATTTCGGTCCCCACCAGCACTGCTTATCTAGAATTGACGTTAAATTATCACGGTCGTATTTTTTTGATACTGATACGGGATGACTAGTCGGAAACGGCATTTATACGCAGAACCTGGCGACGACGCTTTGGCTGAAAAAGGTGGTTCCCACAGTGGATTGCCACTCTGGCTCACCGTTTAGCTAGCAGTGGTGAAGTACCAATGAACGCGATCACCCCGCTGAACCCGCTTGCTATTGGCCGCTTGATCAACGTACTTGCCGTTGACTGTGTACTTCCAGCCGCTGCCAACTTTGACATCGTTTTGCGCAAGACCGTGGATGCTGCTAACGTACACAGCTGCACCACCCTGGTATCCTACCTTTAGCTTCGAGTCTTGGAGTACCGAAAAGACGGTCGACTTACTGGTAACTTTCAGGTTACCGCGATAAAAACTCTTTTTATAACCAGTAACGGTCAAGTGAACCTGGTCAGCTGCCTGATTGGTCTTGGTTGCGTTGGCCTTTTTCTTAGCTACCGTAACTGTCTGACTAGTCTTGGTCTTGGCGTTAGCCGAACGGTGCGTTGCTGGTATCTTGGTTGACACGCTTTGACTGGGGTCCGACTGGCTAGCACGCACTGAAGAGGCCGCTGTCCCAGCTTTCACTGTCCTCGCCACAGACTGTTGCCGGTGCTGACTGGATTGGCGACTAACCCGGGCTGAGCCACTAGCTAGCGAGAAATCATGGGTGCCCACCGGTGCGGCCAAAGGTGTTTGTCCTTGCTGACGCTGTTGCATAGCTAATGCTGTCCCCATTGTGAAAATGGTGAGGACGACCGCCACCATGATTCCCACCGTTTTTTTCATGCCACTCGCTCCCTATTTCAAAATTATTTAAACGTATAAATCAGCTTATTCGTGTACTTACCGTTATGATAGGCGCTGTTGGCCAGACTAACTTGACCATAGGCCAAGACACTATCCATTGCTCCCTTGACAGTTCCTTTGGCCGTCACATAAGCGTTCATTGCTCTCAATGGTGTGGCCTGTTGACCACGTTTGATAGCCGTGTGATTAATCAACGAAAAGGCCGCTTTGTTCGTAGCCAAACCGACGATTGCCTCCGCCGTTGAATTAGCGTTAGCAAAGTTCTTACCGTTATAACTGTACCCAAACGCCCCACTCTTGTAAACCGCCTTCTTTAGATAAGCACGGCCGTTCTTCGTAGCTACTGTTACTAGCTTGCGCTGACTCCTACCCATGGTCAGGGCGTTAACAGCAACTGCAGTGGTATCACTATCAACACCCGCAACTGTATTGTTGTACGCCCACCCGTGATTCGATTGCTGATCCTTGGCAATTCGGTTGCTCAAAGATGTCTTAGAAAACTTAGCTTTACTAGGCCGCTTAAACGTCTTATTGGAAGAAACGGCAATCAAGGCTTGGCTTTGAATGTTCACCGTCTGCTTAGTCAGCGACTTCTTATATAGTGTCGTCACTAGGTTGACCTTGTGCTTCGTACCAACCGACTGATAGGCCTTGGGATTGATTCCCATTGCCTGCAAACCAATGATGGCATTTGCTAAAACTGCTGGATCACTCTTACTGGAAACAATTAAATTTTTCTTGACCATTTTCTTCTGGACCGCCGTAAATTTATATCCCTGTTTCTTCAGCCCCAGTAAAAAGTCTGAGTAACCAGAAGCGGCACCAGTCGCTGGATAGGCTTTTTTGCTAAAAATTTTAGCTTTCCCAGAAACGCCATTCCGGTTGTGCTTCATCATTTTCTTAGCTGCTGCGTAAAGGGCCCTTTGTTTATTCTTTTGCGACGCCTTGGACGCTACCTTAATCGTTGCTGCATTGACATTTGTTACAGGCGTTACTGTCCCTAAAGTCATAACCGTCATTAACGCAATTGTCACTAACCTAGCCTTACTCATCAAATTGTGCTCCTTCAAATTAATTTATATTTCATCATTAACCGTTTCATCATTGTTTGCCACGGTCGGTAAAGGACCAGTAGACTCACTGCGTTCGTCATTGCGTGAAAGCCATCAAAAACCGCACTTGATGCTAACGATACCAATAAACTAGCCGGTCGGACTGGTCGGACGTACGCCAACGCATACCATAGATCCAGAATCCAACCAAACCAGAATCCCCAGAGCCCTCCCCATATCACTAACACACCAACTTTATTCCGTAGGGAGGTTCGGCCCAACAAACCGGTGGTGACCCCCATCAGACCCCAGGCCAACATTTGCCACGGCGTCCAAGGCCCCTGACCGAGGAAGAGGTTGGATACCAATGCCATCATTGAACCACTCACAAAACCCAGTTCAGGGCCCAGCACAACGGCACTAACAATCACCACAAAACTAGTCAACTGAACGTTAGGAATTGCCGCGAAGGGCACCCGTCCCAAAACGCCTAGCGCAATCATGATTGCTAAGAACACCAGTAGTCGGGTCTGCATGTGACGATGCTCAAAGTGCCAATAAGCTGGCACTAAACTACAAGCTAGGCAAGCCACACTAAAGAGCAAGTAATGGCGACCCTTTAGCGTCAATAGTCCTGCCAGTAACACCAGCATAACCGTCAGTCCTAACAACCAGGAACGATTACGCTCCCACCAATTAATTTTTATCATCCGCCCCACCTTTTCGCTCCACATCCGCGCTAAATAAGGCCTGAGGCAACCATTGTCGTAGCAGTCGATTAATTGCCGTCGTAGCCACAAAGTTTGTCGTAAAAAATTTTCGACCAGGCTGCACGGGCGTCAATTGTCCATCAAACATAAAGGTTCCATGAGTCGCAAACTGTGCACTAAATTCAACGTCATGGCTAGCCATAATAATGGTCACGCCCGCTGCACGATACTTTTCTAGTAACCGGCCGACCACTTGCTTAGTCGCTGGGTCTAACCCTTTGGTAGGCTCATCAAGCAACAATAACTGTGGTCGCGTAATCAAGGCCAGCCCCAACCCTACTAACTGTTGCTGACCGCCGCTCAAATCGAAAACGTTTTGATCAGCCACTGCGGTTAACTGTAATTTGATTAACCACTCCGTGACCGCCGTCACAGTGGCGGGTCCATTGCCTAATCGTGCTTGGGCCATAAGTTCTTCGCGCACCGTTAGCCCGGTGAACTGATCGATTGGATGCTGTGACAGTACGCCGACCTGTCGAATCAACGCGCTATTTTTTAATTTCCAAATAATCTGATTATCTAACCGTACTTTGCCGTGCTGGGGCTTGCGTAGTCCCGCGAGTACGCTCAGTAACGTGGATTTTCCCGCACCATTTTTACCTAAGATCGCCACCCAGGTTCCGGTGGTAAAGGTGGCATCGATAGTCCGCAACGTAGGTAGTTGCTGGTCGTAGTGAAATGATACGCCAGACACCGTCAGTAGGGGTGAACCAGATAACTGCCTGGGCAGGACAGTCGGTCGTAGCTTAAACGATACACCTCGTTGTTCAAGTATTGGCCGACCCGTCGCAACTGTCAGCGGCAACCTTCGATCGGTCAAGTGCTGGTGCACAAAGAAATTGGGAATCGCTGGTACAAAGCTGGTTAGCTCAGCGTGCTGAGCCATCAACCGCAGTCCCGTTATCACCGCTCCAGCTGCTAGACAGGTGCCGGCTTCCATGATGACCAACCGATTAGCTAACGGCAGGACTCGGTCCAGGCGATGTTCGCTCATTACAATGGTTAACCCCAGTTCTCGATGCACCTGTTGTAGCACGTTTAAGAAGTTCTGCGCTGTCACGGGATCAAGCTGGGCGGTCGGTTCATCCAGTAGTAAAATGGCGGGATGGAGAACTAAAGCCGATGCTAAATTAACGAGCTGCAACTGCCCCCCTGACAAATTCTGCAACGGCGTATGTAAGATTTGATCTAATCCTAAAAAATTAGCGATTTCAGCAATTCTTCCAGGCATACTAGCTGCCGGAACACCAACGTTTTCGAGTGAAAAAGCGAGTTCTTCAATTACCGTTGCCATAACTGGCTGAACCACTGGATCTTGCGTCACTACCCCGATTGCGCGGGCACTTGCGGTCGTACTTAATTTCTGAATAGACCGTCCCTGATACTGGACAGCTCCCGAAAGCTTGCCAGCTGGAATCAGCTCTGGTTTTAGCTGGCGTAACAACGTCGTCTTCCCACTCCCAGTGGCGCCCACAATTACCATAAAATCACCGCTGACAATGCTTAAATCGATACCGTTTAGGGCCGGCTTGGTGGTTGCCGGATAGGTAAAGGTCAACTGCTTCAGACTCATTAGTTCTGGCATAATCGATAAAGTCCTTCCCCAATGAGTGGTAAACCAACCAGCAAACTAGCCGCACCTACCACCCACCAATCCGTTGCCAATATTCCCGGTAAGTCCCGTACATTCATCGTGATCCCCCAACCACGGACACGCAGGCCAAGGACCATCACAAATAATCCACTCGCCATTAACGTAAACAACGTATCAGCCAGTCGCCAGCGGTAGTGGCGGTACTGGCTATGCTGCCGCCCACCGTAGCCCCGAGCCTCCATCAAAATAGCCGTTTCCATTGCCCGTGAAATACTCCCCAGTAAGAGGACCCGGAGCAAACTCCCCGTCTTGGTTAACCGTTGCCGCCACGGTCCCGCCGTTACCACCGATCCTCGCGTCCGCTGGAGGAGTATCAACCGCCGAAATTGTTGGATAAAGAGGTTCACGAACCGAATTGCCAGTGTTAACAACATTGCCAACCTGGGCGCTACTGGATTTAGAAGGGCTCTTAACTGACTCGTCGTTACGCAGCCGTTAAACAACATAAACGCCATGATCATCCCCCCCAGTGAAAGGGCCATCGTTGCGCCATACAGGACACCAACCTGTGAGACTCCCCAGTGCCAAGTTCCTATAGTAATCTGCCACCAGCTAGCTCCTGAATGGTTCAGCAGGATATTTAAAACTAGAATCAGGCCCATCAACGACAGTACCGAACGAACGAGCCGCCAAACTGTCCGACTACCAAAATACCAGCTACACAATCCGCACAATGCTAAAAAGAACAACCCGGTAATCAAAACATGATTAAAGAGCAGCAATCCCGTAAATAGCTCACCAAAATATAGCACCAAGGCTAACGGGTGGCACTGTCCCAAAAACTGGTTTGATTGAATGTCGACTGTCTGCAAGGTGATCCCCCCATTTCAACGTGCCTAGTCCATACTATATCTAGTAATTAAATCGGAAAACAAATACTATGGAATGTGTTTTTGAACTGAACGTCTGTTAAAAATTATACCAGCCTTCGCTGACCCCTGATTAGGCCACAATCTGTAAACTGGGGCCTTGACAGTCAAAAAATCCCGCCGTCACGGTAAACGTGACGGCGGGATTAATTTATTTGCTGATTGTCCGGATAACCTGATCTGAAATGAGCTGTAAATCGCGCTCATCACCGTGAACTAGGGATGGGACCAAGTGGCTTTGCACCAGATAAACACCAATTTGACCACCGATGATTCGGACCAAACCGGCCGCATCAACGTCAGTTCTCAACTGACCGGTTTGCTTCAACTTATCAAGCATTTCGCTCAGAAAATCGAAATTATTGCTGGAGACAATCTTGCCAAACAGCTGGCGAATCCCCGGATTACTCATCATTTCCATGAACAAAATTTTAATGACTTCGACATTCCCAGCAACAAACTGATAGCGGTCGCTGACGATAAACCGAATCAATTCTGGCAACGTATCAAACTGACTCATTTCAGCAAAAAAGTCGTCACGGTACTTCGGAAAAAAGTTCTCCATGACCGGTCTAACGATTGCTAACAAGAGATCCTGCTTCGTGTGAAAGTACTTGAAGATGGTTGCCTGACTGATACCGGCCTTTTCAGCAATCTGAACGGTAGACGTTCCGTCAAACCCCGTCTCGGAAAAGAGCTCCACGGCGGCCACCAGCGCTGCCTTTTTCCCCTTGGGCATCCTTTCGTGTTCCAGCCAGTCACGGTAGGTGCTGAAAATATTTGATTCCACACCCTTCACCCTTCCTAATTAAAGTCAATGCGGCCATTATACACGTGATTGCCGACCTGACCGCCCACCCCTTACTTAAACTTTCCGGTAGCGACGCAAACCTACCACGTTGAGAATCGTTAAGACGACCAAGAAAACCAGCAATACTAAGATGTTCCAGCCTTCATTGAAGATAGAGGTGCCACGCATAATGATGTCGGTAACAGCATCCCCAGAGTACTTCAATGGGATGATGTAGGAAATATCCTTAACCCAATCGGCCATCGAATCCAACGGAATGATCCCGGAAAAGAAGATTTGGGGAATCACAACCAGTGGAATGAACTGCATCATTTGGAACTCGGAGTTGGCAAACGTCGAGAGTAAGATTCCAAAAGCTAGCGCGACCAGTGCCAGGAGTAAGTTGATCACAACCACGCTGGCTACGTTGCCCACCACTTCAATTCCTAACAACCAAACGGTTACCAATACGATGACGATTGTTTGAATAATCGCTAAAATTCCGTAACTCAACATGTAACCAAAGACAATAGAAGACCGCTTAACGGGTGTGGCCAACAACCGGTCCAGCGTTCCCGTCGTCCGTTCCTTCAACAGCGCCATGCCGGAAATCAGGAAGACGAAGAAGAAGACAAAGAAGCCCATCAAGATTGGGAGCATCTTGGCAAAGTAACCGGTATTCTTATCACCATAAACGTAGTGATTTGTGATCTTAGGCGCCCTCTGACTAGTGCTCTTGGTAGCCATCGTCGTTGACATAGACTTCGTTGATGCTGCTCTCTTAGCAGCCGCTGTAGCCCCCGCCATTCGGGGTGAAGCACTCGTAGCAGCCAGCTGCTTTTGCATAGCCTGTATCTGTGCTTGCAACTTAGCCATGCCAGTCGTGCTCTTCTTCAGGGCAGACTTCAATTGGCTAATACTGGTTGCCGTCACCGCATTCTTGAAGGCCATTTTGACGACTGTCGTCTTACTAGAATCGGTGTTGGCATACGTCAAGTCATAATTGTTGCCATTTTTCTTGATGATGGCATCAATTTTTTCGTCCTGCATCGCTTGCTTTGCATCGGTCTTGGTATCATACGTCTTAACATCGACGTGCTTGATGTCACCCATTTCTTTATTTAGCTTCTGAGTCACGGCAACCGTGCCTACGTTAACGTTCGTGGCCGAGTTGGTATTAAAGATAACACTCATTAACAGCATCACTAAGATGGGGGCAACAAACATCAACGCTAACGTTCGTTTGTCCCGGAATAGTTCCTTCAGCACCCGGTTCATAATTCCAAGCGTTCTCATTATTCAACACCCTCCGCCTTTAAGAATACGTCTTCAATTGTGTTCACCCCGTACTGTTGCTTCAGAGCAACCGGTGTGTCAAAGGCCATGACTTCACCACCCAGTAATAGAGCCACACGGTCCACTAATTCGGCTTCATCCATCACGTGGGTTGTAATCAGAATACTGCGGCCCTCATCACGGATGCTACCAAGTTCCGCCCAGATTTGCCGCCGCAGTGCAGGGTCGATCCCAACTGTTGGTTCATCCAAGATCAGCAATTCTGGATTACCCAGTAGGGCAATAGCTAAAGATAACCGTCGCATCATCCCACCAGAGTAACCCGCAACCCGCTTATCCAAGTCGCCGGTCAAATCAACTACCTGAGCAGCGTGAGCTACCTCTTTCTTCATATCAGCCTTAGCAATGCCCTTCATTAAACCATAAAATTTCAAATTCTCACGACCTGATAGGGCTTCATACAGAGCATCCGTTTGCGCCATATATCCAATTCGTCCTAGCAACTGCCGGTTAGGCATGACGGTATCGAAGACCTTGGCGGAACCGCCACTGGCTACTTCCATTCCTAATGCCACTTTGATGACGGTCGACTTGCCAGCTCCCGAAGGACCAATCAGGCCGATGATCTCACCTTTATTTAAAGTTAAATTGATATCTTTCAAAACAGTTTGATTGCCAAATTTCTTAGCTAAATGGTTAAGTTCAATAATTGCTTGTGTCATCATAATGCCTCCCAAAGCTTGTTGCCTTTTCGGTGAGTGAGTGATTACTTACTTAATAAAGTGAGTATAAACTCACCTTTATCTTTTGTCAACCAGTCTTAGCAAGCCAACTACAGAAATTTTGATTGTGTCCTGAGCAATCGCAATGACGTCGCTGATACAAACCATTCGTTGAAGTCCTTTGGCCTGAACTAACTTAGATAACGCTTAACCACCTTACATTCCGAACCCTAAATTGAACGAAAAAAAGGCCCGGAATCAGCATTCCGAGCCGTAATAGCATTCATCATTTTAGTTGTTGTGGGCCAGACTATGCGCATTGCATAGTCGCACACAATCTCAGTCCCTACAGCTAACCCCCGTTCTGGCAACGGGCAGCATCTAATAGTAAACTTCACCCTTAAAGTGGTGATTCTTCAATTGCTTAGCGATTTTTTTAGAACGGTAGTAATGCGCCGACGTCCAAACACCGGCACCGCCGGCCTGACTCAACACAGCGTGTCGGTCACCCTGGTAAGACTTGGTCATGACCTTGTAGTAATCACCGGCACCCATTCCCTGATTCCAACCGCGAACATTAATCCAAATAGCGTGTCGACGCTTAGTGGTAGTCGCAGAACTCCAAGTCGTGTGCGACTTAAACTTCGTAGCTGTCAGCTTGTGCGCGTGTAGATTGGCCCGATACTTGATGCTCTCACCATCAAAGTAGCTGAGGCCCGCAATCTTTTTCGTGCTAAACGCCAGTTTTTCATACTGGCCACGAGTGTAGTGGTACCAGGTATGCCGATACCGCTGTGGAATTGTCCGCAACGTTGTTTGCGTCTTGGCCTGCGCAGTAGTGGTAGTGGTCGTCGTCCCCCAGACGCCACCGACACCCAATAAAGTGGCCACCACAGCCACACCGATTACTTGTTTTTTCATGAGTCCATCCTCCCAAATCGAGACTGGGTCTACCAATCCCTTTAGGAATCAGTATACGCCACTGATTGAGAAATTAATCATTACATTTTGTCTAATTCTTGCGGCTGTATGGGCTGGTTGACCCAACCAAACAATCCACGTAGGAATGCGAGTGAACGTTCAAACGACAGTGTCGCTAAAATCAAGAAGACTGGTAGAAATTGAATCAAGTAACGACTCCGGCCACCTTCAAAGAGTAATAGAAACATAAAGCCCCCAATTAGACTGAGCCGGAGCATTTGAACCAGTTGTCGGCGGTCACCCCAGGCAAAGAAGATCATGAGTACCCAGACGATCCACCAAACTTGGGCCAAATACCGGAAGTCACCCAAATTTTCACCATACAAATAAACAAAACTACCAAGCGCCCGGGTCAGGCCCGTTCCTTGCGGCTTGGTTCCGTGTTGCATGAAGTGCCCTTCCTTGACCCAGGCAAATGAGCCGTCAGCCGTGTTGTTGCGCTGTTTAGCGACTAAGAATTTCAGGTAACCCCAGAAGCCTCGCTGACGAAGCCGTTGGATGTAGACCTTCTTAGACCAATCTGACCGTGCCTTCTTCGTTGGCAAGGTCACCATCTTAAGGGCGTCCTTAGCGTTATATCCTCCGTGACCCGAAATCCCCATACTGAGGAAGTGAATGGCCGGAATCGCGCGATCCGTGTTGATCTGAATGTAGGTCTGCTGATCCAGTGCATGATTACCAGCCACGTACGTCGTCCCTGCCACACCGCCAGTTAAACCAACCAGCACCAATACCAGAGCGATTCGTTTGCCCGTTGCCCGTTGCCAAGTCTCACGTTTAAACAGTCCCAATAACTCAATCAGGACAATGGCAATCACTCCAACCACTGCAGATGGCTTCATAAAGTAGCCACCAATCGCTGCTAGACCAAAACCCACCGCAGCCAGTAGCTTTACTGACCAGTGAGACTGCGTGTAACGCATGACAAAATAACAGAAGATATAGGCAGACACAAAGGGTAAGACCCAGGCATCCGTATAGGGAATAATGATCATGGGAAACAGGGCTAGCCACCCGGCATGGATGTACATTGCCGTGGGCACCAACCGCCGGTTAATCACCGTCATGCTCAACAGATTGAGCAAGACGGAAAGATCCGTCAGAAGTAACGTCACCGTGTCAAAGAACAACCAGGACGTGGTGTGGAAGTGCTGGGCGAGGCCGTGCTGCCATAGCAAAATCGTCAAGTTATTCGGGTATTGACTGAAGTACGACGTAATATCGGGTGATTTAGGATTTAAAACGGCTTCGTGAATCGCTCCCACATCGAACCCAATTGCCGGATGGACGGCCAGCATGAACGTGATCTGCCAAACGACAACCAGTGCCAAGACGACACTCGCCGTTACCGCTTGATGCGTAATAAATAGCCACTTGAACCCCCGAAATAACGGCCGGTATGCATACAAGCACAGAATAATGCCCACAACCACCATGACCACCCAAGTGGTGACTATCGTGGTTCCACTCCCAGTAAACTGGTTATCACCTAAAATAAAATTCGGCGACGTGATGGCAAAATAAGTCGTTAAACTAAATAAGACGTAAAAAAGGCCGTGAATTAAACGTTGGCCCCAGTTAAAGATTTTTTGATTCATCAGAATTCCTCGAATTAGTCGTCAGTGTGTTGAATACAATAGAACCGTGTAGGTGATTCTCCAATCTCTAAACGCATCAGCGTCGCCTGGCTCTGGGCCAGTGTTTCAGACAATCTTTTATAGAAATAGCGGGTGATATTTTCCAATGAGGGATTGAGCTTATCGAACGGTGGCACTTCGTTCAAAAACTTGCCTGAATAGTTTACCGAGACCTCACGCATGTTGTCTTCAATATCGTTAAACCGGACCAAATGTTTCGTGTCCAATTGAATTTCCATGATAACTTCCCAGGTATGATTATGCTTTTGCCCGGTACCAGATTCCCACCGCATCGCATGACTCGCGTTGATGTAGGACTTCATTTTATACGTATGGATTTCACCCAATCCACTCACTCCCTTTTCTGTCTCTGATCGCGTAACCGCTGAATGTCCCCCTTGAGGACTTGTCCGACCGACTTTGTCTCAGCACCCAACGTGGCCGTATTCCAAGCTCCCGTCATCGACATGGAATTGATGATACCCACTAGCCGAATCCAAGAGATTACAAAATTATAAATTGGCAGGGTCCAGATAACCCAGCTAACACGCCAATAAAAACGCTTTTCATCTGGAAATTTCTGCAACAACTTACCGACACTGATAAAGTTAACCAGCGACACTAAGACGTACAGCAGATAAATCACCAGGTAAGACAGGCCCAATACCACGGGCGAGTACCGAAAGAACAGGAGCACGACACTGGCAAAGAGCCAAATCATCTTCGGAAAGATGAAGGTGTGATCGATCATGATTCGCCGAACCAGAAAATTATGAAAGAACTTTCCAAGCTGGGCATCATGGTGCATGTACTCCCGTGAGACTTCCAGTTCCCCACGCATCCACCGTTGGCGCTGCTTGTAGAGCTGACTCATCCCCGGTGTTGGTTCAATGTAGAAAATAGCGTCGGCACACAACATCACTTTCCGTTTAAGCCGTTCACGCACCTGAAACGTCATATCCGTATCCTCACCCACCGTACTGGTATTGTACATAAACGTAGCCAACAGCGTCTCTTTTCGGAAAGCCGAAAAGGCCCCAGACATGGTGAAAAGTTCGTTATTATTTGATTCAATCGTCCGCCCTGATAAGAAAGCTTGGGCGTATTCAAAGTATTCATTCTTCTGAAGCAACCGCAGCCACCGTCTTTTCGTCCGTTTGATCATTGCCCGCTGAGGCAGAATCGTCCCGGTCATGGCAGCTAACGCCAAGTCATTTTCAAATTGCAGGACCATGTTCATCAACGCATGTTTCTCTAGCACCCCGTCACTGTCAATATTGACAATGTAAGTGCCGATACACTGGTAAATGGCGCCGTTCAGCGCTTTGGCCTTCCCCTGCTCCGTCCGAATCAATTGTAGGTTCAGGTCGAAGTGGTTTTGAGCCGTCGCAAAAGCTTGAAAACTGTCATCCGTACTCTGATTATCCGCAATCACGATTTGCATATTCTTGTTAGGAAATGTCGAATCATTGATCGACTGCAGGCAGGCAAAAAGTGTGTCTTCGGAATTATAGACCGGCACGATTATTGAAATAAACGGCAACTTGGCTGGTAGTGGTAAATCGTGCTGATGCCGACTACGGACAATCAGTCGCACTGCTGAAATTAGGGAGGGAATGATTTCGACAACAATGGGAATCATTGCCCAGGTAATCCAAAACCCCATCTGAAATAGTGTTAAATTTACAAAATAGTCCACGAATAACTAACCTCTCGAAAAGTAGCGTTTGACGTTACGGTACCAGCTCTGTGACAGCTCTGAGTACGTAAAGACGTTATAGTACAACATAATAATTAAGCAGTAGAAGACTAACCGTCCAATAATCGTGTGTGCCGTGAAGAACCAATTAGCCCCACCAAAGTGGACTAAGATCACGACTAATAGTAGGCGAATCACGTTAGCTAGATACACCCACAAAGTGCCCAAGGCCAGATAGAATAACTTTTCCTGCCGACCATAGGTGGGATAAAAGGCTAAGAGGCTAACGAAGGCGGTCGTCTCGATAATCCCCGAACACTCGTAATCGATTGACATGGTTACCGGTCGAATTGCGTTCACAATGTAGACGATTCCGTACTTCGTATGCACACTACTCCAGTGGGTAAGATCACTCACCCAGGCAATACCATTGATAACTGAGTGCGTCAGAAACCAGACCCAATAAGGGTTGCCAACAGCAATGAGAATAAAGAACAGGCCAACACTCCCCACGATAAAGTAATACGCGGAGAGGTGGGCCCGTTTCAATACTGAGATTGCATAGAGCCACCCGATGATACCAAATAACAGGTAGCTGTTCATCTAAGTAGTCCTCTTTTTTCTCGATTTATTTAACTTAACGACCCCGCCGAGAGCAATGGCGAAGCCAATTCCGGCTATGACGACTGGCCCAGTGGAACCACCGGTCACCGTTAGCGTTTGACTACCCAGATTGCTATTAGTCATCTTAAACGTCTGGCTCCCACCGGCTAATTTTAAGTCGGCAATCGGAATCTTGGCTTCCATAACGTCGTTAAAGTTCTGGCCTGTCTTGAATCGGTGAACCATGACCTGAGCACCCGTGGTTGGATCATTGACGCCATCCGTCCGGTTCCAAATATTGACGGATCCAGACTTACTCTTACCAGTGGTGGTCCCCGCGACATTGTTAAATTGCAGATCATAGGTCTTAGAACCGGCTGTTAAGACGTACCCGTAGCCTTGCATTTCGTTGTAACCATTACCTTTTTTGGGCGACATGTTGATATACAGATACAGATTATTCGCATCTGCCAACATGCTCCCTCTTTTAATATTATAGTCATCCCATGGTTCCTTAATGGTCGTCATGGGTTTATCTTGCCAATCATCAAAATTACCATCAATGGTAATCCCCAAGTTATCGCTAGTCGCGTTGTTGGTGTTCGCGCTGGCCACCGTGGTGCTCGCCCCCCACAATAACACCCCAGTTAATAGGGCTGTTACAAATAAAATGGCTTTCCGCACGTTCATTCCTCCTCTGACTCTTGTACCTGTCATTAATCAATAATCCATTAATGGATTTCTACTATATTGTAGCGACTTCCACCTTAAATAACTATCGTTTGTCTATCATATCCGTTGAATTGGCTAAAGAGTTTAGATTGTTTTACATCGATTTCTCATTTACTGAAAGCATGTAGCGCAGTGGCCTAAACCAATAGCCCGTTCCTGCCAACCTGCAGCTACACTTGTTTTACGATTACTGATACTATTACTCAGTTGTAAAACAAGCTTAGCCGATTAAGTAATAAGTGGTGTTAATTATTGCTGGATAGTCATTTTACCATACATGGGTGCAATTGCAAGTTGACCGGAATGTTGGTTTAAGCACATGAACTGGAGGAACCTCCCTACTGTTACTAACGAAATTCAGGTGAGGTTTGTAACTCCCTTTTTCATCAAAACTGGCAAATTAAAAATGCCTCTCCGTGAGCTTACTCAATGCACTCACGAAGTGGCACTTGTTTTCAAGAATTATTTATCCTATTCAAAAATTACTTAATGTTCATAAACTTCACCCTTAAAGTGATGGTTTTTCAGTTGCTTGGCAACCTTCTTGGAACGGTAGTAGTGATCAGACGTCTGAACCAGACCAGAAGCCGCTGATAACGTTGAAATCTTTTTACCATGATACTTCTTGGTACTCGTCTTATAGTAGTCGCCGTAGCCCGCATTCTGCTTCCAGAGTTTAATGTTGATCCAGTGGGCCTTCCGGGCAAAAAGTGTACTCCCAAATACCCAGCTTGAATGCTCCTTATGTTGATAGGAATAAGTATTGGTTGGGTGTAGGCTCGACTTTACTTTCACGTAACCACCCGCATGGGACGTATACTGCCAAGTCTTGGCGGTAAATTTCTGCGTATCGTACTTGCCATGACCTATGTAATGATACCAAGTGTGCCGGTAACGCTGGGGAAAAGTGGTTAGCGACCGCGTCTTAGCTTGCACCGTCGTCGGTGTCGTGACTGCCAGGCCACCGAACGAAACTCCAGCCAATAACATGACGACAAACAACGTCTTTTTCTTCATCATAGAATCCTCCAATTGGTTAATTATCAGGTACAATTCGCAGTATACACCAGCTAGCCATGGGGAGGTAGTCCTCGTCACTGACCCTTTAGCGCCGATAATCAGTTCACTAAACTGGTTGCAAACTTAATCCGCTTCGCTTATCGTTGTTCATAATAGGATCAATACTAACTGAAAGGAGGGCTTCCCTTGAACTATCTCTTACTGCTTCGAGGCATTAACGTGGGCGGCAAGCATCGTGTTCCCATGGCAGATCTTCGAGCTCTGTTAACCGCTGGTGGTTTCACCGACGTTCGCTCATACATTAATAGTGGTAATTTATTCGTCTCCAGTGACCAACCCGCAGCCATTTGTGAGACAATCGTAACTGAAATTTTGACAACTAACTTTGACTTTCCCATCGACTTCCGGTTACTCACACAGTCGGACTTTCTGGCGGACTTGGCCCTCGCACCAGCTTGGTGGGGCGCCGATCCTCAATTGCGACACAACGCCCTGTTTAAGCTTAACTCTTACGAAACGCAATGGGATGACTGGCTCGCTGAGCACCAAACTGCTGACTACGACCGAATTCTGATTACGCCGAATATCATCTTTTGGACGTCAACATTAAAAATTAATTTCAGCCGCTCTTTCTATGCCAAAATCGCTGGGACTGCTTTCTACAAACAGACCAGTGCCCGAAACTACAACACGACCGTCAAACTCAAAAACTTTCTGGAGGCCCCTCATGATTAAACCCGTTATACACGATCAAACCCGCTTAGCACAAAAATCTACTCCCGCTACCAAGGCTGATGCAGCCACCGTAACGGACCTTTTAGACACTTTAAAAGCTAACAGTGACAACTGCGTGGGTATGGCCGCCAATATGATTGGCACTAACTTGCGGATTATTGTGGTGGATATGGGCGTGTTCCCGGTCGCCATGATCAACCCCACCATCACTAAGAAATCCGGTTCGTACGACACTCAGGAAGGTTGCTTGTCTTTAACTGGCGAACGACCGGCGAAACGATTCCAAACGATCGATGTCACGTTTGACAATCAGAATTTCCAACGCCAACATCAGACCTTCACTGGCTTTGTGGCCCAAATCATTCAACACGAGATTGACCACTGCAACGGTATCTTAATCTAAGCTGACGTCGGAAAAAGAGAAACATCCCTGGAATTTGCTGAAATACTAACTAATTTAAAACTGCTGCCACACTGGAATTTGGTGTGACAGCAGTTTTTTGATTTCTGTGGCTGAACGTGCAATTGCGGACAGCTGGTTCTGCTTAACCCCGTTATAACAAGAATTCAGGACCGGAATTCTCGTCCTAACGACGTTAACGCTTGCCAGCTAACCGTCCGCATTTGCACTCTTACTTTCCCCATAGCTGCATCCAGCCCCAGCCAATTAAACACACGTTAAAAATCATGAGCAGGGCCCACAACCACAGATAATCTGTGACCAATACTGGAACGTGGAGCCACCATAAAAAGACCGACATCATCCCGATTACCACCATGTTAATGACTAACCCCAACATTTTAGCTAGTCGGCTTTTTGCCACGCTAGTCACTAAGATGATGAACAACATGCCGCCCACCAATAACACGTCCGGTTGCTCCCAGACCAAGTCTAGGCCCAGGCTAGTCTGCGCGGGTTCTAGCGAAATAATCAGTAGAAAGTACAGACACCCGACGACGTTGAGCAACGGCACAAATACGTACAGCTTCTGCATAGTCGTCACCTCTTCCGCTTCTACCTTGACTATAGAAACCCCCGCATGAGATGTAAACCTGAACGCTGGGACTTGGTTATTTGAAAAAACAAACTGTCGACAGTTTGTAAATCCACTGCTGGTATGCCAAAAGGGGCTAAGATAAAACTAGCAGTTCCCTGCAACGTTTTCACATAGTCGGTCTGAAAGGCTGCCCGAGCATTGGCTGGATAAGGGGCAAACGTCGCCTGCTGGGTGGTCATCAACGTCGACCAGTCAATCTTAGCAGGCTGTTGAATACCACGTCCTTGCAATTGACGAGCAATCAAGACGTTCCGAACGGCGCCTTCTAAAAAGATTTTAGGTTCGCCCCCATAATTCGGGCAGGTTCCCTAAATAGATCATTATCAATAATCAATGCGGTCTTCGTACTACCAGCTGCTTTTAAGGCCGTCGTTAATCCATAAGCCGCTGGGCCACTACCCAACACAATGTAATCAAATTTTTTACTCATTAGTCACCTAGTACTTTCTTCAGCTCTGCTGCAAACATTGGCTTTGGCCGCGCACCGACTAATCGGCTCACAACCTGACCATCTTTCTTGATTAGAAAAGTAGGAATTCCCTGAACATCGAATCGACTGGCAACTTCCTGATCATGATCAACGTTTAGCGACGTGAATCTAACTTTTCCTTGAAACTCATCACTCTCAGACAGACTCTTGAGAATTGGGTCCATCATCTTACAAGGTGGGCACCAGTCGGCTCGAAAGTCGACAACGGTAACGCCCGTATTCGTTTCTTGATCAAAATTTTGATCGTGAATTTCTTGAATCATAATCTGGTACCTCCGCATTTTCGATTGGATAATCCCCACTGGGGTATTTGATGATTGGTCGGCGAACGGCTAAAGAGCATCGAATTGAAGTCACCATCTTCCCGATGGCGACAGCTACAATTCGTTTCGTATTAATTTCAAGGCTAAATGATTACCGCCAATCAAGAACGAAGATTAATATACCCCACGGGGTATTAAAATGCAAACTTTTTTATTTTGGCTGTGACGAATTGTCAAATCAAGTGTAACTTTGTCCCAAAGAAAACTTCAGATGGACTCTTCCAGCCTAAAATCTTGCGTGGTCGGTTATTTAGCACTTCAACGAACTGATAAATATCTTGGTCAGTGAGCTGATCTAAATCGGTTCCCTTGGGGAAGTACTCACGAATAAGGCCATTGGTATTCTCATTGGTTCCCCGTTGCTGGGGCGCATGTGGATCTGGGAAATAGACTGGAATACCAAGTTCTTGACTAACTTCGCGGTATCCTGCGAATTCAGTTCCACGATCCGGCGTAAGCGTACGAACTCGTTTGGGCGTCACAGTATGCAGTAGGTCAATCATAGCTTGCGTGACGTTCTTGGCGTTTACTTTGGAAACTCGTTGAGACAATAAGTACCGTGATTTACGGTCCACCAATGTAACCAAAGCTGAACGCCCAGTTTTACCCCGAACGGTGTCGCCTTCCCAATGGCCGAACCAGCTCCGTTTATTACACGAAACTGGTCGTTCATGAACTGAAAGAACTTCGTTAAACCGACCACGTCGTTCGTTAACCGTTCCTTTGACCTTACGGGTTTTGCCACGGTGGCGCAACTTTCGGGCAAAACCACGAGCACCGTGACTCTTGCGTTTAATCCCTAAATTATCGAGTTTAATTCCGCGATAAATAGTATTGTAACTGATTTGCCATTCGCTATTTTCGTGAACTAAACGGCCTGAGATTTGTTCCGGAGACCATTGGCATTGAACGATGCGGTGAAGGACAAAATCTCGTAGTTTCAAGTCAGCTAAGATCCTAGGACGTCGGCTTTTCAGTCGCCGTCTCTGATAGTTCTCTTGTGCTTTGACAGCTGAATATGCATCACGGCCACCGTTGCGCTTAATTTCGCGTGATACGGTGGCTTTTGAGCAGCCAATTTTCTCCGCAATACCTTGATAAGTATCGTTTAAAGTGACTCCTAACAGTATGCATTCTCGGTCTTTTAAGGTAAGATGATTGTACGGACTCATAGCCTAAGATCTCCTTTAAGTGATTGTTGTGGTGACTTCATTTTACAGGACTCAGGCTATGAGTTCTTTTTTATTTTCTTCTTACTTGTTGCACTTCAATTGTAAATTCGTCGTCTAAAAAAACACCCTACATACATGACGTAGGGTGCCATCAAAGCCTATTTAGTTGCGGTTTGACAGAGATTGTCGATCCACCGAAAAAGTTCAGGCAAATCGTAGTCACCGCTGTGGGGTGTCGCCCACGGTAACTTAAAATCAACATCATAGCCTCGGTTGGCTAATTTCGTGGCTAAAATCATAGGGATAGCAAACGACGTATCCCGGTCCGCTGCTCCGTGACGAATCCGCCAGTGAGGAGCCACGTGACTCTGCTTAGTCATCAAGTACGTTACGGGATTCACTGCGGCAACCAATAACGGGTCAGCCAGCAACGCCGAAACCGTTGAATGGTCCTGCGAAAACTGAGTAAAGTGTCGGGCCGGTGTCAATCGATTGCCAAACAGGTCATTTTCAGGATTACCGAGGTCCAAAGCATCAAAGGCCGGAACACTCTTCATTCGTGTAATGGCCCGTAAGTAACGGGACCAGTCGAGCCCAGTCACCGTACGATTACTTACCGTAATGCCAGCATACTTAGTCACATCGGTTCCAGCAGCTAGTGCCCGCTGGGCGGACATTAAAATTGCGCGCTCAATCTCTTGTTTAAAACTCCCCTCACCGGTTGCATCTAAGGTCAACGGATTACCAGCAATATCTCTGAGTCCCAAGCTATTAAGATACGGCACAAATGCTGCTTTGAGCTCACGCGACAACCCCTGTTCATCCGGCGAAAGTTGGCCGTGAATCGGCGTACAGATTCGCTGATTATTTTCAATGCGAACGCGTTGACGGTGCCACTGGTTGATACCGTTGAATTGCCACTCGTAAGCGGCATCGGCGTGCGCCAGATTGTGCACCGGGCAGTACGCTGAAACTGCAAAAATATCGTCCGTAGCCGGGGCCGCGCCAATTTCTTGTAAGGGCGTCTCAAAGAAATCAGCGTTTCCACTGGCCCCCATCAAGGCTGAGGTCGCCCCACCCGCACTGGTACCATTGGTGATGATGCGATCAGGATTACCCGGAAGCCAGCCCGCATTGTATTTTACGTAGCGCACGGCAGCCTTCATATCTACAATAAAGGCGGGTGCCTTACCCAAATACTCGTTTTGTATGTTCTGCGTCGTCCGTCCTCGTAATCCGGCTGAGACAACGACGTAGCCCCGTTTCAGAGCCTGAAGAATAGTGGTACTCCTACTATACGGCGCTGGATTGCCAGGGAAGTCTCGGGGCCCGGGTAAATACCCCCCGACGGTATTAGGCATGAAGATGGGGGCCGTAACCCGCGTATAGCCATTGATGGCCTGGCCGTTAAAGTAGCCCTCTGGTACGAAAATATTGAGCTTCTGACAGTCATCAACTGGTTGTGCCACGTAGGTTAGATCCTTAAAGGCGCGGTAAGTTACCCGGGTTGTCCCCACGGTCGCCGTTGCTGAGTCGTAATTTTTTTCATTAAACCGTAGTGGATCCGTCATCGTCAGTCCTCCGTTTCAGTTAGTTGATTAACCTTACTGTAGTGGAAAATCATAAGGTGTGCAATTGATTTGCTAGCTGAAATAACGGTCACGACCACCAAGCGGGACAATGACCGGTTAACTAGCCCCTAGCAAATTCACTCGCGTTTACCGTTCTAACTATCCAGAAATAGTTTGTGAATTTACCGAGTCATTTCCGTTGTTGTAAGCGCAACCATCAGTTAGAATGAGGAAAGCATAATTTCACAAGTACATAAATATTGAAATTCTAGTTAATCCATGAAAGCGAGCGATAACCATGCAGAATTTGTCCCGCCACATTTCATTTCCCCGTCTCTTAATTCTGGGAGCCTCCAGTGTTATTGGGAGTAGCTGGATTTACACGAACGGTATCTTCTTCGATAAATACGGGGCTGGGGGCGAAATCTTCGGCTTTGTGCTAGCCACCTTTATCACCGTGCTCGCCTCTCTCTCCTTCGCCGAGCTCTCCTCAATTTTCCCCCGTAGTGGTGGGCCAGTCGTGTACAGTTACCTTGCGTTCGGTAAACGACTGGGTTTTGCGACAGGGTGGGCAATTCTGGGAGCCTACCTGAGTGCCCTCTCCTTCTACGTAACGGCCAGCAGTATGTTACTGGCAACGTTGGTCCCCCAGATATCGGCAGGACCTGGCTACACCATTGCTGGCGCCCACGTGTCACTGATGGAGCTGGCGATTGGTGTGGCCTTCACGCTCTTAATTTTCGCGCTAAATGTCCGGGGCACTAAATTGACGGCGGGCGTGCAAGCGGTCCTGTTCATTGGTCTGGTCATCTTAGGCGGTACCTTGGTGGGCACTGGCTTTACCCAAGGGAGTGTCCACAACTTTTGGCCTGCGTTTAGTACCGGAACGGACCCTTGGGCTAACGTGATTCGTTTTGTACTCCCGGCCATGACGTTTCTGACCGGTTGGGAAGTCGTCACGATTCTGGCAGAGGAAGCGGCTATGCCACCCCGCAAAATTGGAAAAGCAGTCGTGGGCGCCATTTTGTTGGCGGCCAGCTACTACATCGTGGTGCTGCTAGCAAGTGCGTGGGTCTACCCATGGCAGAAAACGGCTAAATTCAGCATGGGCTCCATTAAGGCGTACACGGAGGCGGGGTTCCCACTACTGGGAACGGCGGCCTACCTGATTGCCTTCTTGGGATTGCTAACGAGCTTCATTGGACTGTTCACGGCGGCCCCCCGGCTAATCCTCTCATTATCTCGAGCAGGTTTGTTGCCACAGCAGTTTGCTAGGATTAATGAAAAACACAATACACCGGTAAACGCGACGATTTTGGTACTGGTATTTGCGGTTGGCTTCGGCTGGCTGGGCAAAGGTGCCATGACCTACTTCCTGGATTTAGGGGGCTTCTTCGTAGCAATGGCTTGGGCCATCACGGCAATGGCTCTGTGGCGGATTCGCCGAGATTATCCAACGCTCCACGGGGGCTTTCGACTAAAGCGACTCTGGCCAAGTATGTTGGGTGGGCTGTTAGCGGTGACCATTGCCATCGGCACGCTATACCCGAAGTCGCCAGTTGCCTTAGCCTGGCCAACCGAATACATTATGCTGGCCGTGTGGATTGGGCTGGGATTACTGTTTTACTGGTTGGGACGCAAGGAGCATCAGCCTGCCAATACGGCATTGCACCATTTATTGGGCGATGAAGAATTTAAGCGATTGCGGGACGTGGAGAAGAAATAATTAGAACATTTTTGGACAGATTTGT
Source organism: Levilactobacillus yonginensis (assembly GCF_964065165.1). NCBI lineage: Bacteria > Bacillati > Bacillota > Bacilli > Lactobacillales > Lactobacillaceae > Levilactobacillus > Levilactobacillus yonginensis. Next base: position 2,256,292 of record NZ_OZ061549.1, on the reverse strand, counting down.
ATGCGCCGTCGCACTATCTTTTAATAAATCGCATAAATACCCGAACTGTAAATTTGATATAATAAACTTACCTAAATCTCTAAAAGGAGCCCACACACCATGTCCCCCATCCCCGCCTATCTAACCGAAAAAGTCGCACCAGAACATCAAGCCCAACTAACTGAGCTCTATCACCTGCTCCAAGCGTTGCTCCCCACTGCTACCGAACGATTCAGCTACGGCATGCCCGCCTTCTACATCGATGGCAAACCTGTCATTTACTTCGCCGCTGCTAAACATCACCTGGGCCTCTACCCCACACCATCACCCATTGCTCACTTTGCCAATGAGTTAGTAGCCTATCGCACGTCCAAGGGGGCCATCCAACTGCCTTACGACCAACCGCTCCCCACTGACCTGATCACCCAAATCGTTACCTTTCGGGTTCATGAAATCACTGATTGATCAAAAAACTAGCTAGACTCCTCATCCGAGTCTAGCTAGTTTTTTAAATTTCTAAGTTAATCTTCGCTACCCATTAACCGGCCAACGAACGCCGCCAAGATAGCCCCAACCTCTGGTGCCAGAATGTACAACCACAGGTGTGACAGTGCACTTCCACCAGCAAAAATAGCTGGTCCAAATGACCGCGCTGGATTCAAGGAGCCACCAGTCAGGTTCAAGGCCACAATGATTAAGAACGCCAGCGTCACCCCAATCGTGACACCCGCAAAGTCACCATTACCATGCCGGTCACTCGTGACGTTCAAGATTACCAGTAGGAATAAGAAAGTCACCAACGTTTCAACCAAGAAAGCTAGTCCCGTTGAAATCTTTGGGAAATCCGTTTGGCCCAATTGATTCGTTGCCAAGCCTAGGCCACCAACGAACAGTTTGATGAACGCCGAAGCCACCGTCGCCCCCAGCACCTGAGCTACCACGTAACCCAGGGCATCCTTGGCACCAATTCGCCGGTTGATCAACATCGCTGTCGTCACAGCCGGGTTGAAATGACCCCCAGAAATGCCGCCGAATGCGTACGCAGACACCGTAATGGCTAACCCAAAGGCTAGTCCAATCGTTAAGGTACTGCCCGCCGCAACGGTAACTGCCCCAGTCCCTAAGAAGACCAGCATGAAAGTTCCAAAAAACTCTGCAGCATATTTCTGCATAATAATTCCTCCATTTCCAGATTCTTATAATTAAATTAATTATAAAACACTTCATTCATTTCCGGTACCCAAACGCTATCAAAACGGTGTGGTCCCCCAACCTTTTAGCGCACGTTTCGACCATATATGTTCGGAGTACAAAAAGGGTTTGAGACTTTTGTCCCAAACCCAATAAATTTTACATTTCAATCATCGGGTGACTCATCATCCACCGCATTGATACCCTTCACCAGGGCCGTGATGGCCGCCGTAATCCCCCGCACCACGTCAGCCAAGGCCATTGCTGGCACACCGGGCTTATCAACCACCTGACTCGGCAAATAAGGAATGTGCATGAAACCTGCCGCCAACCAAGGAAACTCCTTGGCCCGTTGATACTGCACCTGATACATCAAGTGGTTGCAAACAAACGTGCCCGCCGTCGTTGAGACTGCAGCGGGGACCCCCACCTCATGCATGGCGTCAACCATTTCCTTTACGGGTAACTGCGTGAAATACGCCGTGGGGCCATCTGGTTGAATCGGTTCATCCATCGGCTGTAACCCAGCATTATCCGTGACCTGTGCATCGTTCAGGTTAATGGCCACCAGCTCCGGCGTGATGGCCGACCGACCACCAGCCTGACCAATGCTCAGCACCACATCCGGTTGCTCATCTAAAATTGCCTGCCGAACTAACGCCGCGCTTCGCACAAAGATGGTTGGCACCGTCACCTTCACAATTTCTGCGTCAGCAATCGTGTCCGGTAGTCGTTTGACTGCCTCAATGGACGGATTCATCGGCTCACCGTTAAAAGGATCAAACCCAGTCACTAATATTTTCATGTTGCTGGCCTCCTAAATCCTTAGATTTAAGAGCCATTATACAGTACGAATCACTCTTCCACTGCGTCGATGACCACTAAGAAGGCACTAAAGTCGGCTGACTGCTCAACCCCCTGTGTGCTCTCCAACAAATGTGGTACGAAAACCCCAGCATGCATCAGCTCATCACCAAAGTAGATGTGTTGACCGCCGTTGAGGCGATACCGTTGATCTGGCGCCAATCCACGCAGATAAAGGCGGGTGTAAGCTGGGTTGGGATGGTTGAGAATCTGATAACGTGCCGCAATGGCGTGCCGTTGATCCTCACTAACAACCTGCCAGCTACCCACGTTGCCATCCCCGGTAAATGGATTGTCAATGCGATAAAACTTCCCTTGCTGGAACAACTCTCTGTGGGCCTTGTAGAACGTGACTTGTTGCTTAATTGCCGCCTTCTCATCGGGAGAACATTTTGTCACATCCAACTCATAGCCTAGGTCGCCAAAGTAAGCCACCGCCGCACGGGTCTCAATTGGCGTGATGCGCCCAGTTTGGTCATTGGGAACCGCCGAAACGTGTGCCCCCATCATCGCCTGCGGATAACCGTAGGACGTACCAAATTGAATCTTCAACCGTTCGACGGCATCCGTGTCATCACTTGTCCAGGCTTGCGGTGCATACGCCATCATCCCTAGGTCAAAGCGACCACCACCAGAAGCACAGGATTCAAACAGAACGGTTGGGTGAGCCGCAATCAACCGAGCATACAGGTCGTAAACACCTAACATATAGCGGTGAAGGAACTCCCCTTGCTGATCTGCCGGTAACGTCGGACTGTACGCCTCCGTAATGTTCCGGTTCATGTCCCATTTGATGTAATCCAAGTGGGCCGTTTCAATCAACCCACTGATTTTGCCATAGAGAAAGTCCACGACGTCCGGATTGGCCATATCCAGGACAAATTGGTTCCGGCCTGGCGTCATTTGGCGCTTAGGCGTCTTAATCGTCCATTCCGGATGGGTCCGGTATAGCTGACTGTCGATAGAAATCATTTCCGGTTCAAACCAAAGACCGAACTGCATTTTCAAACCGTGAACTCGCTCGGCCAGGTGCGCCATCCCATTCGGAAGCTTCTCCTGATAGACGTCCCAATCACCTAACGAGGTTGTATCGTCATCTCGATGGCCGAACCAACCGTCATCGAGGACAAACATTTCAATGCCCAACGCGTGGGCATCCTCAGCAATGGCCACCAACTTATCTTCATTAAAATCAAAATAGGTTCCTTCCCAGTTATTTACCAAGACAGGGCGCTGCTGTTGCGCAAAGTGGGGGTTAACGAGGTGATGTTGATAGAAGTCCCCCATCTGCTGACTTAATTGGTTCAAACCGTCTCCCGTGTAACTCAATACGGCTTCTGGTGTCTGGAAGGACTGACCCGCTGGCAACTGCCAGTCGAATTCCGTTGGGTTGATACCAACCAGAACTCTTGCCGTGTTAAACGCATCGACTTCCACTTGATCCAAAAAGTTACCAGAGTAGACCAGGTTGAAGCCCATGGCTGCCCCCTGATCATCCGTGGTCTGTGGCCGGGCCAAAATCATGGCCGGGTTCTGTTGATGACTGGAAGCCCCCCGCAGGCTCCCGACGCTTTGAATACCACTTCGCAGCGGCGTCCGGACCAAATGCCGTTCCCGTGTCCAAGTTCCGGAGAACTGGAGTAAGTCATAATCGGCATCTGGCAAATCTAACTGACTACTCAACGCCCGGTTTAGCTTAACCGCTGCTTGGCCCTGATTCTGAAATTTAGCGCTCCGGACAATCACGTCTTGATGCGGAAAAACTGCATAGCTCAACTCCAGCACAACTTGCGTCACAGCATCTACCAGTGAAATCACCAGCGTCTGCGCATCGTCGTGCTCATCGTCGAAGGTCGATGGCAAGCCCCTCAGTCGGGACTTCCCATCAACGATTCGAAAATCCTGGTAGCTGAATTCGCTGATCCGACTGCCATCTGGTTCTGTGATTTGAAAGGCAGGATCCCGGTAGTCACCCTTACCCAGACCCGCAAACTCTTGTTTCAACGTTTCTGGCTGAAAGTCAGGTGTATCCAATCGCCAAGCCGGCATCGCCTCATGGTGTTCGCGAACCAGCAATTCGGGATACGTCGCTTGATCGTGTAACCGTGGCCCATAATAGAGTTGACCCAATTCGCCATTGGCCATGACGTGAAATATGTAGCTGCTGTGATCCGTTTGCAAGTGAAACTGTTGGTGATTTACGATGATTGACATCTGATCTACTCCCTTCTTGAATTACCTACATGCCCATCGTAGCATAGATTGTAAGCGCTGACAGCAAATAAGTCGCTCCTACTGGACACTCTATAAACCTTAATCAAAATAAATTTAGCTGTCCCATTAGGCATTCCGCAGTTAAAAAACCATCAACTAAAATCGGTTAACTTGATTATCCGCCAACCAGTTAGATAGTTACCAGATCAGCGATTAACTAGCTTACTATTCAATTGTCAAAGAGTCTATTTTTCACTACACTTCTAAACATTTTACGTTATGGTTAGATTACCCCCGTTACAATTAAATTGGATTGTGTTACAATTCAATTGAGATGTGTAATAGGTATACCATTAAATCACTTCCGATCTGAATTTTCAGTGCACGAAAATTTTGGATCATCCATCACAGTTTTAAAAATTACATAACAGGGAATGACAACTATGCTTACCAATACTTCTTCCAACCGCAATTGGCGCCGTGTATTTCTGCTGATTGCTAGCCTGTTACTGACCTTCTTTGTCGGCCGTTCACAAGCTAGTGCCAACACTGTCTCGGTCAATGGTCTTGGCGCTGCGGACGCCACTATCACGAACGATCAAGGTGTCACACAATCTACGACCGGCAACCTCGACAAGTACAGTGCCTATCAGATTCATTACAAATGGACCATTAACGACACAACCAAACTGGCTGAGGGTGATACGGCAACGGTCTCCCTGCCCGCCAACGTGGCCTCTAGTTACAACTACACATTCGATTTGACCGATGCTAAGTCTCAGGCCAAAATTGGGACCTTTACCATCCAAAAGGGCAGTCAGACGGGGACTATCACGTTCAATGACTACCTTGTTACTCACAACACAGCCCGCCAAGGTACTTTACAACTCGCCGCAAACGGGAAGCACGTCAACACTGGTAACACCAACTGGTTCGTTAATAAAGTCGGCTGGCTCACGAATACGACAATTAAAGATGGCCACCCAACAACGGCCAACTGGAATATTGCCTTCAATCCTGACAACCAGGACTTAACGAACGTTACGCTGACTGATACCTTGGGTAGCGACCAGACTTACGTTCCTGGCTCCGTCAAAGTCGACGGCAACATCCCAGCACCCGACGTCACGGTCAACGGCAACACGATTACCATGAAATTTGGTCACGTCAATAAGAAGGTCAACCTGAACTACCAGACTAGTCTCACTGGAGTCCCTAGTGATAGCCACTGGTCTAACGCGGCCACATTGACCGCTACGAACGGTAGCACCGCTCTGAATAAAACGGTCCACGGTACCATTGCCTGGGGAGGTAATGGTGAAGGCAACGGCGACGAACAAGCTGCTAATGGCGCCGTCACGTTGATCAAGACGGATCAATGGGGTTGCAGACATTTAGCTAACGCCCACTTCAATCTCTACACGGCCACCGGCAAGCTCATTAAGAGCGACGTCACGACTAACTGGCGCGGCGAACTCAAGGTCGGTAACCTGAAGTATGCCAGTTACTACTTTGTTGAAACCAAAGCCCCACGCGGCTATCAACGCTCTAACCGGCACCTTACCTTCACGCTGAGCAATAAGATGCCTGCCGTTAAGCTGCAAGTACCAAACGCTAAGAAGTCTTGGGGCTACTGCCCTTCTTTTCATAAGGTCAAGCTTCAATTTGTCTGGTACCACTGTGTCACTTGGCAATGGTGCCTGTGGTAAAATGACCCGCTACCCTTACTAACGAAATCCAACAGTCATTTGTCACCCTAATTTTATTAAAATAACGCAAAAGATGAGTGAATCCTTTCAAAGGTTCACCCATCTTTTTGTCTATCACTAAATCGTAATGAACTGGTTTCTATGGACAAGTTGCCCACTAAATGCTAAGCTGATTTCCCACGTAACTCGCTCAACCACAGTCATCAAACTGGCTAAGCGCACAAAACATTTGGGTTGCGGTTCAGCTACCGTCTCTTTAATTTTTTGAAAATGTAAGAAAGGACGCAATAAAATGGCACTCACCAATATTAATCTGGGCAGCGAGTTGGGACTGGAAATCCTGCATCAACGCTGGTACGCACTTATTTTGTACCAACTCGACGCGCAACCGACTGACTTCATGGAACTGCGTCGCACCGTGCGTGGAATCTCTACGTTTAACCTGCTCCTCCGGTTAAAGAAATTGATAGAATGGAACTTGATTGAAACCATTCCTGACAATGACTACAGTTACCGTCTAACAATCAGTGGCGTCATGTTTCATCAGATTCTGACGTCCCTGGAGGACTGGGGAAATACGACCCTCCGACACGAATTGAAGATTTAAGCCCCGTCTCCGAATTGAAACTACCGCCACAGGAGGCTTCTATGCATAATTACGTAATACTATCAGGAAAAAACTTGCGAACTGGTTTGCGGGAAAGCCATGCCATTTTGCTCACCGATTTAGTCCATGTCGTCGATCAGCGTGAAATCACTTACCTAACTCTCAAGAGTACTCGCATGGGCATCATCCGTAACGACACCTACCAAGCCACCAAAATGGCGATGGGTCAGCGTGATTTTGCCTACTTTCTGGATGAAGCCAACCTGTCCTTCGCGCTCTACATCACTTCAACCAACGTTCAAGCACTGAAGGTGCTCTTAGCCTATGCGCGGCAACAACACTTAATTTCAAAATAAAGTCATTAATAATCCAATTGGCCTACCTCAAAACGAGCTGGTCTTTTTTATTTGAAAATTAATGAAAGCAAGCTGTTATTAGCCGTGTAATGACTAAATATTAGGATATTCACCATTGTGTATCGGTTTGGTATGGTTCGCGTACAGGTTTGATGAAGCCACCCATATCATGGGTCAAGTCAGGTATGATGATATTTGAAACGAAGAATGAAAACATATCTCCTAACGTGAAAGGCAGGAATTTTCATGAAAACTAGACAACGTACCTGGACCAAGCGGGCTGCCACCATTCTCTCATTGGTCGCCGTAACTCTTCCCATGGCAACTAACGTGGCCCAAGCCAGCACCGCAGCACAATTAGCGCCACAACGGGCCGTGTACGGTTACTTTATGGATACATATAAGCAAAACGTGTCGACCTACAAGACCGCCTCCAACAATCCAATGATTGGCATGCTTTCCGAATTTTCTAACTACTATGCTGATGGGAAAAATCTCGACAAAGCTTTGATGAAGGAAAATATCGATAAGTCTGCTAAGATCACGCAAACGCGGACCCCTGCCGAAGAGGAACGGTCATACTTAACTGACCGGCGGGACCTCCGTTACAGTGTTATCAACGCACTTGGGCCTTACGCACCAGCATTCATTAAAAATGCGAACGCTCAAACACCTTTCCAATCAATGCCAAGCACCCCTGATCCGGTCAACAAAAAGCACGTCCACGTTGATTGGGCCGATGAAAACTCAAAACTGGGACCCATCGTGGCCTTCATGAACCACAATTCATACACAGCCTACTCCAACACCGGCATCGTAAAAAGTGTCGTTCGGTACAAGCGCCCTTATCGTTGGAGCACAGAAGTTAAACCTCTACCGGCTCTTTCAAAGATTATGGCTGCAGCTCCCGCAACTGATTTTGACTTTGCGAGCGGCCACACGACGACTGGTTTTGAAGACGGACTATCACTGGCTTACGCGTTCCCTGAAAGATTCCAGGAACTCCTCACTCGTTCTTCGGAGATTGGCCTTGACCGGGTTATTGCTGGACGCCACTCGCCACTTGCAGTTATGGGTGGTCGGATGGCAGGGAGCGCTGTCGTCGCTTCAGCTTTGAATAACCACAGTAACCAGGACATGATGAAAAAAGCTTATGATGCCGCTCACTCCGATGCTTTGCTTGGCAGCAAAGATTCATCAGCGCATGACGACTTTGCCAACTACCAAAAGAACCGGGAGGACTATCGTTACCGGATGACCTACGGCTTCAAACAAATTGGGAATCCTAACGTTGATATGCACGTTCCTAAGGGGGCCGAAGCCTTACTTTCAACCCGACTCCCTTACCTGACTGACACGCAACGCCGCGACGTTCTGTTCACGACTGGCATGCCTTCTGGTTATCCCCTGATGGACGATGCGGAGGGCTGGGGCCGTTTGGACCTCTTCTCTGCCGCCAGTGGCTATGGCAAGTTCAACGATACCGTTACGGTTAAAATGGATGCTACTAAGGGTGGGTTCAACGCGCAAGATAACTGGCGCAATGATATTTCTGGTAAAGGTTCATTGATCAAGGCTGGTAGTGGTTTACTCCAATTGAGTGGGGACAATACCTATGCCGGTGGTGCAACTGTCAAAGGTGGCACGTTACAACTGGCCTCCACCACCGCCACTGGTAAGGGAAACGTTCAGGTCAAACGTGGTTCACTCCAACTGAGCACCCAAAAAGTCACCGTCAAGGGACGCTACCAACAAGCCAAGAGTGGCCAACTATCCTTAGCTAAGAACGCCCATTTAGCCATTAAGAAGAACGCCAAGTTAGCTGGTACGCTAAAGTTAACTGCTGGTAGTCTGAAGAACGGTGCCAAGATCATGACTTTCCGTAGCCACAAGGGTAAGTTTACCCACATCACTGGCTTACCAAAGGGCTGGCACGTTGTTTACACCAAGCATGCTGTTAAGTTAGTAAAATAGTTCACTTCAAAAGATCCAACGGTTCACTTCAAAAAGTGAGCCGCTGGGTCTTTTAACTTTCAGATTAGCGCTTACATTAATAACCAATTATTAGCAGACGTTTACGTTGTCTGGTATGTATCAATTGTGTGTGATTACTGTACAGGTTTGATTAATCATACTGACAACCTTCTTGCCTTCCCTTATGATAGATAAGCACCCGAAATTTAAAGCTTCACCAATTTGAAAGGTAGGTATTTTCATGAAGATCAGACAACGGACTTGGACCAAACGCGCAGCTGCAATTTTATCATTGGTAGCTGTGACGCTGCCAATGGCAACGAACGTGGCACAAGCCAGCTCGTCAAAGGATTTAGCGCCCCATCGTGCCGAATACGGCTACTTCATTGATACATATAAACAAAATATTTCCACTTACAAGACAGCATCCAATAACCCAATGGTAGGAATGCTCTCAAGTTTCTCGAACTACTACGCTAATGGCAAGAATCTGGAAAAGGCCTTGATGAAGGAAAACATCGACAAGGCCGCTAAAATTACCCAGACGCGGACGCCGGCTGAAGCTGAACGGTCCTACTTAACGGACTGGCGAGACCTTCGTTACAGCGTTATCAACGGTTTGGGGCCTTACTCATCAGCCTTCATCAAGAACGCAGATGCCAAGACTGATTTCACGTCAATGCCTTCAACGCCCGATCCTGCCCACCGTCCTTGGGGCCACACACCATGGGCTTCTGAAGATTCAAGATTAGGACCTATCGTGTCTCTGTTGAATCACAACTCCTACACCGCTTATTCTGGAACCGGGGTGATCAAGGACGTCGTTAAATACAAGCGTCCTTACCGTCAGAGTAGTGAAGTTAAGCCATTACCAGCACTGGTCAACGTGATGGCTGCTGCGCCAGAAAACGACTACGACTTTGCCAGTGGCCACACGACCGCCGGCTTTGAAGACGGGTTGAACTTGGCTTACGTTGTTCCAGAACGTTTCCAACAAATGATCACCCGTTCCTCTGAAGTTGGTCTTGACCGGATCATTGCTGGCCGTCACACGCCATTAGCTGTTATGGGTGGTCGGATGGCTGGTACAGCCGTTACCGCCAGTGCTCTGAGCAATCCTAGCAACCAAGACATGATGAAGAAAGCCTACGACGCTACTCACTCTGACGCCCTCTTAGGCAGCAAGGACACGACGACTCAAGATGACTTTGGTGACTACGCAACCAACCGTGACAACTACCGTTACCGGATGACTTACGGCTTCAAGCAAATTGGTAACCCTAACGTGGCAATGCGCGTTCCTAAGGGTGCCGAAGTATTGTTGGCTACTCGCCTGCCTTACCTGAACGCTACACAACGTCGCGACGTGTTGTTCACGACAGGAATGCCTTCAGGCTACCCTGTCATGGACGATACTGAAGGCTGGGGTCGTTTAGATCTCTTCTCAGCTGCTAACGGTTACGGTAAATTCAATGACAAGGTGACTGTTGCCATGGATGCCAAGCAAGGTGGTTTCAACGCTAAGGATAACTGGCGGAACAACATCGCTGGTAAGGGTTCCTTGGTCAAATCTGGTACCGGTCTGCTCCAACTGAGCGGGAACAATGCCTTCACTGGTGGAACCACGGTTAAGGGTGGTACGCTGCAATTAACTACGGCCACTGCTGCTGGTAAAGGGAACGTTAAAGTCAACGGCGGGACGCTGCAATTGAGCACTAAGAAAGTTACCGTTAAGGGGAACTTCCAACAAACTCAAAAAGGCCAACTCCGCGTAGCCAAGAATGCTCACGTAACGATCAAGAAGACTGCCAAGTTAGGCGGTACGCTGAAGTTAACCGCCGGTAGCTTAAAGAACGGGACGAAAGTTCTGACCTTCAAGAACCACAAAGGCAAGTTTGCTCACGTCAGCGGCTTACCAAAGGGCTGGCACGTTGTTTACACGAAACACGCTGTTAAATTAGCTAAATAAGCTTTGCAGCTACTGTTGACTCCCCCGTCACACTAGCTAAGCAACCAAAAATAGTCGCCAACAGAGATGTCAAAACCTCTGCTGGCGACTATTTGGGTTATTCTTTAAATTGAATCTTTACGTAATCACGATACAGTGGCAAGCTGGCCATCAATTCCGTATGGGTGCCATGTCCGCTAACATGACCATCCTCAATGAAGTAGATATTGTCAGCATCAACAATCGTGCTCAAGCGGTGCGCAATAATTAGCGTCGTGCGGCCTTTCATTAGCTCGCTCAACGCTTGCTGGACCATCGCTTCTGATTCAGAATCTAAACTGGCCGTCGCCTCATCCAGCAGGAGAATCTTGGGGTCTCTGAGAAAGGCTCGGGCAATTGCCAAGCGCTGACGTTGGCCCCCACTGACTTTCACACCTCGTTCACCGACCTGTGTGTCCAAGCCATCGCTCATGTTGTGAACAAAGCCATCGGCTGAAGCGAGTTGCAAAACGTGCCACAATTCCTCATCGCTATAGTCCCGGTTGGCACCATAAGTTAAGTTATGGCGAATGGTTCCCGCCATAATGGCCGAGTCCTGGCTTACGTAGCCAATCTGCGAACGCCAATCACTCAAGTTAAAGCTTTGAACGTTCTCGCCGCCAATGGTGACCTGGCCGTTTTCTGGCTGATAATAGCGTTCTAGCAAACCAAAAATCGTAGATTTACCCCCACCGGAAGGTCCGGCAAACGCCACTACCGTGTTGGGCCGTGCTTCAAAATTCACGTCGTGTAAGATTGGTTGCCCATCTTCATAGGAAAAATCAACGTGTTGCATAGCCAACGTTTGGTCACTCACTGATTGTGTTGGTCCATCCTCCAAGGCTTCTTCTGGTTCTGCCAAGAGTTCCTGAACTCGTTCGGTTGAGCCACTAGCCTTCGACAAATCGGTGAAGAAACGTGCCAACGTTCCCGCTGGTCCAATGATTTGGAAAAGATACATCAGGAAAGAAAACATCGTTCCCATGCTCATCGTCCCTGCCGACACCCGGACCGCTGCGTAGGCTAACACCCCGACGAAGACGGCCAACATACTGGCCGTCATTGCTGGCCCAGCAATTGAATCGTAAATTGCTTCCTTCAAACCAATTTGGTAAAGACTCTGAATCTCTTTCGCTCCGGTCTGTTCTTCATAACTCTCGGCATTGGAAGACTTAACCAAACGAATCTCACTCAGCGTCTCATCGCTGACCCCACTAAATGCAGCCATGGCATCCTGGCGTTGGTGGCCAATTTTACGTGAAAGTTGCATGATTGGAAACATCACGGCCATGACTAGTGGAACTGCAATGAACATAATCATGGTCATCTTCCAGTCCATCAGTAGCATAATGACCAGCGCACCAGCTAATTGTAGGAGCGACGTCACCATCTGGGGAAATGAATTGGCCAACAAGTTTTTGATTTGCATGGTGTCGTTGACCAACCGCGACGTCATCTCACCAGTCTTGACGTTATCAAAGTAGCTGACTCGTAATCGAATCAATTTTTGCCATAACGTTTCCCGCAATCCAGCAACAACATTTTCGCCAAAGAACCCAAGCAAGGCCCCGGAGACCGCACTGACTAGCGCACTCACAATGAATAAACCGATTACCGTGATCAGCAGGGGTTGGTTCATCGCATGCCCGAGACCATTGATCAATGACTGAGCCAACTTGGGTACCGCTAATTGGGCACCAGTGGCCAGCATCCCCAGAAATAGGCCGACCCACAATTGCCAATACTTAGGCTTCGTGTGCCGAATCAAATTTAAAAATCCTTTGAAATCAAACTTTTGCGCTGACCGCTGCTGAGCTGTCTTAGGCGCTGCAATTCTACGTTCCATCTCTTTGCCTCCGTTAACCCTAAATTAGAAACGTGGTCGGCCCATCCCGTGTGGCCAGCCATGCCCGCGTTGCATAAAGTCGTCCCAATCTAAATCACTGATTTGGTGACTCAACTTGGTCAATAATTGCTCGAGTTGAACCTGTTCATCAGCGGTCAATCTGCCAAAAAGCTGATCAGCAACATCATCCTTACGTTCATGATATTGGTCAAACAATTCATGCCCGCGTTGACTCAATCGCACAATAATGGCCCGTTTATCGGTCGGACTTGGTACCCGCTCGACAAACCCAGCCTCTTCCAACCGATTGATCGTCGCACTGACTGAGCTTGGCCGAATGTCTAACACTTCGGCAATTTCGGCGTTAGTCAGCCCATCCGGTGTCTTCGCCAATACCTTGAGCAATCGTCCCTGACCACGACGACCATTAGGGCCACCATGACCACCCATTCCGGCCTGATGCCCGACTGCCATCAAGAAGGCACGGTTCTGCAACAACTTCCCAAAACTCTCTAATAAATCGCGACTGCCATCTGTCATTTGACTTTCCTCCTGTGTTCTTATTGGAAATTATATTAGCACGATAGTTAGCTTTTGTAAACTAAAACTAACTAAAAGCTAACCATTTCTCAGATGTCCTCTTTAATATCTGACAGAATTCCGGGAAATTAAAAGGACCTCTCTGGGGAGGTCCTCAAGAAACTATCAAAATTATAGACTAAGCTTTTCCGATGGCAAAGTAGTGACCTTCAGGATCTGGGAAGCCAAACGCTGGCTGGCCATTATCATCGGAAATTGGCGTGGCACCTGCTAACCGGTCATGTAGCCCCTCAAAGTCGTCACTGAAAAACATGATAGATGGTTGATTGCCGAGAACCTCTGGTGAATATTTCTTAATAAATTCGTTTGAGAAAAATGATAGCTCCACCCCAAATGGCATAGCGAGTACGACATTGGTCGAACCATCCGGCAGTGGCGATTCCGCTACCGTGGTCGTTTCAAAGTTTTCCCGCCAAAATTTCACCACGGTCGCAACGTTATCCACGTACAGCATTACCCGTGTCTTTTGCATCCTCATCACTCCTTTAATAGATGGTCATAGTCTACCCCAGCCCATCAAGCAAGGCAATTAACCTTACTTATCAAAATAATGCTAGCTATTCCGCAAATAAACGCGTATGCTTAGTCATGCAGGTTTGCGCCTGCCCAGTTGCTCTGTACATTCCAGATGTATCCTATGGATCAACTGGTGCCCTCATCTCGGATTGATGAGGGCTTTTTTGTCGCCTAAAACCAACCTACTTCTTTAGTCCCACCAATTAGGACTTGCGACCTAACCAGCTTCCATTTAACAACTAAAGGTTGAAAGTTCGAAAACCGTTATCGAACTAAGAATAACAAGGCGTTATAGCCTCCAAAATTAGTCTCATCCAGCCACCTGCGGCTGTCAGAGATTCCGTCTGCTGTGGGGAACGCCTCCAGTTAAACTGGTTCTTGGAAACTAAGCCAGCTTAAAGGCTTGAATGACGGTCCTTACTCAATATTATTGGCATTCCACTAGATAGCCGAGAGTGAGTCAAATTTGGACTCAGCCGTGGGATTTTCAAGTGATTTTCTTGAAAATGGCGACTTGAAGACGTGTTTTGCGGCTTCAAGCGAAGGGCAAGACCGCCCTTTGGCTTGTCCCGTCCTTCCCACCGCGTTCCGGTCCAAATTTGGCGAACGGCAAGGCGGCAATTTTTCACAATGTCTGACTAAACCCCAATACTCGATACTCGTTGCAGCAGGCACAGTGGGTACTTCAGTGTTTTAAACCTTTAGTTAACAACCTAAAACGCCGTCTACTCAGTTCGAACCTGAGTGAACGGCGTTTTTTACATGTGAAGTGACTTAATTACTCAAGATATTGCTTTGCGGAAGCCACAATGTCTTGCAGACCCTTCTTAGCATCTGAGAAGAACATCTGGGTGTTATCCAAGGAGAACAATGGGTTTTGAACACCGGCATACCCGGTACTCATTGAACGCTTAATAACAACGACGGACTTGGCTTTGTCAACGTCCAAGATAGGCATCCCAGAGATGGCATTGCCACTTTCCCGTGCCAATGGGTTGGTAACATCGTTAGCTCCGATAACCAAGGCAACGTCCGTACTTTCAAACATTGGGTTGGCATCGTCCAACTGCTTCATTTGGTCGTAAGGAACATTAACGTCGGCCAGCAGCACGTTCATGTGCCCAGGCATCCGCCCAGCAACTGGGTGAATGGCGTAGTTGACGTTGATTCCCTTATCAGTCAGAACTTTAGCAAGCTCAGCAACTTCATGTTGTGCTTGCGCAGCCGCTAACCCATACCCAGGAACGATCATAACGTTCTGAGCGTAAGCCAGTTGCAAACCAATATCGTCAGCAGAAGTTTCCTTAACGTCGACAGGTACGTCAGCGCCAGCAGAACCACTGTCACTGTCGCCAGTCCCAAAGCCACCGGCTAAGATGTTGGCAACGGAACGGTTCATGGCTTCAGCCATTTGCAAGGTCAAAATCGTCCCGGCAGCTCCAACTAAGGCACCAGCGATGATCAAAACTTGGTTGTTGATAACGAACCCAGCGAAGGCAACTGCTAAACCAGTAAAGGCGTTCAACAGTGAAACCACGACCGGCATGTCGGCCCCACCAATTGGTAAGGTCATCAGTAACCCGAAGCAAAGACTCATTGCGAGTCCCAAGACTACGTACCAAACGTTAGTCGTGAACCCAATCATCATAACAGCTGAACCTAAAATAGCAATAACTACTAAAATATTTAAAAGTCGCGCACCTGGGAAGGTAATTGGCTTACCGGAAACGTGTCCGGAAAGTTTCCCAGTGGCAATCAGTGAACCAGAGAAGGTAATGCCCCCAATAATCACGTCCAACAGGACTGGTAAGGAGAAGGCAATGCTCAGGCTGGCGCCGTCGCCCTTCATTAAGTAATCGAAAATACCGATAACGGCAGCGGCACCACCACCAACTGCGTTAAAGAGACTAACCAGTTGAGGGACGTCAGTCATTGGCACCTTCTGCGCCTTGACAGCCCCGTAAACAATCCCGAGGATACCGCCGACTAACAGAACACCCCAACCCATTGTCGTAATTTTACCTTCAATCAAGACGTTAATGACAATGGTAACCACCGCCATTAACATCCCGATTGCAGACAGGCCGTTCCCTTGACGCGCCGTCTTAGGCGAACGCATCAAATGAACACCCATGACATAACAAACCGCGGAGACCAGGTAGACCAATGATGAACACGTTTGTAGAATACTCATTTCTGATCACCCTCCCCTGCATTATTGCCTGGTTTAGGCTTCCGGTCGAACATTCCTAGCATCCGGTCCGTGACGGTGTAACCACCGGCCACGTTGACAGCTGCAAAGAATGCCCCGAAAAAGGCTAAGATGTAAAACAACGTGCTATTGGCTTCCGCCGCAATGACGAAGGCCCCAACGATAACGACACCATGAATGGCGTTGGCACCAGACATCATTGGTGTCTGTAACGTTGCAGGAATCTTACTCATAACTTCAAACCCAACCAATAGGCTAAGCACAAAAATAGCTAAATTTGTAAATAGTTCTTCGCTCATGCCTAATCAACTCCTTTTGCGTCGTCTTTTGTTTCATCCGGCGTCTGAGTATCGTCTTGCGCTTGAGCAGCTGGTTTACGTTCTGGCAATTCCATTGCGGAGCGTAAACGATTGCTAATAATTTCACCTTGATAAGTAGCCAACAATTCGCCAACCACGTCATCATCGATATCAAAGACTAACTTACCATCTTTAGTGATATCCGTGATAACGGCTTGAACGTTCTTGGCAAACATATCAGAAGCTGAAGCTGGTAACTGACTAGCCATGTCCCCAGCACCAACGATTTGGGCACCATTGGCCGTGGTAACCGTTTCGGCTGGTTTGGAACCAGCGACGTTACCACCTAAGTCACTAGCAGCTAAGTCAATGAACAAGGTCCCGGGCTTAGCTTCGTCCACGGACTTCTGAGTAACCAGAACTGGTGGCCGCCGTCCAGGAACCTGGGCAGTAGTGATAATCACATCGTTTTGTGCAATGAACCCGGCTAATTCTTCTTGTTGTTGTGCCGTTTCTTCAGGAGTTAAGGCCCGAGCGTAACCGCCTTCACCAGAACCCGAAACGGACGTCGTCAAGAAGGTTGCCCCTAAGGATTCGACTTCACCACGTGAGGCTGGCCGAATATCATAGCCAGACACCATGGCACCTAACCGGTTAGCGGTCCCAATTGCTTGCAACCCAGCAACCCCGGTCCCTAAGACCAAGACTTTAGCTGGCTTGGCAGTACCGGCAGCGGTGATCATCATTGGGAAATACCGAGAAAAATGATCAGCAGCCATCAGCGCCGCCTTGTATCCAGCTACACTGGACTGAGAACTCAAAACATCCATCGTTTGAGCCCGTGACGCGGTCCGTGGCAAGAGTTCGAATGACAAGGCATTGATCTTCTTGGCAGCTAATTTCTTAACGAAATCAGTATCAGTTAGTGGTGCCAGCAGCCCGATCAAGCTCTGTCCCTCACTCATCTGATTGACAACCTCACTAGATGGTTGGTTGACCGTTGCAATAATTGTGGCCTCTTTAATTGCCGTTGCTTGGTCAACCACTTTGGCACCGGCATCTGTATAAGCAGCATCCTGATAAAAGGCACGACTCCCAGCGTCTTTTTCAACTAAGACCTGGTAGTCACTTTTAACGAGTTTGCTAACAACCGTCGGCGATAATGCAACCCGATTTTCATTGGGTGCCTCTTTTAAAACCGAAATGGTAATTGGCATTCAATCCATCTCCCTTTTTTGAGAATCACTTCACAATTTAACTATAATTCATTCTGCGTCACAAAACAATGGTTCGAAGCTGACAAAAAAGAAAACGGTCTCATCCCTTGTTTGCAAAGCTATCGTGTCGCGGTTTCATCCTTGAAAGATTTCCAAACAATTTTTGTGAAATCGGTTGCCCACTTTGCTAATTTTTCCTTTGATGGGTTCCTTTATCGGCCAATCTATTGCATAATGAACCCAACTACTTATATGTCCAACGACCTATCTATTAATGGGAGGGATTCAGCATGTCCTTAGAAACTGTCACGACCTTTTTTGAGCAACTAAACTTAACCGATCGGATCACCGAGTTTGACCAGTCGACCGCAACCGTAGCCGATGCCGCCGCTACCCTGGGCGTCCGGCCCGACCAAATCGCAAAAACGTTGGCTTTAAAGCTTAAGGAAGGTCCCATCGTTATCGTGGTCAAGGGAACCGCCAAGATTGCCAACCCTAAGTTCAAGGCTGAATTCCACCAAAAGGCCCACATGGTACCTTTTGATGAACTGGAAGACCTAATTGGTCATCCCGCCGGTGGTGTCTGCCCGTTTGGCCTAAAACCCGGGGTGGGGGTCTACTTCGACGTCAGCTTAAAGGATGAAGACGTGGTTTACCCAGCCGCTGGCATCCCAGATGCCGTGGTCAAGCTGACCGTCGACGAGATGGAAAAGTACGCCCAACCCCTAAAGTGGATCGACATTGTGAAGGAAGATTAGGCACTGTACCTTTTAATACACGTCTTAGCAAGCTACAATTAACGACAAGTCAGGTTTGGGACAAAAGTCTCAGACCTTTTTTGACGCTCTGCGCGTAGATGGTCGAAACGTGAGGCAACTGGCATAACGCGCAATTAGTCTACCTGACAATCTACTCCCCGTTGACAACCCGCCCCATTTCACCCAAACTAGACGGGAGCTTTCTTATTAAGGAGGGATCCTCGGTGACCTGGTTATGCATTATTCTCCCCGCCTTATTGGCGGGATTGGTGCAAGGACTGACAGGCTTCGGTGCTGTCATTATCATGATGATCTTCTTCCCATCGATTCTCCCCATGGCCCAAGCAGCCGGAGTTGGTGGCGTCATTATGTTGGCTAGCGTGCTTACATTGGCCTTTCGGTATCGCCAACATCTACATTTCAAACGAATCATTATTCCCTTTATTATCTACGCAATGGTTGCCACCTGGTCCGTCCATCTGGGACACGTCTTAGATGCCCACCTCCTGCGCATGTTGTTAGGCGGCTTATTGGTGGCAATATGTCTCTACTTCACCCTAGCGCCTGGAGCTGGCAACCAACGTTACCCGTGGTACATCGCCGGTTGCTTTATGATCGTCTCAGGATTTTTCAACGGCCTGTTCGGTATTGGTGGTCCCCTTATGGCCTTATACTTCCTATCCTTGTCCAAATCAATGCCCGAGTACATTGCGAGCATTCAAACCTTTTTTCTGATTGATACGCTCTATATCACCAGTATTCGGGTTGCCAACGGCATTTTGGTCAAGCCAGATATTCCCTACATTTTAGTGGGAATGGTCGCAGCGACCATTGGGACGATCATTGCCTCCCACTTACTCACTCGACTGAATCCCGACACCATTAAACGGTGGATTTACGGATTTATCGGTCTGAGTGGCATCTACTACTTATTCTTCTGACACCCGTAAACGCAAAAAAGGTGGCCACCGCTTAATCTCGGTGTGAAGTGAACCCTTAAAGTTGGACACAGAATTTACGCTGCCTTCTGGATGGCGAGTTCCCGGTATTTTTCCGGGGACTTGCCATCCAGTTTTGTTTTGATCCGACGTTTATTGTAAAAGTTAATCCAGTCAGTCATAGCTTGAGTCAAGTCTTCCTTGTTCTCAAAATGCTCATCCATAACTTCGACCTTCATGATGTGGAAGAATGATTCAACTGCCGCATTATCTAGACAAGTTGCTTTGCGTGACATGCTTTGAAATACGCGATGTTCTTTGAGTGTTTCTCGCCAGAATTTATGTTGATACTGGAATCCCTGATCCGTGTGGACTGTTGTTCGATAACCTAACTTTGGCAGTCCTTCCAATGCTTCTCTAAGCGGCTTTAGGGCAAATTCTACTGTTGGATGGTCACTGATGTTGAAGGCTAAGACTTCGCCTGAGAAGAGGTCAATCACTGGTTCTAAATAGACCCGTTCACTTTGGCTCATACCACCGTATCGAAATTCACTGACATCTGTAACGAGTTTTTGATAGGGTCGGTCCGTTTTGAATCGTCGGTTCAACTGATTAGGCGCAATTTTACCAACGGATCCTTTGTATGAATTATATTTACGTTTTTGCCGATTGTACGCTAAACAAAGCCAATCATGCTCATGCATTAGACGCAAGACTCGTTTATGATTCACCGTGAATCCATGCTCCTGTAAAGCTTTAGTTAGTCGCCGGTAACCATACTTCTTGGTGTACTTAGAATCTTCCTGCCGGATCTCATCGATTGCCTGAATGATTGGAGAATCATCCAGCTTTTCACGCTGACGATGTGAGCGTGCGTAATAATACGTACTTCTTGGTACTTTGACGACCTTGAGTAGGAGCTTGATGGGCACTTGAAAGACCTGCCTTAACTCGGTCACTATTTGCGAGATTTCTTGTCTGCTGACTTCTTCTGAGCTAAGGCATCGAGTTTTTTTAGGTATTCATTCTCAATCTTTAACATCAAGTTTTCTTGTTTTAATTGCTTCAATTCATCGGCGGTACTGGAGTTATTGCGACTCTTTGAAGGCTTCGTTTGCTTATGTTTAGCCATGATTTTAGGCTTTCCTCGCTTCCGTTCAAGGCCAGCGATTCCTTGCTCCTCAAAGCGCTTCTCCCATTGCCAGATGGTGCTTGGCGAAGATAGATTGAAGTGCAGAGCCGTTACCGGAAGCGAGGCCTGATGTTGTTTTCTCCAGTTTAATACATCAACCTTGAACTGACTAGAATATTCTGGCTTCTGATCCTTCAGCTTCAATCCAGCTATACCGTATTTCTGGAAGCGACTAACCCAAAGAAGGATAGTTTCTTCCTTGCTGATACCATGTTTTCTGGCCAATGAGGTTGATCCAACTCCACTCAAATATTCAGTGACGACCTTAATTCTAAAATCTAAATCAAACTTAACCATAGTAAAACCCCCAAGGTTGGACTTTCTGTCCAACCTTGGGGGTTCACTTCAGTGACCACCTTTTAGATTTAATCCAGCGTGCGATTCTTCTCTAACCGCCAGGCCAGAATGATACAGATAACCAGCATCAGCGAGGACAACGTGTAGCTAATTTTAATTCCCACCAACTGGCTGTTCATATGAAAATTGATGTGACTGTTGGCTGTCAAACTAATAATTGCCACCAACAGGGCTGTCCCAAACGAGGCCGCTACTTGCCGCATCGTGTTGTAAACGGCCACCCCATCCGGAATTGCGTGAGCTGGCAACATCGACCAGGCGTGCGTCTGAATTGGAATCAAAACAAGGACGAGTCCCAATTGACGAATCGTTTGCCCCACAACGACAAACATAATGGACGACCCGCTGCCCGTCGAACTCAATAACAAGGACCCGACAATATCAATACTGAGTCCAATAATCACCATTTTTCGGAAATCATATTTATCATAAAAATGGCCGTTCAGCGGTGAAATGAACGTCGTCAAAATGGCTCCGGGCGTCAACGTTAGCCCCGATACAAAGGCACTCTGATGAAAGACATTTTGCACTAAAATTGGAATGATCACAGAATTTCCATACATCGTCACCATCAACAACATGTTAATAATCAGTGGCAGGTTGAATTGCTTGTACTTGAAGACTCGTAAATTAAGCAACGGGTGTGGAACACCCCACTGACACTTTACAAAACCTGCCAATAAAATAATCCCAATGACTAACGGCACAATGCCTTTCATGGATAGGAAGGCCGTTTCCCCAATATTAGAAAAACTATACAACGCTGCTGTCAAACCTAACGCTGACAGAATCAGTCCCTCTAAGTTCAGCTTTTCCTTATGTAACTCACCAACATTATCAATAAACTTCACGGCAAACAAGATATCCACCAGCATCAACGGTAGGGTCAGCCAGAACAGATAACGCCAGGACAGGTGCATCAAAATCACTCCGGAAACTGACGGCCCCATGACGGGTGCCAGGTTCAGAGCCAATCCCACGATTCCCATTGCTTCACCCCGTTCACTGGGCCGGGTCGACGTCATAACCACAACGTTAACCAATGGAATCAAGATTCCGGCGCCCAACGCCTGAATCATCCGGCCAACAATCAAAATGGGATAGAGTGGTGCAATCGCCCCAATTAAGGTTCCCACCATAAATAATCCGGCTGCCGTCATGTACAACTGCCGTGTCGTGAATCGTTTGATCAGATACGCCGTTGTAGGAATCATCAGCGCATTGACCAGTAGATACCCGTTGTTTAACCACTGGCCCTGTGCGGTCGTGATTGAAAAAGCCCGCATGACGGACGGTAAAGCGGTTGTCATCAAGGTTTGATTCAGAATACTTAAGAATGCCCCGACCATGATCAGGATAAAAGAGAAGCGATTTTTAGTCATTTATGCTAAACTACTTTCAATTAGATTAAGTTGACAAAAGCAACTTTAATAAGCATAATGAACTTAGTTGCTTTTGTCAACTACATAAGGAGAACCGCCATGAATAGTCAAGACATTCATCATATTCGGGAATTTGACCGTTTCTATACGCGAATCTTCCGTCTAACCGACAAGTACCACCTACAAACGACGTTAACCCTCCTAGAAGCTCGTCTCCTGCTCGAAATCGCTGAAAATGGGTACAACACTGCCAATCAGCTTGTTCAAGTTCTGCGAGTCGATAAGGGCTATCTCAGTCGGATTCTCAAACGACTGGAGGAGCGCGGCCTACTCGCCCAAACACCGGCCGAATTGGATAAGCGTTCAAAAATCCTATCACTGACTGACGCTGGGAATGAACAACTGGCCATCATTAACCAACGGTCGGACGATCAGGTACGTAGCCTCTTCACCAACCTCACTGGCAGTGAAACGAAGCAGGTTATCTCAGCCATGCAATTCATTGAAGAACACGTCACTAAAATCAAGGAGTGATTCCCCATGTCCAACATCTACATGCGCTCAGCCCAACCAGCTGACCTCGACCAAATTATGACCATCATCGACCAAGCCAAAGCCTTGTTAAAATCCGACGGTAGTAGCCAATGGCAGGATGGCCACCCCAACCGAGCCACGCTGACCGAAGACATTGCCCAGCACCACTGTTGGGTCTTGATCGTTAATGGTCAACTCGCTGGCACAGCCACCCTGATTGTTGGGGAAGAACCCACTTACCAGAAAATTCAAGCTGGCAACTGGGACGACACCCAACACCCCTACGCCACGTTCCACCGGATTGCCCTCTCTGCAGACTTCCGGGGTGAGCGCCTAAGTGATTATTTCTTCTCAAACTTAATTTCGCAAGCTTATCAACAAGGCGTCCGCCATCTGCGAATCGACACGCACGAACAGAATCAGCGGATGCAACACATCGTGGGGACCTTTGGCTATCAGTACCGGGGCATTATTTACGTGAACCCGACACCAGATGGTAAACGCCTAGCCTATGAACTGAATTTAAATTAACTCTTTAGGGGTTTGGGACAGAAGTCCCAAACCTCTTTTTGTGCTCAGAACATATATAGTCGAAACGTGCGATAACAGACTGTCAACACTGCTTAACCCCGATAGACCGACCATCCAAGACCAGAATTATTTGTCTATCGACGTCAATGCTCATTGACTAACTGCCTCTTGACTCACTCCTTTTTTTAGCCGAATTTTGTGCGTAAAATCGGTAATAATTTCCTAACGCCATTCGTAACAAAACCGCCAGTCAAAATCCAATTACCAGCATCCCCCATTAAGGAGTGGCATCCGCAAAGCCTTCAGCGTCAATCATGCTAAATCACAATCAGAGTTGGAAGTCGAACCCCTGGCCGCCGAAGTGCGACTAATTTAGTAAAACGTTCAGGCACTAACTCAACCACCCATCCATTTCAAACTTCTTCATTTGAATGATGTGGCCCGCCATGGCTGTCAGCCGTTGTGTCTCCTGGTATCGTGAATCAGTCGCAACTGCCCGTTCAAACGCTGCCGTCAATGTTGCCAACTCTGGCGCCGAAACCAAATATTTCAGGGCATCCTGTTGCTCTAACAGGCCATATAAATTCCGCGTGGTAACGGTCGGTGCACCACTAAAAATGTCGGCTTTGAAATCTGCTAAAACCTGAGCCCGGCTCGCATCCAACGGCAAATAAATCAGCTTAGGTATTAGATTGTTCTGAAACAGCTTTTCCTCCGTTAACCCCTGCTTCAGCAGATCACTACCAATACCATCATAGAGCGCATTGGCCACGTTCCAGCTCGTCACAAACTTCAAATCGGCTTCCAAGCTTTCATCCTGACTAGCGTTTGCTTGCAGCCGCTCACGTAGAATCGTGACGTAGGTCGGTTGTGCCACTAGTTTTTTGGTATCGGCCACTACTAAGCGTTCATGACTGATCGCCAGCACGCCCTGTGCCACCAAATCCAGCACCATTGCCAATACAAAATACGCTTGCGTTGTGAACCGGGTTCGCAGGACTGGCTTCTTACCAATTCGTTCCGTTAAAAGAAAAAATTTTTCTGCTGTTGTCAACGTCAATTTAGACGCCTCCTGTCATTTACTTAGCTTCCAAACACTACCTATTAGTCTAACGCCCGCCAATCAACGACACAAAAAAAGCGGCTCCCTAAGTGTTGAGAGCCGCTCTAACTGTGGTCAATAACCAATAAAACCACATAACCACTATTTTTATTTATTCATTCTTCGTACCATTTACCAATCAATCTAATTGCTTGCTCTTATAATAGCATAGAAAAGGTTACTTGTTAACAACTGCACAAGAGCTTCTCAGCAAAAGGGTTCAAGAACATGCACTTGAACCCTCTGCAGCGCTATGAGACTAGGATTCTTCAATCCCAGAAATTAATGACAAATCATGCATATCGTCGCCTAAATCTTTGTAAAGGTTCCGGTATAACTGGTAATACTTGTTGTAGGTCGCGTGCTGTTCAGCACGTGGCTCGACCTTGTCGCCAAGCACTTGCCACTTTTGAACTTCGTCTACCGTTAAAGTATCGGTAGCTAAGCCCGCAAGCATCACGTCACCCAAGTTAGCTTCCGCATCGTCAACTGGTGTGCGGACAGCGTAACCGGTAACGTCAGCAAACATTTGAACCCAGTCCTTCGAGTGCGTGACACCGCCGGCAATAACGATGTAATCTCCCAGATCGCGCCCAGTACTCTCGATACTGTGCCGCAATGCATAGCAGACCGCTTCTTGAAAGGCGTGGAACAAATCAGCCTTGGTGTGGACCAGTGACAGTCCAAAGACCATCCCTTTGGCATCGGAGTTCCAAACTGGAGCTCGTTCACCCATGAAGTAAGGCAGAACAACTAAGCCTCGACTACCTGCTGGTACATCCTTGGCTTCGTCACCCAAGGTAACGTAAGCGTTCTTACCACCCTGGTTCTGGACAGCAACCTCAGCATCCCCAAAGTTATCGCGGAACCATTTGGTAATCGCACCAGCTGTAGCAGACCCACTAAAGTTGTAGACCAAGTCACGTGACTTGTAAGGGTATGGCCAAACGATCATGCCCCGGCCCTTGATTGGCTTTTCGCTAACCAGAGCGGCGTTCATTGACGACCCAATCGCGGCAACGTAGCGACCAGGTTCCAGAACACCCATCCCAATGTTAGCAGCACCAACGTCGACCCCGCCAGCGATAACTGGTGTACCTTCATCCAAGCCCAAGTCAGCGGCAGCGTCCTTGGTCAAACGCCCTGCAACTTCAGTGGCATCAACGAACTTCTGCGGCATCTTATCCATCGGTACGCCCATAGCGTCCATCATTTCTTTGGACCAGGTTCCGGTGTTGATGTCATAGAAGCCACCGATGTTACCGGCAGCGGAGTAATCAATTGAAACTTCGCCGGTCAACTTGTAAATAGCGTAGTTGTTAGGTGGTAAGAATAAGGCAGTCTTCTTCCAATTCTCAGGTTCGTGGTTCTTAATCCACAGCACTTTTGTGTAGCCGTAGTAAGGATCCACGACGTCGTTCCCAGTAATTTCAGAAAGGCGGTCGAGGTCAACGTTTTGCTTGACCCATTCGGTTTCTTCGGCAGCACGCCGGTCCATCCAAATCAAGTCAGGTCGAACGGGATTCATGTCCTTGTCGACGGGAATTCCGGAGCCACCATACAGACCACTCAGGCCAATGCCCTTGATATCTGCTGCAGCGATTCCGCTTTCCTTAACGACGGCGCGGATGGAGTCCTTGACCCCTTTTAACCAGACATCTGGCCATTGTTCAGCCCAGAGTGGTCGTGGCGTTAACACATCATATTCTTCCAAATCTTGCGCAACTAAGTGACCGTTGGTATCCATCAGAATACTCTTCGTACCTGAGGTTCCAATGTCCGTTCCAATTAAGTACTTCATGTCGGCGTTCCTCTCTTCTCCTAAAAGTTAGTGACTATCGGTTTACCATGCAGTGAAGGCACCATCAACTAAGTAGTCGGAACCAGTTGAGAAGCTGCTGGTATCGCTAGCTAAGTAAACAGCCATGCCTTGTAATTCTTCTGGCTTACCTAAACGACCAAGTGGTGCCCAGTCATTCCAAGTCTTGATAAGTGGCTTCAAGTCAGGAGAGTTCAACGTTAAGTCGGTACCCATGTAACCTGGGCTCATGGTGTTAACACGAACGCCACGCTTGGCCCATTCGATCGCCAATGACTTAGATAATTGAATAACCCCAGCCTTGGTTGAGTTGTATGAACATTGTGGTTGTGGCCGGTTAACAATGTGGGCTGACATAGAAGCGGTGTTGACGATTGAGCCAGAGCCTTGCTTCAACATGTAACGACCTGCAGCAGTGGAGCACAGGAAGACAGCGTTCAGGTTTAAGTTAACCACCTTTTGCCATTGTTCAAATGTCATTTCTTCGGCTGGTACGTTCAAGCACATGCCGGCGTTGTTGAAGGCAGCATCCAAACCACCTAATTCTTTAACAACTGTGTCGACCATGTTTTGAACTTGTTCAGGGTTCGTAACATCAGTCTTGATGGCAATGGCCTTTTGACCAGTAGCCTTAGCAATTTCTTCAGCAGTGGCCTTAGCCTTGTCGATGTTGATATCAACGATAGCGACATCAGCACCAGCTTCTGCCAAACCAGTTGCCATTGCTTTACCTAAACCTTGTGCACCACCAGTGACGTAAGCTTTCTTACCGTCAAGACGCATGCGATCCAAAATACCCATGATGAATTCCTCCTAAGTTTTGTCGAAAGACGTTTTGTAAAACGACTTTCTTTAATTCGTGATTAAGCATAATTCCAAATGTTCTAGAAGTCAATACTTTTTTGACAACGTTTTCATTTATTTCTCAAAAACTAGTCTGCTTGTTGTGCTGACGCGTCTTGAGACTGTTGAGCCTTCAGGCGCTTGCGCAATTCAGCCACAATTTCAGCATGTTTCGCTTCGGTCAAATCAACCTTGGCGTAGAAAATCAATGCAGCGATAATCAATAAAACGATTGGAATATAGAACATAAACATATTGAATTGAGAGACCCCAGCGGCTGTAATTTCAGACGGCTTGGTACTCCCCGTCATCCCAGCAACAACGGCAACGATCCCAACGATCCCGTTAGAAGCGGCCCCAGCTAGCTTATCGATCAATGGCCGCACGGATAACGTAACCGACTCGTTCCGAACACCATTGACCAATTGGCCGTATTCCACACTGTCGGTAATGGTCATCAAAGTGGCCAAGAAAATCAGTGGGTATGGGAAGAAGTAGAATGATACCGCTACCAAAACAAGGGGCAAACTTTGACCGGCAAATAAGAAGATGATGTAGCCAATTAACATAAAGGCAATCCCACCAATGTAGATGGCTTTCCGTTGAACCAATGCTTCCAGTGCTGGGAACAGGGAAACAGAAATGACACCTAAGATACACGTGATGACCCCGACCCAGGTGTAAGCAGCTGCGTCCCCTAAACGGTACGTAAAGTAATACATCAGCAGGGAGTTCGTGACCACGTAACTAAATGCAAATAGGAAGTAAGAGGCTGCAATCCAAAGTAATTGCTTATTCCGACCAATGGCACGGAAGATATCAGAAACCGTGGTGTGCTTAACGTTAGACCGGATCAAGTTATGTTCTTCCTTAATGTTCAGGCAAGTGATCAGAGCACCACCGACACATAACAGGGCAACGATCAAAACGTACCCTGTCCACCCAGCACGGGTCTGTTGGCCAAATGGCACCTTGGAGATCCAGTGAGAGAACAACAGGATTGCTGGCGTAATAATGACGATAACGATTTGAGCACCCAACGTTGAGCCAATCCGGGAAGCAGTCCCAAACTTGGTCCGCGTCTTGTTGTCCAAACTTACAGCTGGCAACATGGACCACAGTGCGATATCACTGAATGAATAGAAGACATCGATCATTAGGAATGTAATCGCTACCAATACCAAGTAAAAGATTGGACTGTTCCAGGCTAACCCAAAGTAATCGGAAAACAGGAAGACCAAACCAATGGCGGCAACGACTGAACCAATCATGATCCAAGGCCGGAACTTTCCCCAGCGGGTGTTGGTATTATCCACAATCCCGCCAATCATCGGGTCAAACATAATTTCACCAACCCGAATCACAACAACCATCATCGTGACGATTCCGACCATTTTCTCATCACCTGAGTTGGTGAAGAGCTGACTAGTCAAGAACATCATGAAATAAATACTTAACGTGTTATAGAACGCATCGTGCCCGAACGTCCCTAACGCGTAGGAAATATATTTTCTCAATAGACCCACCTCGCAAATTTTTTGACGAGCTATTACGTAAACCCGTTTTATAAAATCAATTCAGTTGCCATTATATCTGCAATCGGTTACATTGGCAATGGCATTTCGACTTAATTAATCATTTCACATTAATATAACGGTGGGTCATTAGTTTTTCCCTCCGCCAAACTAGCGTTTTTGTTGATAAAACTTTACTAAACTTTTTTAGATTGTGAAACCGGTTTCAATTTGTTTCGGTGACCACAACCCCGATTTGGCCCTGATTTACGAATGAGTTAGCTAAATACAAGAATTAAGTAAAATGAGTTATGGTAACGGTTACATTATTTTATAAATTGACTTTCCATTTAGACCATTTGTGATAAACTAGGGCTAATCACTTTTCAGAAAGGGGCCAACCATGAGCAGCAACATGCAGTCCATTCAACACTCAAATTATTCGGACATCTATCATCTGCTTTACGATAATGAAAAGTTGTCGAAACAAGATATCGCGGATCAACTCAGCCTGAGTTTGCCCACCGTTAGTGCCAATTTACAGAAACTAACGAAGCAACAACTTATTGTAAAAAACGGCCAGTTAAAGTCCACCATTGGACGGCGCGCAACGGCTTACTCGATCGACCCCAACGTAACGTTGAGTGTCGGTGTCGAAATCTTTCGCAACTACGCCACCATGGCCGTCTTAAATCTCAGAAATGAAGTTCTGACGATTCACACAATCAATCTTCCTTTCGCGAACGATGATCAGTACGCGCAGTCACTGGCGCAACAAATTCTCGCGTTGATCAAGGACCGAGGATTCAGCCTCAATCAGATTTCTGGCGTTGGTATTGGGATTCAAGGATTGATTTCAAATGATGGCACGACCATCCTCTATGGGAAGATTCTGGACTGTACTGGCATGAAATCCGACAACTTTGGCCAGTACTTACCCTTCCCCGTAACCTTCTACCACGATGCCGACTGTGTCGCCCGTTCTGAGTACGCGCAACGGCCAACCGATGGTATTTTCCTCTCAATTGGGGAACACATCGGAACCGCCATCATTATCAACGGCCACATTCTTAAAAGTCCCAGCGGTCGTAACGGAACCATGGAACATATCACACTAAACGGCGTGAACGGACCGATCTGTTATTGTGGACGCCGCGGCTGTATTGAAACTTACTGTTCGCTGAGTTCCCTGCTACAACCCAACGAAACGTTGTCGAGCTTTTTCGCTGACTTACATCACAATGATCCCCTGGTTACTAAACGTTTCGAACAGTACCTGGACTATTTGGCTGAATCCATCTACAACTTACACATGTTCGTCGATATTCCCTTAGTAATCGCCGGTGTCCTGACCAAGTACCTGAGTGAAAAAGACTTGACCGCAATCAAGCAACGCTTGCGAAAGATTTCCGTCTTCCCCGAGACCGAGGGTTACTTGCACCTCGGTAAAGTTGTTGACCACTCTGTCGCCATCGGTGCGGCCATCCCTGCCATTCGGGAACAACTACAAAACTTGTAAATCACTACAAATAAGGGCACCAGAGCTCAACCGACTTGGTTAAGCTCTGGTGCCCTATTTACAATAGCTATTTCTAAACGATACCGGCTAGTTAGCCTGCGTTTCAACCCACTTCTTCAACAAGAAGATGTTGGCAACGACTTCTAGAACCAGCAGAATTACGATGGCACCGGCAGCCATATAAATTTGACTGGCCACGTGAACACCTGAAAAACCTGACATGTACTTGATGTACAACATAACTAACAAGTTCATAATTCGGGTAACCAACCAGATGACCACGATGTA
Organism: Levilactobacillus yonginensis; assembly: GCF_964065165.1. Classification (NCBI taxonomy): domain Bacteria; kingdom Bacillati; phylum Bacillota; class Bacilli; order Lactobacillales; family Lactobacillaceae; genus Levilactobacillus; species Levilactobacillus yonginensis. Next base: position 2,225,944 of record NZ_OZ061549.1, on the reverse strand, counting down.
AAGGATTACCAAGACGACCCGTTGCCGACCACGTGGCAGGAAGTTACTGATGACACTCGTCAGGAAGTGAATCAGTGTAATCGTCGTCCAAACTAGCAACAAAATACCTAAAGCAACAATCAAGATGCCCAGGAAGATCCATGGCCAGTTAGCGGGCATCCCTGAAAAAGCGGCATGCCAACCAGAACCGTCAAAGAACCCATCCAGGAAGTCGCGCATATCACTGTCAACATTCCCCATACCACCAATGAGCATCGTGACGACCAAGACCACTGCTTGAACCACACTGAAGTACAGTAATTCAACCAGTGATGACAGAACGTTTGCCCCATAAAAGCCCCCATCCCCAATGGGAACTAACCGGTATGTGTCCTGCATGAAGGTCTGTTCATTCTTCCGTGAGAGCAGAATGAACGCCACCCATCCGGCAACGGAACCCCAACTGATAAAGCTGTAGAACAACGTCATACTACTAAAGTGGCCCGTGACTAACGTCCAGAGGGCACTCACAACAACGGCCAACAGTTCAACTAAGAAAATTTGGTTGATCAAACTAAATTTATTTCTGTTTAACGCGCGAAACATCGTCCCAAAACTAGTCATGCTGAACACCCCCCTCATATAAGCTCTCGTAGTACGCTTCAATTCCGATACCAAACTCTTCCCGCACGCTATCCGCGGGTCTGTGGGTGTAAATGGTTTGGTCCTTAACGATGACGATTTCGTCTAAGATCGGTGCAATCTCTGAAACATAATGATCACTGATTACCATCGTCGCGTTTTCCGGTTTCCATTTGATAATGCTGCTGATAATTTTCTTACGACTCATGCTGTCGATGCCACTGAAGGGTTCGTCCAGCAAGTATAAGTTTGTCCGACGGGCCAGCGTCAACGCGATGATGGCCTTTTCCTTCATCCCCTTGGACAACGACGACAGCTTTAAGCTGGTGTCAATCTGTAAGAAAGTGCACAGTTCTGTGAATTGTTTGGGATCAAAGTCCGCGTATACCCGCTGGTAAAACGCAATGACTTCGTCCAACTTGGTGCTATTAGAAAATCCATGAAGTTGCTCTGAAAAACTAATATGGCTCTTCCGGTTGGCGATGACCGTATCCCCACTCACAGCGACAGTCCCTTTCCCCTTGGCACTCCCGGTGATCAAACGCATTAAAGTCGTCTTCCCCGCACCGTTTTCCCCTAACAAACCGATGATTTTTCCCGTTTCCAGTGTCAAATCAACGTCGTGCAAAATTGTCTTTAAGTTCCGCTTGTAACTGACCTGGTTCATTGCTAAAACGTTAGTCATGTTGCTGCCCCCTCCGCTCAATATATTGCTTTAAACTGGCGATAATTTCGTCATCCGATAGGTTCAAAGCATGTAATTGTTGGTAAACTCGTTCAAGCTGTTCCACGACTAATTGCTCCTTTAATTGTGCGATTTGTGTGGCATCCGTTGTCACAAAATTCCCCTTCCCTCGTTGCGACTCAATGGTGCCTTCTTGGATCATTTCCCCGAGCGCGCGTTGAACCGTATTGACGTTGACCGTCAGATCGACAGCTAGTTGACGTACAGCCGGTAACTTGGCACCAGCCACTAACTGACCAGTCATCATTTCATGATAAATATGGTTTTTGATTTGATAGTAAATTGGCACTTTATCATCAAATTGCATTTTGTTCCGCCTCCCTAGTGTTCTATTTTACTATTACACTATAACATCAGAACTTTTAAATGACAAGGGTGAGCTTTGAAAATATATTGACAGCTTCAATTCAGTCTTAGTAAGCTAGGATGCTGAAAAATGAGACGTACTCCAGCAGCCAAGGATTGCATTATAGAATAAACATTGTCGAAGATTTTATGCACACCACGCTTTACTCACTAACTGATAACAGATTTTAGTTTGGTAGCGGCATACTGGGTACGGCAGAAAGACACCCTAGATTGTCTCATTTGTACGTTAATGTCATTGCTACAACAGCTCTAACTGGCCCTGAACCACTTTCAACCTTCCTTTAGATAATCAAAATGGCCGCCTTCACCAGGAAGACGACCACTGTCACAATTAGTTATTCAATACAAATTTATTAATGGCATCGGCCACACCACACTCATAGTCATGGGGCGTCACGTAAGCTGCCACTTCTTTGACCGCTGGGATTCCATTCTGGACGGAGACTGGTAACCCCACTTTGCGTAGCATTGGCAAGTCATTGTCGTTATCTCCGATGGCCATAATCTCGTCCGCTGAAACGCCGAGTTGCTTACCCAGTTCTAGGATGGCATTCCCCTTGTCCACGCCGCCATGATTGACCTCGATGTAAATCCCTGAGGAATAAGCCGTATTGATAGTCGCAAACTCCGCTTGAATCCGGTCATTAGCGGCCCGCCGTACAGTCATGTCAGGGTTCATGGCAATCACCTTCATCACGTGGTTATCCTTAAATTGGCTAAAATTCCCGTCAAAATTGGTGAAGGCTACCCCACGCGTTCGCAAATAAGCCTCGTCATCTTCCCGTGGTCGGTAAATGTAAAGGTGATCCAGTGTATACACGTGAACATCCACGTCAAACTCCGTGAAGAGTTCAAAGACCCGTTTCGCTTCCGCATAAGGCATCTCATTGCTTAAAACAACCCGATTACCCTGATTCTCAATCACGGCCCCACCATTGAAGGAAATCACGTACTCACCGGCCTGCTGAGCCAATCCAAGTTGTTCCAACAACGGCTGAACAGTTAAAAAGTTCCGACCAGTGTTCGGAACAAATTTCACCCCGCGGGCCGTGGCCTGAGCAATCGCATCAATGTTTTGTTGCGAAATACTGCCGTCTTTACGTAAGAGCGTCTCATCTAAATCGCTGGTAATAATCTTATACACGTCATTAGCCTCCATGAACCGAGATTTAAGTTCCATTTTACCGGTCCGAACCAGTTGATTGCAACCGTTGTCAAATTTATAATGCCACCAAATCCCAGCCCCACGCACCTTAACCAATAGAATAAAAATTGCGCTAGGGTGCTTCATGATTAACGTGTATAATTAAAAATATTAATTGGTTGTTGCCCAAAAACTCTAAAGAAACGAGATTGTTAACCGATGAAACGCGAAGCTACCAAACAACTCAAATATCTTCTGCAGCACCGGGCCTTAGTTGCCGGACTGGTCATCGTTATTCTCATGTTTGCGGGAATCATGGTCGTTCAAGCCCATCCCGACCAACCGGGAACGGTCACCGAACAGGACGATGCGGCTAAGCCCGTGACCACGCAGCAGATTACACAGCATCAGCGCCGGTTAAAGACCAACTTACAGACATATTTAAAGAAAGTCACGGCTGACGGGACCACCAGTGTGAGTTTCTACAACTTAGGGGCCGTTCCCGGCAGTGCAGCTGACAAGGCAACCCTAACCGATAAGTTCTACGCGCAGGGCGACCTAGCCACGTCAGCGAACGCCCATACCCCCACGGTAGCCGCCAGTACCTACAAGCTCTTCATTGCCGCCTACGTCTTCCAACAGAGCCATCTAGGCACCTTTGCCTGGACCCCGACCAATCAGGACGGTTTCCATCGCATGATCGTCAATAGCGCTAACGACTTTGCCGATGATTTGCTGGATGAACGTGGTCTGCAGGGAATCAATGCACTATTAACCCAAGAGGGATATTACTCTCCCGCCTTCATTGAAGGCCAAAGCGCTGAAACGACAGCTACGAGCCTCATGATGGTTCTTCGTAGCTTAGCGACCCAGTCCGGCCCCTTCCGGCACGCAAAAGATCAACAGAGGCTACTATCATTGATGAAAACCCAAGTCTACCGCAAGGGGATTCCGGCAGGCGCCACTGCCGCTACTAAGGGCGCTACGGTGGCTGACAAGGTGGGATTTATGGCTGATACCAACAACGACGCTGGTATCGTGACCCTGCCCAACGGCGAACGCTATATTCTCGTAATTATGACCCACGGCCACCAGCAATCTGGTTTCAGCGGGTTCCCCCGGATAGCCAAAATCACGACGCATATTCAGAAGATGGTCTACGCCCCCAGCGTTGTTAAGGGGTTAAAGAACTAATTTTGCGGTTTCCACGTCATTGCCGCTTCCGGTTGGCAGGACGGGCGCCGGCTTCAAGTTCGTCCCGTGAGTGGTTCGGTACCCTGTACCCCACCGAGCCACTCACACCGACACGACCAGCTCCCACCCTGTACCCTGCCAACCTCCAGCTACATTGATTGTTGATGATTATATTGAATGAGTCTAACTTGCTAAACACTAATAGATTCGGTGAACTTAACGCTGCTAACCAAATGGTTAGTAGCGTTTTTATTTTGGAGAATACAGCTACCGATAACCTCACAAATAGACTGTCAGTACGTTGATTACGAACAATACTGTGCTCAGCAAGTCCTACCAGATGACATCACAAACAATTGTTGCAATCATTCATAATCGTAGCCGCAGGTAGTCAGGGATACGGGTAGCCGTGTCGACGGTGTTAGTCAGCGTTTTTGAGCTGACTTACAGCGTGGGACGAGCTGGGAGACTCGGTGGGTCGGCCGAGGCTTCCAGTCGAGCCGGAGGACCGCCCCTCAGGCCGCAGGCGTTCCCCACCGCCACCCGTATCCCTGGCTGTCGGAGGCGGCCACACTAAACCAATTTGCAAACAAAAAACACCACCAAACCATAAGGTTCAGTGGTGTTTTCTGCTAATACAAATCAGTGCTGGTCCGCAATCTCTCCGTAAATTAGACCAAGTTCAGACTTCCAACCGCCTTAACTTTAACCTGGGCAGAGTTCCCCGGTAGATAAGCTAACGGCGTCACATCAATATCGATGACCTCAGCTGACTGCGCGATAGCCCCCGCCTCAACGGCATTGCCCACGGCTTCAGCCTTAGCATCCTCTAAAACTTCTTCTTTACTCTTCTGTTCAAAACTGTAGATACGGTTGACCTCACCACTGACCTGACCTAGGGCAGCACCCACTGCATTCGCAGCATCGTAGTGGTCAGGCAGGTAGACCTGACTGATTCCTTTGATATCGGCATCAATTAAGAAACTCCCACCACCGGTCAGAATCAGGGGAACGTCACCCTTTTTGGTCTTCATTTGGTCCAATGACTCCGTAATCGTCGCGTTGATTTGTCCGATTACCTTTTGGGCCCAAGCTTCATCAATGTCAGCTAACTGAGCCTGACTATCCGGGAAACTCCGTCCTAATTTGGCCGCGTCATCCGTTGCCGTTTCAACGTCACCGCCGAAAACCTTGGCCTTATTGACAATTTCGTAGCCCACACTGTCTGGCCCAACGGTAAAGCCGGTGCCTTCATGGTGAATGATGGTCCCGCCACCAATCCCAATCGACATGATATCGGGCATTCTAAAGTTTGTTTCCACACCACCAACCGTGGCGGAAATAGCTGACTGCCGTGGGAAACTGTTAACCAGCACCCCAATATCACTAGTGGTTCCACCAACGTCCAAGACCAAGGCATCCTTGACACCAGACAAGTGATAAGCCCCCCGAATACTGTTGGTTGGCCCACACCCAATGGTAAAGATGGGGTATTTCTGAGTAAAGTCCCCACCACGGAGCGTCCCATCGTTTTGGCTGAAGTAGGTGTTCGCCGAAATGCCTAACGACTTCAACGCGTTATCAAACCCACTAACAATGGATTCGCCAATCGTAGTCAGAGCGGCGTTTAAGATTGAGGCGTTCTCACGTTCCAACATGCCGACCCCACCAATTTGACTAGACAGGGTAATGGCCACGTCGTTTCCTAAGTCCTCGCGCACCCACTCGGCGACCTGTGTTTCTTGGCTGTCATTGACCGGCGCAAACGTCCCGGCAATGGCCACTGTCTTGACATCGGCCTTAATCTTGGCACAGAAGGCGTCCACTTCACTACGGTCCAAGTCAGCAATCAACCGACCGTCAAACTCGTACCCACCAGAAATAATGACATTATCCAGATTGACGGCAGCTTTCAAATCAGCTGGCCATTCCATGTAGGGTGGCACACCAACTGAAGCAGGCTTGGCAATTCGAATATAAGCCACCTTGTCGAGGTCTTTGCGTTCCACGACAGCGTTGGTCGACTTAGTCGTTCCCAACATGGCGTGCGTAATGGCTCCTTTATCGACGTGACTTTCCTTTAAGACCTTGGAAATGGCGTTGAAGATACCGCCCTCCACGTCCAGGGTGGTCGCCGATTTCACGGTGTAAATCACTTTTAAGTTTTCATCTAAGATGGCTGCGTCGGTGTTGGTCCCACCGACGTCGACGCCTAAGCGGTAGTTCATGCTTTGACCCCCTTCACAAGCTGTTCCACTGGAACGTAGTCGAAATCGTAACCAAAGTAACGGGGACCAGCAGTTTGAATACCGATTGGTGTCCGCCACTGCGGATCACAAGGAAATGATACGACTTTGACCCGCGCGCCATAGCGCAAGCGTTCAGAGGTCACTGGTCGAGCAGACTCAAGGTCCAGCGCCACGATTAAATCGGGCACGGTAGCCAGGAAGTTGTCGCCCTCCTTGACAGCTAAGTTCTCATTTTGAAATTCCAACGTGTAGGTCTTACCAGCAGACTGGTTCAACCCTTCGATTGTGACACGGCCAAAGTTAAACCCTTTTTTCGTTTCGCGTGACATGTCCACGATTTTGCCATCAAAGAGATCAAATCCATGTAACTTTGTCAGAATGTTTTGGAAGATATCATTTTCAAATTTATCGGGATTCAGAATCATTTCACCCACGTCACGGGCCAGGCTCAGCGTGTTGTTCACGACAGACCCCTTGACGTCCTTCCCCGGTAAAAAGTAATCGGAGACTGAAGCAGAACCGCCCATTTGAACAGTCAGCGCCCGGGACAGATATTCACCCCATAGCGCATTGATGGGTTTTAATGTCGCCACGTTCCCCTTCTCGTCACCAACAGCCACGTTTTCAGGTTCGTACCCGTGTAAATGGAACGTTTCCATCTGAGCTTCGGGAAAGGCTCGGCCAATGGCGTCGGCATCCAGGATAGGAATCCCCTTCTTAGCCGCAGCACCCACGGGATACAGGGAATTGATGCCCCCCACTTCAATGGGAATGATGACGTCAGCCTTACGCCCATTGATGCGTTCCAACTCTTCCATCGGATTGGTCAGTTCAATCTCTGAGGGTAACTTTTCCAGAGAGACCGTGGGCGCCCCCATACCAGAGACCGGCACCACGTAGGCGTCATCTGGTAGTTCGTCGATCGACATCAACTGAACGGGGCCATACTTTTCAATAAAATGTTTAGCCAACAATCGGCCTACTTTAGGGTCGCCGCCCCCGCCTGAGCCCAGGACGGATGCCCCCATAGAAATGTAATCAATGTCTTGTTCCGTTAATAACTTCATTTGTAACCTCCGTTGGTTGAATGTCCTTGGCCGATACTTCTGCGGTAACTAATTTGCCACCGATAAATTGCACGATAAACCCAACTAAGATCCCATCCAAAGGTGGAATGGACGTCAGAGAAATCAAACCTAACCCGGTTGGTGCCGCGGTCGTGAGGAAGGTTACACCGGCCCCGAGAATCCAGGAAATGATTGACCGCCAAACCACACTTTGTGGTGAGACGTTCAGTTGTAGCCGTTTGAACTCGTGCTTGACCAGGTAGAACTCGGCCACGTAGATCCCAGGAACCGCTGCAATCACAATTCCTAAGATGTTCAGGAAGGAAACGAAGTAGTTGTAAATACCGAAGACACCCATGGCCGTCGCAATCGTCCCCAAGATCAGAGTCAACTTCTTAAAACCAATCTTGTTGAAGATGACGTTAAAGCCTAACGTAGCGGAGTACAGGTTACTCGTGTTGGTGACCCATTGTGTCAATGACAGGATAATAATGCCGGGAACCCCCATGCCAATCATGATTAACATTTTCATCATGTCAGCACTACCCAGTGACTTGCTCATTAAGATGGAAACAATAATCATGAAGGAGTTCCCCACGAACATCCCGAGGAACGTCCCAATGATGGAATCTTTTTGACTCTTAGCCCACCGAGAAATATCAGGTTGGGTTGCGGCGCCTACAATGAAGGAGGAAATTACTAAGGCAATGGCAGATCCCATTGGCAACGATGCCTTGATTTGCGTTGCAGGCAGTCCATGTGAATGAAGCGCGATAAACAGCGCAATTAACATGAGGACTAACAGGAAGGGAACGGAAAATTCACTTAATCTGGAGAAAGCTCGGTAGCCATACAGGGCCGTGCCCACCATGGCAACACCAGCAATAATTGCAAAAACCCAAACGGGCCAGTTGAGGCCAAAGGCACTGGTAAAGGCCGTCTTAGCGTTGGTCGCGAAGAAACCAACTTGAACCCCAAACCAACCTAATAGAGAACACCCAATAATGGCGGAATAAACTAAGGCCCCCTTCTTACCGAAGACGTAGCGAGTAATCATGGACGTGGACAGGTTGGTCGCCGCACCCACGGAAGCCGTAATGGTACAGATAGCGGCCAAGAGTAAGGACCCAACCAACACCGCTGTAATCGCGGAATGTAACGGCAATCCTTTTGCGAGTTGAACACCCAGAATCACTGCGGCTAGGTCCACCCCAATGGCGACCCAAATTGAGAATAATGATAACCATGACTTTTGTTGTGACTTAGGTACCTGTTGTAACGAGAAATCTGATGAAAAACTCTTTTCTTTTTTCTCCATGCACAAAACCTCCAGATATGATATGAACTAATAATCCTACAAAATAATCAAACCCATTCAATCCTTCCAATTAGTCTGTCGTAAGTCGACGGCTCTCATGAATTCTAAGTAGTAAATTAGAATATGGTGAGAATTTATGTTAGTAATAATACCGCGCCAGTTTAAAAGCGTCAAGCGTTCGTGATGTATAATCTAATAATTAAGCGATTACATTATGTATATTTATTTGCTTTTAGTAAATTTTCTGAACAATCTATTAAAACAGCAGGGAACTGGTTGCCTAATTTGGCGGGGAGATTTATTAACAAACCATGAGATTGTATAAAATGTTTTTAATTTTATTTAGGTTAATGGATTTACCTAATCAAGCAAGCCCTGGTCAGTAGGCTAAATCTGACAAAAAAAGTGGCCCGGAACAAAAGTTCCAGACCACTTCTGTAGTTATTTACGATTAACTGGCTGACAGTAGAACCGTAACGTTTACTTGACCTTGTATGATTGATACTTCCCGGCAGCGGTCACCTTAGTTATCTCCACGTGATGCTTTCCCTTCTTGGTCATCCACGCCTGTTGTAGCGTAATATTCCCTTGCTTACTCAACGTTAACGTGTAAACTTCCTTCTCATGATCCCGGTAAACGTAGGTCCGCCCAAAGCGATAAGTGTGTTCGGTTTGATGCTCGTTGGGTGAACTATACATGACGTCATAGACTGGCTGCTTAAAGTTATCCCGCTGGATAGTCGTATTCGCAGCATTCTTGTGGTCCTGGACCAAAACAACCAAACGATGATCAGCCGTCCGATCAATATATGTACTAGCCCCACCCTTGTGTTCATAATCTTTGTCGCTGTCAATTTGATAATCATAGTAGACCCGTGTCGTCTTAGCTTTGAATTTTCCGGTCGTGGTCGCGGAATGATACCGCAAAACCCAACCACCGCCACCCTTCAATAGGTCCTTGGCCTTGGTCGTATAGCGTTGACCGATCCGCCCATGCAACGTCTTAACGCTGTAATTCGTCATTCGCTTAGGGTGTTTACTTGATTCATTATACCGATAGTAAACGATGACCTTGCCCTGCTTACTGGCAGCCTGCCCTGGGACCAGCATTCCCAAAGCAACGACAAGCGTTAGCCCGATAACCCCTAACCATTTTTTCGTTAAACGCATTCTTTCACCCCATAAATCACTTATTTGATTAAAGCTTACCACTAAAAAAGATTAGTAGGGATTAATTTTAGGCTAAGGTATGGCTAGCTCAACGGCTCAACCTGGGTAGCACCATTACTTTTCATAGATAGCACGCAGACTCTTCAGGTCGGCCGCGGATAACTGGTCAACGCCCTGGTCGATTGGATACATGACTGAAGCCTTCTCCGTGCTATGATCCAGTCCCAACGCATGGCCTAACTCGTGCACGGCCACGGACCGTTTGAAGGATTGAGGGTAAGTCGCATTCAGCTTGGCCGTTGCCGTATTGGTCGTTTGGATGCCCCGCCAATTGATCCGTTGGGTAATTTCCGGGCCACCATGACCATACTCTACGGTGGCTTGCCCTCCGGCTTCCCGTTTGTGGTAAACACCCAAGGTGATTTGATTGGTCTTGGTCGTCGCGTCACCAAGTTTTAAGGTCACTAAGTTCGTCCGATTGTAGAGGAGAATCGCTTCGTTAAAGACGCGTTGGGCGGCGGCTGGGGTCCCTTTTTCAAAGTGGTAAACGTAGGCCTGATCCAGTAAGACCCCCTGCATGGCCACCTCAACTGGCGTGTCATTGGCCCCTGTCTTAGCCGTCGCATCCTTGGTATTTCGCAAAATGTACCCACTTGACTTATAGTTGCCACTCTTCTGACTAGATCCATTCTGTGCCAGCAGATTCGTCGCCGCTGAATGATAGAATGTCACCTGCGTCACGAGAGATCGCCAATTACTTACCACAAATAGCCCCATCCCCAGACACAGAACCAGTAACAGCCGCCTGATGACCTTCACGTGAAATCCTTCCCTTCCTAACACCTTATCTGAAACCCAACCACAAGTTTTCACTAAGTGCTTTGAGTTTAGGCTATCTAGTTATGGGCAGCAACTACTTTGACTTGATAGTTTCGTAGGCGAACCTTCCACTTAAAATTAGACTATCCGTCCTACTCCTACTAACGAAATCCAGTAGAGATTTTGCTGACAAAAAAGGAGCTAGCATAAACCCCAGCTCCTTAGCACAGGTCATTTCCAAGTCTACCGCGCACTATGATCCGCATCCTGCCGCAGCTTCCGCAACCCCTGCTCGTCCACCTGTAACCGCAGAATTCCAGTGTCTAGATCGACGACTGCGTGAATGTCCACCGTGCCAATCCCAACGGCCGTGGCCTCCCGCTTTAAGCGCAACGTCGACCGATCCGCCACCACTTCATATTCTTTTTCCAAGTAAGTCTCCTCCTGACTTGAACGCGCCATAAGTCTAGCACGCCGGTCAGTCGGTTTTAACTGAAACGTCTTACAAATAAATTTATAGGCTGACCTTTTAACTTACCCGGTTGACAGTTTTAAAAAATATCCCTAAGGATGTTTGACACCACCCTTGGGGATACTTCATCTTCTAATCTAAAGATTGAAAGCACTGAACCACCCACCATGCTTCATACAGCGAGGATCGGGTATTGAGGCTTAGTCAGACATAGTGGGAAATTATCACCTGACCGTTCCGCCAATACTATTGAATAGATCCTGTCGTCCAGACATTTAAGCTAGCTTAGTTTTCAAGAACCCATTTAACCGGAACCTCTGACAGCCGCAGGTGGCTGGGTGAGACTAATTTCAAGTCTATAACACCTGACAATTCTTGATTTGATCACGGTTTTTGAACTTTCAACCTTTAGTTCTAATTCTGTTGGTAAATCTGTTTGAGCGTCTTTAAGTCTGCTGGTGATAACCGCATCTTACCTTGGTCGATTGGATACATCACTGAACTGGTAGCACTACTGTGATCCAATCCGAGGGCGTGGCCCAATTCATGAATGGCCACGGATCGACGGGCCGACCGATTATAGGTCAAGTTTAAACTGGCCGTCGCCGCGTTCACCGTCTTCACACCCGTTAAACTGATTCGTTGCGTAATTTTGGGCCCACCGTGTCCCAACTCAATAGTTCCCTGCTCATTGGCGATCTTCTTGTGATACCCACCAAAGGTGATTTGATTGGCGCCCCTGGGGGCCGTTCCGGCAATTAGCTTCACGACTCCCGTGGCATTGTAGGTAGCAACAGCCTGTTGGAAGACTGCCCGCCCCCGCGCGGATAAATCATCGCTGAAACGATAGTAGTAAGTCGGACTTAACGTGACGCCTTGAACGATTGACTCCACCGGCGTGCCGTTGGTACCGGTCGATTCAGCCGACTGACTACTTGAACGCCGCCAAATGTAACCACTAGCGGTCGTCTTGGCGTCACCAGAAGAACGCCTTGCCGACTGACTATTTTTCCCAGTGAATGAATTCGTGGCTAAGTAACTAGCCACTTTTGCTGTTAGAACGTCACTGTAAACTTTCGCTTGCGTGGAGAGCGCCGTAACCGCTGCTGGCTGGGTCTTGACCCACCAGCCCGCGCCGACCAGCATGAGGAGCACGACTAGTCGTCTTAATATTTTCAACCGTAAATCTTCCTCTCTCAACCATGTGATGAACCGGTCCGGTTTAACCGATTGTTTGAATTCTAGCCTAAAACGTGCAGGAACACCATTATTTATGCGGGCCACTAAGCGTTTACCAAGGAAGGCCACCAGCTAAAAAGGCGTCCCATCAACGTTTGCTGATAGGACGCCACTGTTCGTTAAATTAGTCTAAAGCCACTTAGCAATTAGTCAATCACTCACAACGTCCCGTTGACGATGCTGTCGCAAAACCAAGAGTCTAAACACCAGTAACATGCCAATACACAACACGAGCATGTAACTCGGCAGCATTTGAATCGTTCCATTGTGTAAGTAGCTCATCCCATAAGTCAGTACGCTGACGAACAAGTAGTAACCTAGACTGAACCAACCACTGGCACTGCCCATGACCCGTTCATACCCAATCAGGGCGCGGTTCAAAGCATTAGGTAGCGTCACGTTCAGCCCTAAGAAAACCAGAAAGATCAAGCCAATCATCAACCGGGGCCGCTGCCAATTTGCCGCAACCACCAAGCCGCTTCCGGCCAGGACGCTAAAGACCAGTCCAGCGAACGCGACCCGTTCCGGTGACCAAAAGTTGAGCAACCAATTGACCAACACCGCTCCCAGCAGGCTGGCACTAGCTAAAATCACCCCCAGCCAGCCATAATGCACGGCTGAATAGCCAAAGTGGGCCATAAAGATAAAGGGTGCTTCCGCGTAATAGCTGAACAAAATGCCATTAATACCACCAATTAAGAGGCCGTAACCCCACACCACGGGATCCGTCAGCAACCGGCACACAACCGGCCACTGTTTGATCTGACTCACAGAACTAGTGACTGACTGTGTCTCTGGCAGGCAACCAACCGCGTACATACCAACGGCTACGGCTAATGTGACTAACGTGGCAAAGACACTGCGATAGCCGAAGTAGGTCTGCATCACCCCGCCAATTAGCGGTCCCAATGCTGGTGCCAGTGCCATAGCGGCACTCGTTTGGGCAAAAATTTTAGCCCCGGTGATACCGCTGAAGCTCTCCCGCATAATGGTTTGCGTCACCACAGAACCAGCACTGGCCCCAAAGGCTTGAACCAGTCGCCAACCAATCAACGTGGCAAATGCGCCGCTAAAGTAGAGACCGAGGTTGCCGAATAAATAGATTGCAATCCCCGCCAGCATCGCTTGTCGGCGCCCCCATTTATCAGCCAGCTGGCCCCAAACGAGGACCCCAACGGCAAAGGCAATAAAGTAGGTGCTCATGGTCAGTTGGACCTGACTGGCACTCACGGCAAAGACCCGGCGAAGTTGTGGTAACACCGGTGTAAAAATCGACTCGATGATTTGAGGAAACCCAACGAGGACAATCATCAGCCCCAAAGACGGGACTGAACGGTGGACGTTTTTCATCATTTTTCTCCTTAGAATTTACTTTGAGGAAAAACGTCCTTGACCATTTGCGGGGACACACGCCATTAAAATTTCAAGATTCATGGGCCGTCACCCCTTTCTGTTTGATGTCTGATTTACGATACGGGAGTTTCGGGGGGATGTCAAGGTGTCCTCCTTGTCAGACAGTAAAAAAGTATCTTAGACTAATTTATGCCTGAGATACTTTCTTCGCGTTTATCTTCTTACCGTTTTGTTGTGCGGTAGTCCAATAGAGATTTTGCTAAAATGGCCCCCATATGTTGAACCAAAGATCACGTGAATTTTCACGTACTTACCCTTTGGTCTCAACGTAATGATATCCTTACCATGAATCCCTGGTTGCGTCACAATTACGGTTTTCTTTTTTGACTTTGACCGAATTTTCGCGAAATCCAATTCACTCGCATACCCAGCCTTCTTGAGTAATCTCTTTCCTTCTTTTAGAGAAATTGCTCGCCGTGACGCATAAACAACACCACTGGAATGTTGGTTAAAAGCTGCCGGAAATGAAAATGTTGCCATAATGGCAATCAGCACTAATACTAACTTCAATCCTTTTTTCATTGAACTTGATCCCCTTACCGATAGAATTAAATTAATTTTAGTAGTATCAATATTTTTCACAACGGGTAATTCACCTTTTATGTGGTAATAATCTAAAATATGCTTTCATATTAACAATACTATCGTTAATCTATTAATGTATTCTACTCACACAGAATCATGTAAATAACCGCTATAGCTCCCGGACAGTTGTCCTAATATCAATACCCAATGGTTGACTGGAAGGATATCAACTAAACCAATGATGATGTGTAAAATCTAATTCTCAAAATGAACGAAAGCAACAACATAAGAATCAGCATACCGCCTTGCAGGTACGGTCGACATGCTGATTATTTTTTCACTATTAAATTGCATTCAGCTTAGCATTTATCCTTGAAAAATCAGAGCAAGTCGGCAAACAACGTTTAGTTTCGACGTTTGCGGTCAAGTCCCCTGACCATGCCCAGTAATCCTAACGACAGACTGCCCAGCACCGCCAACCAACTCTGACTGTCATCACTCGTTTGCGGCAACTGCGTGGCTGAGCCAGTCGTTTGGTAGCCTGGTTGTAAGTCAGACACTAAGTTCTTGGCAGTAACCATTTGAGCCGCTGCTAAGTTAGCTGATTGACCGGCCGTGGAATGAGTTTCCCGCAAACCAACTGCCTTCGTTCCTTTTACTCCGCCTGTTGTTGCGGCAAGGGGCTTCTTGGGCGTGGTGCGCTTGATTGGTTTAGTAACCGGCGTCTTCGTTCCTGGTTGCTGACCAGTCTCCGTCTCACCAGCGGGCGTAGTTCCTGGCGTTTCGGCCGGCGTAGTTGTCCCCGTACCTGAACCGCTAGTGCTACCACCTGGTGTGGTCGTCCCCGTGCCAGTATCTGTTTTGGCAGTCACCGTGATGGTATTCGTGGCCGTCGTCACTTGGCCATTTTGATCCGTAAATGTGTACGTAACTTGGTAAGTTCCTGGCGTTTTCGTCACATCCGCAGCCAAAACTGGTTGCCCATCAGCTGTCGTAATTTTTGGCGTTACGGTGACCAGGCTACCATCTACGTCAGTAGCCGTAATCGGTGCTGGTGTCCAAGCATCCCCAACGGTCAACGCAGTAGTCGTATCAGCATAGTTTAAGTTTGACTGATTGGGCGCCACAGTTAACGTGTTGGTGGCACTGTGGTTAGTGCCCTTTTGATCGGTAAAGCTGTACGTCACCTTGTAGGTTCCTGCCGTCTTGGTCACATCCGTTGGTGCCACAACATTGCCTTGAGCATCCATGATGACTGGTGACACAACTACTGTCGTCCCGTCAACATCGGTGGCAGTTACCACAGCCGGCGCCCAGTTTCCTCCAACGTATAACTTGGTAGTCTGATCCGTGTAATTTAAATTAGCTTGATTAGCGGCCACAGTTACGGTCGCCATTTTGGCTAAGCTCACGTCATCCGCACTATCCGTGTAGGTATACGTCACCTGATAAGTCCCCGGTTCCGTCGTGCTAAGACTCTCAACCGGCGTAGTCGTGCCATCACTTCGAACTTGAGCGTACGTCACCGCCAGTTGTGACGCCGTCAGCGCAGTTCCATTTTCATCAGTGCCACTGACAAAACCGTCGGCTGGTTGCCAGGAATCACCTACAAATAGGTTGGCATCCTGCACAGTCAAAGTAATTGGCAGTGACTTCACCGTCAACGTTGTGGTGGCCTGACGCGCGACGTTATCGGCATCAGTAAAGTTGTACACCAACTTGTAGTTTCCAGCGGGTGCAGAATCTAGTGCACTGACACTATTCCCATCGGCATCCGTAATGGTCACGTTCAGCCGATCAGCTGGCACGGCAGACCCATCCGTATCCGTGGCGGAAATCAAATTGGTGGCCGGTGTCCAAGCCGTCCCAGCCAAAATTGATTTGGGGGCAACACTCAAACCAGCCGACGAACCCGTTGCGAGTTCATTAAGATAGACGGTATAAGTCGACCCTTGTACCGCCAGCGTGGTGCTATCGGCAACGCTAGGGGTGTAAGTCATGGTATCAGTTGCAGTCCCCGAACTCACAGCAATGGCATCAGAATATTTGCTAGTATCAAGTTTCAAAGGGGACGTCGCTAACGCTGACAGTGAAATCACATTTCCACGTTGATACGTCGACCCATCTTGGCCGACTGATGTGACACTGCCAAGCGCTTGACCAGTAGTCCCATCAACAATGTTATAGGTGTCGGTAACGTTCACGTGGACGTAGGTGAGTTGAGGTAAGGCAATGTTTCCTCGGTTACCACCGGGAATAACTAAACCAGCAATATTAGCGTCAGGGGCATCGATTCCCAAGCTAGCAGTGGTAATCGTTGGATAGCTCCCACTATTTTTAACGGTTGATACAGCTAAATTACCAGTCCCAGCGAAAAGGACGCCATCCGTGGCTAAGTCAGCGTAATTCTGTGCATTAATGTTATACGCAGCCGGCAGCGAAGTATCCTCTGCACTCCCCGTATGAAGCGTAAGTTGAAATTTTGGCATGCTCGTTTTATCTTGTCGAGAAATTTTAGCGCCATCATTTGGACGGAAATAATACACCTGCCGACCGTCATTCGTATTATTCAATCGGTACGCCGTTAATGATGAAAAATCAGTATAGTCCAGCTGAAAAACCGCATCCGTATTAATCATCTCTACAAAATCTGTCGCCGCAGATTGCGCATTTGCCAATGAGCTCGTGATACCGGTTGGTAGGATGATATAAAATCCCCACAGCTGACTGTTCAAGCCATACGCAGTGGTTGACATATTTGTGGGATTATACGGATACACCGTAACGGCCGCTGTTGCGTTATACAAGGCATACTTGCTTTTAGTGGTCACAAAAAAATTGGCATAGTTGTATTCACCGGTGCTCTCCTGCGTCGTGACAACGGGGGCAATATCTTTCCCCGTCGTAATGACATCGCCATCAATGGTCTCTGCCACGCTATCTAGACTGGCTAACATTGGTGTTACGGCCGTGTCTGGCACCACCGCGCCATCAGTAAAATTGCGTAACAACTGTTTTCTACTGAATGCTGGGGCGGCCACTTTCACCCCGTTAGGATCCGGAGCAACCGCAATTTTACCTGCGGCGCTGGGTGCTGCGCTTATTTTTTCGTTAGCATCACTATTATTATTTTGGCTAGTCGTACTTGCCGGAGCCGCAACAGATGTTGGGGCCGCTGCCGAGGAGGCCGGTTTGGTCGCAGTCGACTGAAGCGGCTCACCACTGGAAGCATTGGAGGTGGCAGGCGTCGCCCAACTAGTTGCCGTTGAACTGGCCGGCTTAGAACCTGTGACTGTTGCCGCAGTACTGCTAGGCGTTGATCCACTCGATTGTTTATTTTCAAGCGCTGTTTTCGCCACTGTTGCAGAGTGAGCCACTGGACCACTGACACTCTCAGCCCCCCCAGCTACCGAGGCCGCATGAGCCCTGGGTGCGCTGACAAACAAACCGCCCAGCAACGCCACCGTTGAGATACTCCCAACCAGCCAAAACTTGCCAGCCTTGTATAGCTTATAATGTTTCTTTTCTGGTTGACTGCCGTATTCTTGCCAAGCCCTTCTCGCCATCATAATCGATTCCCGCTTTCCTTCGCTCACTCACGCACCAGTCATCTACTGAATAAACAAAACAAATTCATAGTAAACTAGTTACAAATGGCAATTGTTTTCTATAATGAAATAGTAACATAAATTGACCAACAATCGTGATAAATTGCGGTAATATGAAAGTGCTTTAATAGCAGCTATTTCGGCGTTATAATGGGATTCAGCTTGAATAAGCCTTTTCAATTAGTTATAAACGGTTTTAAGATTTTGTTAAGCTAGAGACGTGTAAAATTCAGCACTCCCCACAAATAGTAACATCGCATTATCTTATGATCATACATAGATCATGGGGATTACCTTCATGTTTTATGCAAACAGAGCAGTTGATTTAAAACAGAGGTTCAAGATGACGAAACCCTCATGAACAAATTCTAAATATATACGACGAATAATTTCATTACAAAAGGGCCAACTTCCAGCGAAGTTGGCCCTTTAACTGTCTCTATTTCAACAAATATTTTGCGTCTAACTCATGATCAAATGAGGTCAAAATCTTAGGACCATCATCCGTCACGACCAGCGTATGTTCATACTGACAGCTCAAGCTGCCATCCAACGTCCGAATGGTCCAGCCATCATCGGCCGGATCACTACAGCCCCAATCGCCGACGTTGATCATTGGTTCAATCGTCAGTGTCATACCCGCCTTCAACCGCGTTCCGTGACCGGCTCGCCCGACGTGCGGAACATCCGGATCTTCGTGCATTGTCGGTCCAATACCATGGCCAATGTAGTCACGCACCACGCCGTAACCCATCTGGTTTTCAGCATATTCTTGGATGGCTGCGCCAATGTCACCAATGCGGTTGCCCACGACTGCCTGGTCAATTCCCAGGTAGAGGGACTTCAACGTCACATCCATCAGTTTCTGAACCTCTGGTGACGCTTGACCAGCCACGAAGGCGTGACAAGCATCACTCAGGTAACCGTCATAGTCGATGACCGTGTCCATCTTGATCAAGTCACCCTCTTTGATCAAAATATCTTTGCTGGGACAGCCGTGACAAATCATGTCGTTCACGCTGACACAGGTCGAGTACTTGTAACCTTCAAAGTTTAATTCACCGGGTGTGGCACCGTGGTCAATGATGTATTGATAAGAAAAGTGGTCAATATCCCAAGTTGTAATCCCAGGTTGAATGTAAGTTTCCAACTCGTGAAACAGCCCAACTAAGATGTCGCCCGCCGCCTGCATACCGGCAATTTCTCGTGCTGATTTTAATGCTATCATGTTTCCTCCTGAAATAACTGAATGTCGTTAGTCTTTGCTTTATTTAGTATACCCTTTATTGTGAGAAAACAAATAGACGACCCCGGTAAAAATCCGGCGTCGTCTATTGCTTTAGCTTGTCGTTTGCTTCATCGTTACGGGTTACTTAATAAAGGCTTGACTGGCGGTGATGTACCCACCAGTGACGTGATAACGCAGAACACCCTTATTGGAGTAATCCCAGCCAGTAACCTTCAAGCTCGTGGCTTGCGCAACGTGGCGCAATTTATGCTTCAAGTTCACATCCCGGTAAAGGTTGAGACCTTGTTTCGTGGTCACGCGCTTCATTTGGTGATGCTTCCCAGCTTGGACCTGTTGTTTGTTAGCGGTAATGAATTGACCATTTGTCAGTTGGAAACGCACGTTGGCTTTCTGCGTCACGATGCGTTTCACCTTCAGAATCTGGCCTTGACGGTACGCGTGCTTGACCTTACCTGTCAATTTAGCATTGCCGTAAGCTTTCAGCCCCTTGGCACTGATCACCGTCAGAACCTTGGGTGCCTTTTGGTACTCAGCATTCTGAACGAACTTAGCACTCGCCGTGATGTAACCACTCTTGCCGTATGTCTTTGAATGACGGTTAATATCCCGCACGTGGTACCGGACGTGACCACCCTTGGTCGTCGCACCCAATACCTTGAACTCAGGTTGGCGCATCTGTGATTGTTTCTTAAACGTTGCTAACCGGTTTGCCTTGGAGAAGGTTGGCTTACGGTACAACGCTAAGCCCTTGATGGCAACGACCTTACTTGGATGCTTAGTCGTTTCAACTTGGTCACCAGCACCTTCAGAGATGACGGGACTTTCCGTCTTCAAATCAGTTTGGGCCTTGGCCAAAGCCGTCAACACGGTTGTAACATCCGTAGCGGTCGCTTTCGCATCGGCCAAGACCTTTTCCGCTTGAGTCAGTGCCGTCTTGAAGGCTGTTTGACTATCAGCCGTGTAACCCTTCAAGTCAATTGCCTTAGCTGCAGTTAACTTTTGCTTCAACGCTGCTTTATCGACTTTATCATCGGTTTGATGACTGGCGCCAGCGTTGCCACTACTAATGTGTGTGATCCGTGTCAGTTTCGACTGAGCCTGGGCCAAATCAGTCAGCGCACCTTCAATTTCAGCAACCGTCGTCTTTTCAGCTGCCAGCACTCTCTCAGCCTTAGCCAGAGCGGCTACGAACAGCTTTTGACTGTCAGCCGTGTAATCCTTCAAGTTGACTGCCTGAGCTACCGTGACCTTTTGCTTCAGCTGCGACTTATCCAGCTTAAGTGCTGCCTGGGCCTTGGCGAGGTTAGCAATCGCATTGTCGATAGCCTTACCTGTTGCCTTAGAATCTGCCAGCACTGCTTGGGCCGCATCCAGCGCTTGCTTGAAGGCGGCTTGACTATCGGCCGTATAGCTCTTCAAATCAACCTGCTTGGCTGAATCAATTGCCGCCTTAAGGTTGGCAGTATCAAACGTCAACCCTGTCTGTGCCTGGTCTAATGCTACCCTAGTTGCTGAAATTTCATTGACCGTAGCATCATCCTTAGCCAAGACCTGCTTAGCATCTGCCAGAGCTTGTTTAAAGGCGGCTCGACTGTCAGCTGTGTATTTATCTAAGGCAACTGCTTCAGCTACCTTAACCAGCTTCTCAAGCTCTGTTTTGTCTGGAACCAGCGCAGATTGTTTCTTGATCAAATCAGCCAGTACGTCCTCAATATCGTCAACGGACGCCTTCGCATCAGCCAAGGTCTTTTCAGCTGTAGCAAGTGCTGCTTTGAAAGGTGCCTGACTGTCAGCGGTATAGCCCTTCAGATCAACGTGCTTGGCGATTTTTACCATATTGCCAAGTTCCAGTTTATCTGGTAGCAAGGCGTCTTGAGCCGCAACCAGTTTGGCAGTGACTGCGTCAATCTCGTTGACCGTGGCATCCGCCTTACCTAAGACCTGCTTAGCTTCATCTAGGGCTTGCTTGAAGACTGCTTGCGAATCGGCCGTGTACTTCTTTAACCCGACTGTCTCAGCCGCCTTAACCTTCTTTGCCAGCGGTGCCTTGTCTGGAACCAATGCAGCCTGCGTTTTTGCTAAACCATCAAGTGCGCTGTCAATGTCTTCAACCGTCGCTTTGCCATCCTTCAAAACCTTATCTGCGGTAGCCAAAGCTGCCTTGAAAGGTTCCTGACTATCCGTTGTGTACTTCTTCAAGTCAATGGCTTGGCCATCAGTCAGCTTTTGCTTCAACGTGGACTTGTCCAATTCAAGGGCTGCTTGTGCTTGAGTCAATCGTGAATTGGCCTTGGCAACCTCTTCAGCGGTAACCTTCTTGTCTTCGGAAATGGTCTTTGCTTCGCTTAATGCTTGCGTGAAACGGTCACGACTCTCAGGTGTGTACCGCTTTAGGTCCAGCTTCTCAGCCGCGACAATCGTCGCATTCAGCTGGGTCTTATCCGCTACCAAGTTGTCCTTGGCATTATCCACGTCAGTAATCATTGAATCGATGGTTGCCAGAGTAAATGCATCATTATTCAGCATCAGTTCTGCGGTCGTCAAGGCATGTTGGAAGGCTTCCTTATTCTCAGCCGTGTACTTTGACAGGTCAATTTTCTTGGCTTCAGCCAACTTACGGCCCAGGGCTACCTTAGCCGCAGCTAGGTTCCAGTTGTGGGCCCTCAGTTCAGCCTGATCAACGACCTTGCCATCCACGTCCTTCGTGACCAACTTCATCTTCTGACCATCAACTTGAACTGTCAGGTAAACCTTCTGATTCTTATCCTCTTGCTTCTGGATGTAGTCCCAAGCTTCTGGCTCATTTGGCAAGATGTCATACGTCTTGTCCCCGGTATGACCGGCAGCTACGTAGGTTGTCCCCTTCGCTTTGTCTTCCTTACCAGCAACTAACGGCTTCGTTCGCCCATAGGAGTGATCATGGCCACTGAAGACCACGTCAATGCCTAGCTCATCACATACCGGTGGCAGCATGTTGTGGAACATTGAGGACTGTGAATCGGCTGGGTTCTTATTGTACGGTGGTTGGTGGGTCGCAACGACCTTCCAGGTCTTATTAGACGCCTGCATATCCTTACGCAACCACTCCAATTCTTGTTTCATTTCTTCAACGTTGTCGGTCCACCCCAGAGAAGCGATGTGCACGTTGCCATAGTCGACTGAGTAAGTCCCCTTCTTGTTGACCGGCGCTCCGTTATGGCCCGGCGTTCCAAGCATGGCAGTGGCCTTACTCCCGTCATCCCCCATGTACTCGTGGTTACCAAGCACGTGGATCATGTCCAAGGAATCGTAAACCTTGTGCTTATTAAACATTTCAGACGTGACGTCGGCCTCGTTAAAGATGGCTTGGTCATCGTTAAAGTCACCTACGTGAAGGGCAAAGTCAGGTCGGTTTTCATCCTTTTCCAAGCGATCCACAATTTTGTCAAAATCAGCTAATTGCGAGGCTGAGTTGACCTGAGTATCCCCGAACACGTTGAAGCTCAACTTGTCGGTATCCGTCAACGTCTTGAAGTGTCGGATGTCTGACCACTTGTCACCATTTCCCACGCGATAAGCATACTCGGTTCCCGGCTTCAATTCCTTAGCCGTCACACTGTTGACCCGGATGGCTTTACCGTCACTCACGTAGGTAAACGTCTTCTGCTCACCCTGGTAATCCTTGAACGCCTTCTCGTGGTCCACCTTGTACGCTTCGTCAGTGGCCACTTGCATGATAGCGTCCTTAGTATCCGTTACCGGATTGGTAAACCAGGTGATAGTCTTTTGCGTTGCTGGATCTTGCGTGGATCCGGCTAGCAGGTTAGACGGCGTGTCAGTCTTAGCTGGCGTGAATACTTGGACCAGTGTCTTAAAGCTGCGTTGCATCCCTTTGGTGGCAACTAAATTAAACTTACCAGCGTTAGCCGACAGCTTATCACTCGTCAACGTTCCCTTGTCATCAGTCTTACCGATAACTTCGGCTGGTTCACCAGGCTTGGCCATGGCTAATTCCACACCCGTAACCGGGTTATCTTGACCATCCACAACGGTCACACTGCCGGCCTTACCGACGATCAACTGACCAACCTTCAGCTGATAATCAGACTGAATCTTGGCTTTGTTGGGTCGGGAAGAAACGGTGTTGATCATGTCAGCATTGTTGCTAGTATCATTGAACGTCACACTGCCACTCGTCAACTGATATGTCAGTGAGGTACCATTTTCCGTTTCGGCTGGTGTTTCAACGGTCACCTGAGCCAGAACGTCTTTACCCGCGGAACTACCCTGCGTGTCCTTGATATGCAGCTTTAGTTCACCAGTCTTAGCATCGTAATCGTAGGTGTTGTCCTTAGAATCGTTTGCAAACTTCACGCCCTTGACTGGGAAACCCTTGCCCAACTGAATAGTAAAGTCACCATTCTTGATGTTGGTTAAATCATCGGCCGTCAACTCAAACGTCGCGTTACCACCCAATTGCGCCGTATCGCCCTTAATTTTTCCTAAGGAAATGCCCGTCTTGTTGCCGGACTTCATTTCAAAGTAGGTGTCCTTGTCAGTCCGGTTCCCAAACTTATCGTAGACGACGACCTTTACGTGGTGAATGCCATCACTGTATTGGTAGCCACGTAACGTCATCGTCCCATCGGGATCAAACGTGTACTTGGTACTATCCGTGGTCCGGTCGACACCATCAATGTAGATTTTGTTCTTTTTCCAATCGATACCAGACATGTTCGAATCATCCTGGTCATCGTGGACCTTCGCAGTGATAGTAATCCCTTGCTTCGTGAAGGTCTTATCCGCCACGGAAATATCATCCACAATTGGGCTCTTTAAGTCATCAACGTTGGCCCCATAAACGGCGCGGATGTTATCCACGAAGATACTACCCTTCGTCATCGGCGCACCATCAGGTTTACCAGCCTTAAGCGCCATCACCCGAACGACTTGCTTAGGGAATGTCTTAAATGGTCCCTGATAGCTCGTTGGAATTGGCGCTTCAACGTACTTCCAGCCCAGCCAGTTGATGCCCGTTTTAGAGTCGGTAAAGTTTAATGGTTTGGCTGTGCCCTTGGCATCGTAAATTTGGCTTCGTAACCACAAGCCTTGTGATTCTGGTGTGCCGTAAACCCACATCCCTAGAGCAGTTGGTGCGCCAGGGATTTCCTTGGCATCCCCAGGACCAGCGTAAGCCCCCAGGGTCGTCCCCTCTTGTCCGTGCGTCAGGTCAAACTTAACCTCTAAGGCGTGATCGCCGAAACGAACTTGACCCTTACCAGGTTCGGCTAATCCTAATTCATTGGCTTCACCTCGACCTGAACCACTGACCTTCCAGTCACCGAGTCCTTTTTCAAAATCATACAGCACCGTTGGCAACTGACCAATCTCAACGTCAACAGATTGTGAGATCTCAGTCCCCGCAACGGTAGCCTTTACCGTTCCCTTAGCGTGTTTACCAGCCGTGTGTAAGTTACCTTGGGCATCGATGGTTCCCAATTCCTTAGGGAAATCCCACGTAATATCACCATCTGATAAGTTCACGTCGCGACCCTTATACCGGACCTTCATTCCCAGCGATTCGGTGACGTCCGTCTTCATGCTCAATTTCTTATTTAAAAACTCAACTGAATCCGGCTTGGCAATGGTAATCGTGGCACTTCCTACGACCTTGTCACCCACAGTCAAGTTCGCCGTGACGTCACCTAGCTTGCCCTTAGGTTTGAAGACACCGGTCTTTGCATCAAGATCACCCAAACTAGAATCGGCTAACGTCCACGTCGCACTATCTGGTAAAGCAGCGTCGTAACCTGCCTTGTCGACCCCTTTGGCTGTAAAGTTGACCGTCGCGTTGGGCGTATAGACCGTATCCTTAGGCGTGACCTGGGCCCGATCAAACGTGTGATCAGACTTTTCCGTCGTGGTAATCAGCCAACTGTTGGCCACCTTTCGTTCTTCACCGTCAGAAGGCTTGTTTTTCAAGCTCAAGCCCGTGTCCCCCGGTGTCCGTGACAGATACGTCGCCGAACCCCCACCATCGAGGTTCAAGGCATCGACGGCCCCTTGGTCCTTCATGGTTTGTGACAATTCACCCAGTGTCATCCCGTTAGAATACGGCGATTGCTTACCATCGATCGTCACAAAGAAAACGGACTTGTCCGCCCGAATCCCAACAGCTGAACGCGCCGCAAACTCACCACCGACCTGCGTGCCAGGATTCAAAGCTTTGCCATCCTTGACCAACATAATCAGACCACCGAGGGCTTGTTTTAAGTCACCCTTCTTAGCCTGATAGTCGGCTTGACTCCCAATCAACGGTTCGCCAGCTTTAGTTACCCCAAAGAAGGATTCACCACTATCTGGCTTTGTGGCATGGATTTCCACGCCGTCCTTAACCACGTTGCCTAACGGTTCTCCGGTCCCCATGTTAAAGAAGTCTGAGTTCAAACCGGCTACAACTTGATGGCCACTCTTAATGGCCGCGTTGGCTTCATCCCGCACCGTTTGCAGGCCAAAGTCTTTCCCATCATCCGGCGTACCAGCATACAAGCCCGCCGTTTTTTCCTTGAGATCCACGGACACGGTATGCATCACAGTCCGGTCACCCTTGGTGTTCTTGTAGGTCACCTTTTCCTCACTGATTCCGGCGGCCAACTGATTCTTGGTCTCCTCAATCGTGTTGGCCTTAACGTTAACTGGTTGGCCATCCTTGGTCTGTTTAGTGGCCACCTTAGCCGATAAAATCTGGTGAGTCAGCGTATTAGCCTGCGCCACTGGGGTCATCAGCGGTGTCAGGACCAGGGCAGTTGCGAGCGTTGCCCGTAATTGTCTTCTTCGTTTAGTCACTGTATCTTTAATCCTCTCTGGTTGTCAGGCATCAAGCGGCAATGTTTCTGTTTTTACAACTTTTTCTTGCTGGTGGAGCGCTTGAAAAGAAGTCTACCTGATTTTCAGTCAGAAATGGGAGACCTTACGAAGTCTGTACAAGTTGTCTACAGAACCTTTACATGTTTATAAAAGCGACAATATCGCACCGCTTTCTGTATGGGCATTCATAATTACTCATATACTACGGTGGCTGACCTAGTGGAAACAATAGTCGCAGCAATTAACTATCAGTTATCTAACTGAAACACCCACTATGACTGATACAACCAGGATTGGGTGTTCAGATTTAGTCAGACATAGTAGGAAATTGCCGCCTTACCGTTCGCCAAATTTGGACCAGAACGCGGTGGGAAGGACAGGACATCTTGCCCCTCGCTTGAAGCCGCAAAGCACGTCTTCAAGTCGCCATTTTCAAGAAACCCACTTAAAAATCCCACGGCTGAGTACAAATTTGACTCACTCGCGGCTACCTACTGGAGCGATAATAATATTGAGTAAGTGCTGTCATTCAGGAACTTAAGCTAGCCGATTTTTCCAAGAACCCGTTTAACCGGAGGCGGTCAGAGATGGAGCCAGCTGTGTCGACGGTGTTAGCCGATTTTTGGCTTACAGCATGGGACGTGTTTGGAGACTGGCGGTTTTTCCAGGCTTCAAGCCGAGTCGAAGAACCGCTTTTCAGGCCGTAGGCGTTCCCCACAGCAGGTGGAATCTCTGACCGCCTTCGGTGACTGGTGAGACTAATTTCAAGTCTACAATGTCTTACTATCCTTGGCTTGATAACGGTTTCTGAACTGTCAACCTTTAGTCAGTTACTAACTCAATCACCACTTTTTTCTGGCGTACGTTTTTTGACACCGCAAATCAAAAAAGCCATCTGGAAATCTTCCCAGATGGCCTTTGTCGCCGGACGTCTACTGTTAGCCTACATCTTAAACCTCACGATTCCGAAACGCTTCGATCATCTTCCACGTCAGACTCCGTGCCGTGTCGTCATGCGGAATTTCTTCCCGTTTGAACCACTGAGCCTTGGCTAATTCGTCATGCTCTAATCGAATCGACTTCTCTTGGTCCAGATCAGCAAAGAAGCCCACCAACAGAGACTCAGAAGGCGCCCATGGCTGACTGCCATAGTAGCGAATATTATGAACGGATAGTCCCACCTCTTCGTGGACCTCACGGGCAATCGTTGCCTCTAGTGTTTCACCAATCTCTGCATAGCCTGAAATCAGTGAATACCGGTTATACCCCGTCAAGAACTTGGTCATTAAAATACTATCACCATCCGTGACACCCACGATAATGGCTGGCGAAATCTTAGGGAAAATCAACTGGCCACATTGGGGGCAACGCAGGGCCCGTTCCTTGCTGTCCTGTTCCATCCGGTGACCACAGCGACCACAGAATTGATTGGTCTCGTACCACCAGCCCAGATGCGCAGCCGTAGCAGCAGCGAAGGCCAACCAACTTGGCGTCAATTGGGTAAACCGACGCGTTTCAACATACTGGTAGGCTGCATCTTCTGACACCTGCCCGGCCACTAGGTAAAACGCCGTCTGGTCTACCGAGAAAAGGTACGTGTACGCCGTCTCGGGCAGTTGCCACTTGGCAGCCACCTCCTGATAACGAGGCAATGTTCCGTCGTGTAAAATGGCTTCGCGGTTGTGGTAAAGGACCACATAATCCGTCCCAATTGGAGCGCGACGTTGGTCATAGTGATTGTCAAAAACCTTAGGATTAATATCTTGAAACATACTGACACCCAACTCTCTTCGAAGTCTTTGTTTTGATGACTCATAGTATACGCTTAATTTGTCTTTATTATTGATATATTTCTGAAAACGGCCATCAGTTAATTGACTTGTGCCGCCATGATCGGCCATGCTTTCCCTTATCTGGCAACGTTTTCACAAGACTGACACCTGAAAATAATTAAATAACGTGCTATAATCTAAAACGCATGCTTTAAAATTCGAATTTTATATAACATATCTCTAACTAAAGGAGGACCCCTGTCCCATGCACTTGTCCAAACCTGAATTGCGGGACTATCTCATTGGCTTTGCCTTAGTCCTGTTCATGGTCGCCATTGCCACCTGGCTGAACGACTATGAAATCATTCTACCAGAAATTGGCGCGCTAACTGCCGGTATGTGGATCTACCATAACCCCACCTGGATTGCCCAACCATCCAAGATTTTCCTAGCACCCTCCGGAACTGCTGTCATTGGGTTCCTAGTGAATCAACTGGCCATCGGGTACGCCGAAAAAGTCTTACTAACGCTGATTCTTATTTTGATTCTACTCAATCTCTTGCGTTCCACGCTGGCGCCATCCTTTGCGACGGGACTTCTACCCATTATTATCAATGCCACACACTGGTCATTTATCCTGGCCATCTTCACGTTCACATTGATTCTCATGCTGGGAGTTCTGCTTCAGGGCCATTACCGGGGGTTGCCCGGTGGACAGCCGCTGCACTGGCAACACATGCTCGGTTTCAGTCTAGCTGCCGGCATCTGGGTCGCCGCAGTTTGGCTTGCCGGTTTCCCTCAAATGGCTGGAATTCCACCCGTATTAGTGGTTTTCTTTGAAGTTTCCCAGATGTCTAACTATAGCGGAAAATTGGCGCTAAAACACATCGTGGCGTTGAGTGGTGCCGCCACCTTGGGCGTGCTAGTTCACCTCATATTAGCATCCTGGCTGCTATCGGCGTTAGTCACCCTTCCACTAGTCTTTATCCTGCTACAACTCTTACGCATCAAGTTGCCGGCAGCGTACGCGTTTCCACTGTTGGCGTTGGTCTTACCGGCCAACATGTTTCACACATTGCCCATTGCGGCTACATTAGCTTCGTGCTTTTTCTTGGGATCCGTCGTCATCTTCCATCAAGTGGCAGACCGCGTCCGGGTATCTTCTGAAAATAGTGAAATATAGATGAAAGGTCGAACAACTAGCAAAAGTTGTCGGCCTTTTTAGTTAGCAATTAACGCCTAACCGTTTTCCTGGTGTCATTTGACCAGGAAAACGGTTGAATAATTTTCCTAATAACCGGACCATTCCTTTATCGGGTCGATACGATTAAGGTATCCTCCAGCGAACGAACATGCTATGCTGTGGCTAACATTATTGGAGGAAAACGACTATGAAAAGACACCTAACGACCCTACTTGCCCTTGGCCTGTTAGCAGGCTCACTGGGAACCCTTACCGCCCACGCCAATTCGTCGGAACCGCCCTATGTCAGTCCCATTTCTGGTAACGGCTGGCTCCACGATACCGAGTCACAACTTGGCTCATTTCACAACACCTATTACCGCTTGAAGAGCAAGACCAAGGCCACCATTATGATGTCCAAAACGTCTGGTGGTGGGACGGTTACCAAATCCATTACCCTGCCTAAAGGTACCATTGTTGCTGCCAAGAAGGACGGTAAATGGTTAGAGGCTCGCTACAACACCATCAGCTATGGCTTAAAGAAGAAAGGTATCCCTACTAAGGGCGTCGCTGGTGATGGAGAACTTGCCTTCAAGATCAAAACGACTCAGGCAACTAAGATTACCCGACCAACCTACGCTCCGGCGTACGGAACAGGCGCTTATTTAAGTGGTGGCTTAAAAGCCATTGAACAGCTAGCGACGTATAAATACAATCAGGTCACCGTGACATCCGACGGCTACCTTGAATACTTTCCTGCCGCCAAAAAGACGTTTACCAGCTACAATCCATTTACGGATACCGACTACACGTGGTCCGTCATGCACGCAACCAAACCAATCCAGAGTATCAAAATTACCAAAGCCACTAAGAAGGGCGCGACGGTTAACCTGTTTACGAAGGTAAAACCCGTTGGGATTCCTAGTCAGCGTATCGCTAAGAGTGGTAAATTCCAATACAAGGTGGCTCTGAAGAATCGCCACCAACCGTATACTTACGAAGATAATTCGTACGCTGATGATACAGCTATCGCCAGCACCTATAGCATTGGTAAAATGCAATTTTACACGGTAATTGGCGGCGGCTTCAACTAAAGGTAGCGTATGCCCGCAGATAATTAACGCGATTAAATACAGCAACCAGGTCTGGGATTATTCCCGGACCTTTTTCTCTGCCTGACTAAACGTTTACTAACCATTTACCAAACTAATACGGCTACTTTACATCCATCCTGTATGATTGAGCTTACTGCAACTCTACATATTAAAGGAGAACCAATCGTGTTAGATATCATTAAAGCTGTCATTCTCGGCATCATCGAAGGGGTCACCGAATTTCTACCAATTAGTTCCACCGGACATCTATACCTGGCAGATGAATTCATCAAACTCAACGAGTCCACTGCCTTCATCAATATGTTCATGGTGGTCATCCAGCTGGGCGCCATCCTGGCCGTCCTAGTCCTCTATTTTAACAAATTGAACCCTTGGGCTCCTGGTAAGAGCAGCTTGCAGCGCCATCAAACCTGGGCTCTGTGGTTAAAAGTTATTGTGGCCGTGTTGCCATCAATCATCGTGGGACTCCCCCTAAATGACTGGATGGACGCTCACCTGACCAACTGGCAGGTTATCGCCACAACTTTGATTATCTATGGGATTTTGTTCATTATCATCGAAACTTACAATCGACACCAACGTCCTCGCTTTGACGATCTCAACCGCCTGCCCATGAGCATGGCCGTCTGGATCGGTCTGTTTCAAGTTCTGGCCATGGTACCGGGAACCTCACGCTCCGGTGCAACCATTCTAGGGGGAATCCTGCTGGGAACCTCACGCTATGTGGCCACCGAATTTTCCTTCTTTCTGGCTATTCCCACGATGTTCGGTGCCTCTTCCTTAAAGATTCTAAAATACTTTCTGCACGGCAACCACTTTACCAGTAGTCAACTCATCGTACTCCTCACTGGCGTCATTGTTTCATTCGTGGTGGCCTTTTTATCGATCAAGTTTCTCTTGCGGTATATTCGGAATAATGATTTCAAATTATTTGGTTGGTATCGGATTATCTTGGGAATCATTGTCATTGGTTACTTTGGCTTTTTTCGGTAAAATTCACCAAGTTAAGCCACAGTGTCGCAAATTTGATAAATCTTGTTTTACAATCATTTATTATCCCGTTAATTATTAAGCTGTGGTCCAAACCGCATCAGACCGGCAATACGCCGTACTGTTACTTATAAATAACTTGTACGCTTAAGTATGTCGACCATTCCCTTGAAATATTATTTAATCTTATGTGACGCCCTTTTAACTGCTTAGTAATCTAATTGCAACACTCCTCGGGTATGCTAGTAGCATAGATTATACGGAATAGGAAGAGTGTTTAAATAAAATATGTCAAAACTAAAAATCAAATTTGCAACACTATTACTACTTTTCGGCTTCGCCTTCGGTATGGCTACCGATGTGACGTCAAGTCTGACTAACCAAGAACCGACGACTGCCCAAGCAGCCAAGAAATTATCTGCCTCACAAAAAAAGAAAATCTCTAAAATCAACTCCGGGTTATCCAAGAAGCAAAAAGCTGCCAAAAAGTGGATTGCTTTCCGCGAATCTCGCTACAGTTACAAGGCCCGCAACGGTAACTGTTACGGCCGCTACCAATTACTGAAGTCTTACCTGCACGGTGACCTCTCAGCTGTTAACCAAGAAAAGACCGCTAACAAGTACGTGAAGAATCGTTACAAGACTTGGACTAAGGCTAAGTCATTCTGGCAACATCATCACTGGTACTAAACACAAGCAACCGATCGAACGTTTATTTCAACGTTTGATCGGTTTTTTCATCCTAAAATAGGCCGGTAGAGTGCCTCAGAATCCTATAAGTACCGATTATATGACACTTTAATCATCTTTCTTTACCACAACTTAAGTTGTCCAATCCGACCAAGTCTCGTAAGCTAGAGGAAAACAGTCAAAGAGGACGCGCGTTTATCATGAAAAAATCACTACTATTTGGAAGTCTAATCTTACTGGTACTCCTGCTTCTGGGCGGCGGTTGGGCCTTAAATCAGCAGCACCAGCCGACCCAAGCTACCACAGCAACTACAAAACCTAACAAACCCAAACGCCCCAACAACCTTCTCACCGTGACCGAGCTCAAACAACACGAAAAACTCCGTTACGCCGCCATCATTTATTACGCCTTGAAATATACCAAGTTACAACGATGGCAAGAAGCTTCCGACTTTAAGGCTGGTTGGCAAGTTGAAGTTTACCCCCACCACGGCCACCCCCAATATCTTGTCTGGCCCGACCAAAACACGACAGATCAGGACAAAAATCTTGAACCCAACCGTTTTAAACTCACCGCTAAGCAAACGGTCACCTACAACAGCTTCATCGTCCACTCTTTTAGCAAGGATATGACTCAGGCTACCAGATTAACTAAAATTGCAGCAACTATCAGTCAACATCACAAGGGACGGGCTGTTCGGCAGATGGTGCCTAATCTCACTGTTAAAAACCATCACAACTAAACCGCAACAGAAAAGGGTCGAGACATACCATCTCGACCCTTTTCTTGGGTTCTGAACTATATCCAGACAATTCCGCTGAACCCCCGATAAGCAAGCCAGCCAATATCAGAATTATTCGTCGGTTGCCGCTAACGATCACCCACTAACCCACGTTTCTCTCACTCTCTTCTCTGACCGCTTTCAAACACGTTTAGTCTGTTGAATCATGCCTTCCGTTCCAGCTGTAATCAATCCCTCAATCTGTTCCAGGAGCATCAACAACCACCCAAATGCCATGACAAAGGCAATCAATTCAAACGCCGTCAATGAGAAGTACCCCAACCATCTAAATAGGATTTCAGCAATCACCAGCGCTACCCCCACTCCGTACGACAGGTACAAGAAGTCCCGCGTAATCTGAGGTAACAACCAACGAACGCCTATAATCAGGGCAATGATAAAGTACACCAAGAAAGTTGCCACTTGATCGTGTAGGTCATGAGAAATAGCGTTGTTAGGGAAGACTCCCACCATTCCCAAGTCCACTGCCGTTAGCGTTAACAGAATACGTAACACCCAAAGACGACGTGAATTGGGAAAGACCTCATGCAGACTCACGAAAAGGTAATCAATCAGGGCAATCATCAATAACGCTGCGAAAATCAACGTCGCATTGAATTGCCAGCCACTAGACGCCCCGTTCGTTCCCAGAAAGCTGAGGTTGTGTTGCCACCAGTACTTCTGATTGTTCACGGCCATGGAGATGACGACACCACTGATGATGACCAACGTCAGCACAGTGGTCAAGACACCAGCATCTACCATCAGTGAAAAGTAGACCATCGTGGCATTCACAACCAAACTAAAGACAAAGAGAATAATGCTAGCCGTAAACGAGCCAAAGATGGCGCCATTAAATAAGACACCTAACAGCCACATACTCCCGCTGAGAACTAACGCCAGAATCAATGCAAATGACAACACAATAACCGGAAAGTTTCGCCAGTAGATATTTTTCGTAAAGTGATTCAAGGGATTATTACGGTCATGGATAAAGAACCCCGCGAAGAGTAATGTCCCCAACACCACCCCTACCAGAATAATAGCCGTTGCCAGAGACTGTTCCCCCACCAGTTTCACCGTGTGCATCCCCTGCGAAACACAAAAAATAAAGAACCCCACACTCGCAAACAGGGCCAGTAAGAGCGGCCAGAATACTACCCGTTTTTGGAAGACCTGTTGGCGGGGTTCCGCAAACTGGACGACTAACCGGTCCCGCTTCACAACCAGTTTAACTGGCGTATCTTCCAGCAATTGCAGCTGTTCACTGACCGCCGCCGGAATCTTCAATTGATAATCTTTACTCTTCATGTTTTCCTCCGCTACCTGTTTTCACAATGACTTCCATTATACCAGAGGGGTCACTCTAACTGAGCGCATTCGACAAAAATAGACGGCACCGCTCACTGGCAGCACCGCCTATCAATCTTTCACTCACAACCGCTAGTCGTCAGCGTGAACGTCGAACGCAGCTAATAACGTCTCTTGAACACCGTCAGCATCCGGATCATGCATCCCTTTGCCCTTATCCAAGCCAGCCAGAGTCGTCATCTCAGCTGGCGTCAGTTTGAAATCAAAGATAGCCAAATTGCTCTTAATGCGAGCAGCGTGGACCGACTTAGGAAAAACAATAACGCCCAGTTGATTTTCAAATCTTAAGATGATTTGACCGGCATTCTTGCCGTACTTTTGGGCTAGACTGGTAATCACGGGATTGTTGAGCAATGCCTGATTCCCCTGACCAAGTGGCGCCCAGGCCTCCAGCTTCACGTCATTTTCAGCCATCAATTGGCGTAACGGTTGTTGCTGGAAGTACGGATTAAACTCAACTTGGTTAACGGCGGGCATTGTCTCAAACTGCGGCACAAACTTCTGCCAAATCTTAGGCGTCATATTAGAAACCCCAATTGAGCGAATCTTGCCCGCCAGTTGGGCCTCTTCCATTGCGCGCCAAGCACCGGGAACATCCCCATAAGGTTGATGGATCAGGTAAAGATCCATGTAAGCCAATCCGAGTTTTTTTAAGGAAACATCAATGGCCTGCTTAGCTGCTTCATAGCCAAAATCTTGGAGCCACAACTTGCTCGTCACCCAAATTTGGTCACGTGGAATGCCGCTATCAGCAATAGCTTGCCCAACTTCAGTCTCGTTAAAGTATGCCACAGCAGTATCGATATGCCGATAGCCCAGCTGCAAAGCTTCGAGTACGGCACGGTAAGTTGACCCATCACTCGGGATTTGGAAAGTCCCAAACCCAATGGCAGGAATGTCATGACCATCATTTAATTTAATCGTTGGCGCATTTGTCATTGTCATCTCTCCTTAGCTAAGTTGCTTCAAACTTGATCCAAAAATTTGTTCAATCGTTACGGGATCACGGTGATCAAAGAACTGACTCTCTTGCTTATCTAACGACTGCATCACTCGCATTTCAGCGTCCGTCAATTCAAAGTCAAACACGTTCATGTTTTCAATCATCCGTTCCTTGTGAACTGACTTCGGAATTACCGTAATACCTCGTTGAAGCAGCCACCGCAAAATCACCTGTCCCGTTGCCTTGCCGTGAGCCTGCGCAATTTGGGCAATCGTTTCATTTTGGAAAATATTGTGTTTCCCTTCAGCGAAGGGGGCCCAGGCTTCAACTCGTACGTTTTCGCCTTGACTGAACTGCACCTCTTCGGGCTGTTGGTACCAAGGATTGATTTCAATTTGATTGATGGCTGGCTTGACCGTCATCGTCAACTCTAAATTTTTCAGTTGATCGGCATAAAAGTTGGAGACGCCGATCGCGCGAATCTTGCCAGCTTGTTGGGCTTCTTCCAAAGCGCGCCAAGCCCCCATCGTGTCACCATAGGGTTGATGCAACAAGTATAGGTCCATATAGTCTAAACCTAACCGCTGTAAAGAATCGTTGATTCCCTGCTGAGCACGTTCATAAGTAAATTCTGACACCCACAACTTTGATGTAACAAAGATTTCATCACGCGGCACGCCGCTTCTCTTGATGGCACGACCGACCGCCTCTTCGTTCTGATAAGCCGTTGCGGTATCAAGTAACCGATAACCGGCTTGCAATGCGGTGACGACGGCTTCTTCACATTCCTTTAAATCAGGTACTTGGAAAACGCCAAATCCTAGTTGAGGCATCTCAACCCCGTTATTTAATTTAATTGTTGGTACAGTAGTCATTTTGCTGGTCCATCCCTTCATGTCTTGAATGACTCTACTATACTGGCAAACGCCTTAGTTGAAAATTACCAGATAAACATGCTAGCATACAGGTGACGTATACTAGGAGGGACTTGTTATGTTAGAAAACTACTTATTAGAAGAGTTGGTGACCTTTGCTCAGACCGGCACCCTAGCCGAAACTGCAACGCAGCTCAACGTCACCCAACCCACCGTTACGCGGGGCATGCAAAAATTGGAGAGTGACCTCGGCGTTCAATTATTTGACCGTCAACCCAACCGACTCAGTCTGACCCCCACCGGCGAATTGGCTACCCAAGAAGCCACTGCCCTGCTCCAAGCACAGAACCAAGCAGTTGCACGAATTCATAGCTTTGATCAAGACCAACGAACCCTGCAAATTGGCACCACGCTGCCAGGGCCCCTCTACGTTTTGAACACACTATCCCTGCCCACCAACGTCACGATCAACCACGAGCTATTGGCAACCAACATTGACACACTACTCATCAACCACGATTACTCACTAATTTTTTCCGATCACAAGCTCGCCTCTA
Organism: Levilactobacillus yonginensis; assembly: GCF_964065165.1. Taxonomy (NCBI): domain Bacteria; kingdom Bacillati; phylum Bacillota; class Bacilli; order Lactobacillales; family Lactobacillaceae; genus Levilactobacillus; species Levilactobacillus yonginensis. The sequence continues at coordinate 2,189,619 of NZ_OZ061549.1, read as the reverse complement.
AAACTACCAGCTCTCAGCTAGTTGGCTACGAACGGCTAGCAGTCAATCTAAATAAATTTATGTTTCAGGCTAATCAATCGACCATCACCTTCGCCGAGCTAAAAGATCTTAGCTTCATTGTCCTCACTAATATTGGCCCGTGGCGTAACGTGATTCAGCAGGAAATTCCCAATGCCAAATTTCTCTACCAGGAACAGCGAGAAGCCTTCGATGAAATTACAAAATTCGCTGACTTTCCTTATTTCAGTACCAACATCTCCATCTTTGATCCGCTCGATCCCACCCAAGCATCCCCCACTACCCTAAATGACAGTCGCGTTCGGATTCCCATCAGTGATGACCAAGCGCAACTGACCATTTACGCCAACTTTTTGCGATCAGAAAAACAACGCGTCCAACCCTTGATCGACCAAGTCATGGCAAAGTGGCCCGACTAACGATTCAACTCATGTACATTAAGCATAGACAATGATACGCAATAAGCATTGAACGTGCCGGTAATTTCCCACTAAGCTAATCCATGATGACCAAGCACCATCACGAAAGTAATCATTCTTTACAAACAATTTGTGAACGCTTAAACTTTTGATAGAAACATCTAGGAGGTAACACGATGAAATCAACTGTATTTGTAGAACCAGGTAAGGTTAAAGTCGTTGACGCTGATATGCCTCAGATTCAGGCACCTGATGACGTGATTATTCACGTTGTCCGGACTTGCGTGTGTGGCTCAGATCTCTGGGCTTACCGCGGCTTAGAAGACAAGGCGAAAAACTCCGAAAACTCCGGTCACGAAGCTATTGGGATCGTTGAAGAAGTCGGTTCCGACATCACGACCGTTCAACCCGGTGACTTTGTCATTGCACCATTTACCCACGGCTGTGGCCACTGTGCTGCTTGTCGGGCCGGCTTTGACGGTGCTTGCCAGAACCACACGGACAACTTCAGTAGTGACGTGCAATCCGAATACATTCGTTTCCAACACGGCGAGTGGGCTTTGGTTAAGATTCCTGGCAAGCCAGCCGACTACAGCGACGAAATGCTGAAGTCCTTGCTGAGCCTAGCCGACGTCATGGCAACTGGTTACCACGCTGCTCGCGTAGCCAACGTTAAGACTGGTGACACGGTCGTCGTTGTTGGTGACGGTGCCGTAGGTCTCTGTGGGGTTATCTCCGCTCAAATGCGTGGTGCCAAGCGCATCATTGCAATGAGCCGTCACGAAGATCGTCAAAAATTGGCCATGGAATTCGGTGCCACTGACGTTGTTGCTGAACGGGGTGACGAAGCCGTTGCCAAAGTCATGGCATTAACCAACAACTCCGGCGCTGACGCTGTCTTGGAATGTGTCGGTACGGAACAATCTAACGACACGGCCATGAAGGTCGCCCGTCCAGGTGCTATCGTGGGCCGGGTGGGTCTGCCTCATGAACCTAAGATCGACATGGCACCATCCTTCTACACCAACAAGATTATTGCTGGGGGCCCTGCTTCCGTAACGACTTACGACAAACAACTCTTGTTGAAGGCCGTTCTGGATGGCGACATTCACCCCGGTAAGGTCTTCACAAAGTCCTTTGCTCTGGATGACATCGATGATGCTTACCAAGCAATGACTAAGCGTGAAGCTATTAAGTCCTTGGTCGTTGTTGACTAACTAGCCAACGTTTTATTTGCCGCCTCTGGCTACACTAGTATTAGTCACGATTATGATTAAATTTATATTGTAGTATTAAAGGGATCAACGTCTGATTATGACGTTGGTCCCTTTTCCAATTTTCGTATTGGACTACCCAAAAAGAGACTCAAGCACTTTTCACCTCTGCTTGAGTCTCCATATTACACTCTTCTATTATACTGATTGGTTTACTTTAAAACGCCGAAGCCACCAGTCCAGCCAATCTTTTCGTTAGCCGCTAAGGTCATTTGTAAGAAGCCAAAGCTTTCGAGTTCACGAGCCCGCTTCAAGGAACCGGCATCAACGAAAGCCACACCACTGTCGGTCAATGCATCAGCAAATGCTTGCTTAGCATCAGCGTCATCACCCGCAGCCATAACTGTCGTTTGTGCTTGGTCACCGACCTTGCGATTCTGTAAGGTTGCCGCAAAGGTTGTGTTGAAGCCCTTGATAACCTTAGATTCTGGTAGTAAAGCCGCAATTTGGGCTGCGGCTGAGCTATCAGCTGGGACAACTAATTCGTCCCAAGTTTCAAAGCTCAGTGGGTTCGTAATATCGATAACGATTTTCCCTGCTAATGCCGCCTGGTTCGCCTTGGCAATGCTTAATGCAGCGTTGTAAGGAACGGCCAGAACAACGATTGATCCTAAGTTTTCTACGGGATCGGCAGAATCAATAAAACTAACCTGATTCCCGCCTTGCTTGAAGACGTCACCGATTGATTGACCCATGTTACCTTTACCAAAAATCGTGATTGCTGACATAATGCAGACCCCCTGATAAGTTTTTAAATTTTGTATTCTTTTTAAGTACAGTTTTAAGAATAACCGCTTTTTTCTAAAATGTCAATTTATTGGCACAATAAAACAAACTAGTTGGGCGTTTTACCTGATTTTTACACCAAACTGTTATAGAATATAATACATAATCTTAACAGAGAGGAGCCTCTACATGGCAAACACCCAGTTCAGCGATACCATCCACGTCCTGGTCTACATCGCCTACTTTAAAGGTAAAAAGATGACTAGCCAGGAAATTGCCAGCAGTCTTGAAACATCGCCCAGCTTAATTCGGAAAATCATGGCTAATCTAAAACACCATCAGTTGTTAGCCCCCACTCACGGCCCCACTCAACTTGCACTGGCACACAATCCAGCCGAAATCACCCTGCGTGACATCTACGCTACGCTCCCCGGCCAAGCTCCCCTACTGAACGTGGACACACATACGTCTCAAAATTGTCCAGTCGGCCAAACGGTTCCCAAGGTCTTGAGCCACTACTATCAGGAGATTCAAGCCGCGGCTGAAGCCAAAATGGCTAAAATCACCTTGCAAGACATCTTAAACGATGTGACCCTGATGCAGCGCTTAAGCTAACTTAATTTCCAAGAACTTGTTTAGGCCGCAGGTGGCGGGGTGAGACTAATTTTAAGTCTATAACGCCTGACTATTCTTGGCTTGATAATGATTTTCAAATTTTCAACCTTTAGTTGTTGAATCAAACTTAATCACCAGCACAAAAATAGCGTCCGAGAAAACTGTTATGATCCCTCTGTGGTTGTCAGATGAAATAATATAATTCATCTGACAATGACGGAGGGATTTTTTGTATGCCAAGAGCCAAGTTTAGTGCCATGGAGAAGCTGGCATTGATTAACGAATTTGAGGCTTCGGGACTATCAAGTACAGCCTTTGGAAAAGCAAATGGTTTAGGTGAGCATACGGTGGCTCAGTGGCTAGATCGATACCACCGTGATGGCCTTGATGGACTGAGGGAAGCCAAGAAAAATCATCACTACAGTAGTGCCTTCAAACTACAGGTTATCTATGCCTTTTTGAACGGTGAAGGTTCCGCACAGGAACTAGCTATGAAGTATGGTTTACGTTCATTTTCCCAAGTAATGACTTGGGTTTCCAAGTATAATAGGGACAAAACTGTGACGGCGTCGCCGTCAAGAAAGCAGGTCCCGAAAATGAGTCGAAAAACCACGTGGGAAGAGCGTATTGAAGTCGTTGAATTCATTACCAAACACAAGCACTCATATAGCGAAGCGGCCGAACATTATCAAGTCTCCTATCAGCAGGCTCGTTCATGGGTTATGAAGGCTAAAGATGGCGGATATGAGGTTCTAAGAGACAACCGTGGGCGCCGTAAGGCACAAAAAGAAGTGACCGACCTAGACAAAGCGAATCTACGGATTCGACAATTGGAAGGTCAGGTCGCCGACATGAAACTACTGGAAGAATTTGTAAAAAAATATCAGGAACTTCAGCGCAAGGGGTGAAACAACAACATCGACTGGCATATCGGGCAATCAGCGAGGTCAGTCAAGGGAAACACGGTGCCATCACAAAATTATTGTCATACGTCGGCGTGAGCCGGCAAGCCTACAATAAGTTCCTCCACCGTCAAGAAACGGTCTGGGGCGCTCAAGAAAAGCTACTAGAAGAACGCATCACATATTGGTTTAAACAACATCATCAAGCAATCGGTGCTGGTAAGATTTTATCAAACCTGAACCGAGACGAGCAGATCACCTTTGACGTTACCATTAAGCGAGTCAAACGCATTATGGGTAACCTAGGGATTCGATGCCAGATTCGGGTCAAGAAGCATCATAGAATCAAGGAACAAGAACAGTACATGCAAGATAATCTTTTGAACCAAAATTTTACGGCCACCGCCCCTAATCAGGTTTGGCTGTCCGATTCAACTGAATTATCTTACGGCGTTAATGGGCAGTTCAAAATGCGGTTGAGCGGCGTTTTGGACCTTTACGGACGGGTCTTGATTGCCTCTAACTTAAGTAAAACAGAAACAGCAGATGCCGAAATCGAAGTATTTCGGCGGGCTTTTGAGTACGCTGGTGACGTCAATCCGGTAGTTCATACTGACCGCGGATCGGCTTATACGTCCAAACAATTCAATAACTTTCTGGTCCCCTACGAAGTCACACGCAGTATGTCACGACCGGGTACGCCTTGCGATAACGCGCCAATGGAACGTTGGTGGAATGAGTTCAAGACGCATTGGATGGATCGTCATCCAATGCCCAAAACCTACGAAGAATTTGAAGCGCTGGTAAAGGAAGGAATCCACTACTTCAATCACCTAGATCGCTCACCAGCAAGAAACGACCTCACCCCGGTAGAATACCGGAGTGAGGCCGCTTAGAGACAACATAAAATTATATTATTTCATATGACAACTTGACAGGGACTAGTACAAACATCTCGGGCGCTATTTTTGCAATTAAACAATCACTTTAGAATTCAGCGTTACCTGGCGTACGTGGGTAAGGGATCACGTCGCGGATGTTTTCCATCCCGGTGACGTACATCAGTAACCGTTCAAAACCGATACCGAAACCAGAGTGTGGCGTTTCGCCGTACTTCCGGAGTTCTGAGTACCATTCGTATTCCTTTGGTGGCAAGTTGAAGTCCTTGATCTTTTGTTCCAATTGGGCGACTCGTTCTTCACGTTGACTCCCACCGATCAATTCACCGATACGAGGGACCAACATGTCGGCAGCAGCAACCGTCTTACCGTCATCGTTGTCGCGCATGTAGAAGGCCTTGATGTCACGTGGGTAGTCGGTCAGGAAGGTTGGGCGACCGTAGACCTGTTCACACAAGTAACGTTCGTGTTCGGACTGTAAATCAATCCCCCACTTAACGGGAACGTCGAACTTGACTGGCGCCTTTTCCAGCTCTTCAATGGCTTGCGTGTAAGTGATTTCCGCAAACTTTTCACCGATAGTTTGATGCAACCGGTCCAGCAAGTCGTCATCGACGTTGTCGTTCAAAAACTGCAATTCATCCTTGGCGTGCTTCAAGAGGTAGGATACCACGGACTTCAATAGTTCTTCAGAAACCTTCATACTGTCGTGTAGGTCAGCGAAGGCCATTTCTGGTTCGATCATCCAGAATTCAGAGGCGTGCCGGGCAGTATGGGAATCTTCCGCCCGGAAAGTCGGGCCAAACGTATAAACATCCCGTAAGGACAGAGCGAAGGCTTCAACCTGGAGTTGACCACTCACTGTCAGGTTCGTTTCTGCCTTGAAGAAGTCCTTGCTGTCATCAACCTTACCGTCCTCAGTCTTAGGCAAGTTGTTCATGTCCAGCGTGGTAACCCGGAACATTTCGCCGGCACCTTCACTATCACTACTCGTGATGATTGGCGTGTTCACGTAGGTAAATCCGTGTTCCTGTAAGTACTGGTGAATGGCAAAGGCTGCCAATGACCGGATACGGAAGACTGCGTAGAACGTGTCCGTCCGTGGTCGTAAGTGGGCCATGGTCCGCAGGTATTCGTACGTGTGCTTCTTCTTTTGTAAGGGGTAGTCGTTGTCGGAAGCCCCTTCCAACACGATTTCAGAAGCGTGAACTTCCAATGGTTGTTTAGCGTCTGGCGTATAAACAACCGTCCCCACAACCTTAATCGTGGAACTCAAAGGCAACTTCGTCATTTCGGCGTAGTTTTCCAAGTCGCTACGCATCACGATTTGTGCGTGCTTCATGCTTGAACCATCGCTTAATTCAATGAATCCAACTCGCTTGGAACCGCGAACGGTCTTAACCCAACCGTGTAAAACAATTTCTTCATCCTCAGCAAAGTGCTGGTCGCTAAATAAATCTTTTACTAAAACTTCTGCCATGATTACTCTCCTTTATAGTGAAAATTCCGATGATGACACAAAAAAAGATCCATCATCCCTCCAAACAGGGACGAAAGATCTTTCCGCGGTACCACCCAAATTGTCTTTAATACAAAACCAACTTTAATAAGCGTACTAAACATACGCACCGTTGTTAACGTGACGGGGACGGTGAGGCCTACTCCTAAGGTTTCAGCCCACAACAGAGACGGAGTTCTCCTAGATTAGTGGGTGGCTAAGCTGACACCATCCTTAGCTCGCTAAACACCCATTTCCAATCCGGCGCTGACCGTCTCATTCGTTTTTATTTCTATGCAACTGTTGTCAGATTATCACAAATGGGGCTAACTTACAACTGACAGTTAACTTGTTTGCATCAGCCTCATATTTTACTGTTAGCCTGGTCGCGCTCCGGTGGTCAGGGATTCCGCCTGCCGTGGGGACGCTTCAGCCAAAGGTTGGGCTTCTCACTCGATTTGAAGCCATTCTGAAAAATTATCAGAAGGCCTTCAGATAAGCCATAATGTAACACCGCGTGAGAAGTCGTATGCTACGTTCTGAGGTACCACTGCTGCTGGCCCCTAATCAAGCGGTATCCCAACGACTTCACGTACACGAGCCGAGCGCCATCAGCGAATCTGCTAACGGCGGTTGGTTCAATCTAAAGTTTGAGAGGGTGTGAGACTCTTGTCTCACACCCTCTCTGTGCTCCAAACATATATAAGTCAAAATGTGCGACAAGTGGCAGTCAAGCCATCGTAATTCGCATCCGCCCGTGACGCTTGGAATGGTAGAGATTCTTGTCAACTCGGTTGTAAAAGTCCATGGGGGACCGATCATCGGTATTGGCAACCGCTACCCCGACGGAAATCGTGACGTTGATTTGATTCGCTTCCGTCTCAATCGTCACGTGGTTCACTGCCGCAAAGATTTGATGAACCACGGGGGCCGCCGTTTCTAAGTCATACGTCGGAAAGAGCAGGTTAAACTCCTCCCCACCGGTTCGATAAAAAGAGATCTGGTCATCGTTGGCCGCAATCACGGTCTGGACCACCGACGACACTTCTCGCAAAACCTGATCTCCCACCGAGTGACCGAAGGTGTCATTGATCTGTTTGAAATGGTCGATATCAAACATCATCATCGTCAGCGGCTGCTCTTGCTTACGACTCTCCGCAAACAAAGCTTCAATCGCGCTAGTATACGCAGCAAAGTTTTCCGTTTGGGTGAGCGCATCGTGACTAGCAAATTTCGCCAGACGCACCTTGATTTCACTATCATGAGATAGCATGGATACATAAATAAACAGCAAGGCCTCAAAAATTACCAAGTAGATCCATTCCTGCCAGAACGTTGTCCAAGTGAACGCAAATTTAAGTTTCATCCACAGCCACAGCAAACCGCCAAAGGGCACCCCCACCAGCATATACACCGCAAAGATACTGTGCCGCCCGTGACACCTGACCCGAATATCATTGAGTATCCAGAAGAAAGCCATCAATGTTACGGCGTGCCCCCACGACTGCCAGTAGCCCAACGAACCGTTAAAGGCCATGTAGATCAAAACGATTGGGAAAAAGAAATAATACGATACGTGAATATTTAGAAAATACGCACAGAAAATAATTGCAATCAGTTGAAAATTCATGAACTGCCAGGCATCCTGACTACCAATGACTAGCGTTTGAATACTAAAGACAAAAACCAACATGTAGATGACGCCGTACCAGGTATTGATGACGTCGTCACTTAGCTTGCTATGCCGGTTGTGAAACCAGGTTGCCAGCCAATTATAAGAGACCCAGTAGAGCGTAAGCACGCCTAAGACGAAGAACACGCTCGTTTCAAACGGTGGGACTTGCCAGTGTGACCATGTCATGCCGAAACCTTCCTCATCCATTAGAATGTTGACTGAGGGTTGTCTGTATCGTAAATACCCAGCCAATCTGCCGATTGATGGCGCTAAAACACCATCATTTCGCAGTCTAACAAGCAATATAGTCCTTTTATTTCACCAATACCACTATCAGAACGTGGTGCATGTGACGTGATTTAAGCCGGGCTAACCAGGATTTGTCCGGTTTCACCTCTACACACCAGTAACCAGGTGACTGTAGGAATTCGCACGCATCTCAGGAATATCTAACTCATCAGTCAAGTGCCATTCTGATCCATGTAGGCGGCTCACTTTCCCGCCAATGACTAGTTTACCCGTATCCTGAACTCATTTAAAACTTCCCGCTCACTAATTATCCAGGACTAGTCTGAAGGTTGCACTAGTTATTAAACACACGCCTTACTAACACTAACGAAATGCCGCAGCTATTTGTAACCTATTTTCCGAGAATTGTTAAAATCATTTTATAATATTAATTATATTTATCTAAGATAGTTTACAGTTGCTTAGTTTAGCTAAATCCTGCTATACTATCCTTGGTTGTACCTTGGACGGCATCGTCAATGGTGGCGACTGCGCGAGGTACGTGGTTAATAGCTTATATTAGGAGGTTCTCTTATGTCTCAAGTATCGTCCCACCTGCGTTGGTTGGCTGTGGTGGCCACTTCCGCAACACTGGTTTTGACGCTCGCTGCTTGTGGTAAAAAGTCCGATGCATCTCATCAAGATTTGGTGCGCACGACCAACTTATCGTCAAACTTCTCAGTCTCTACGTTAGATATTTCCAAGTCTCGTGGCTTCGACCAGACCGGAAATTTGTTTGATACCCTGCTGACCGTAGATAAACACCATAAAGTGGTCGCTGCTTTAGCTACCAAACACACCGTTTCTAAGGACGGCAAGACCTACACATTTACCATTCGCAAGGGTGCCACGTTTAGTAACGGCGATCCAATCAATGCCCAGAGTTTTGTCTACTCGTGGCAGCGCTCACTTAAGCCAGCCACTAAGTCAATGTTCCCGTACATATTTAAAGGCATCAAGAATGCCATGGCCATCAACGCTGGTAAGCTTCCTGCTAATAAGTTGGGAGCTGTCGCCAAGGATGACCAAACGCTGGTCGTTACCCTAGAGCACCCCATTGCTTACTTTGACAAGCTAATGACCTACCAGGCCTTCTCGCCACAGGACAAAAAGCTTGTGGATAAATACGGCAAGGAATACGGTACAGCGCCCGACAAAGTCGCCTATTCTGGTCCCTTCAAGATGAGTAAGTGGGAACCTGAAAGCAAGAACTGGACGTTCGTTAAAAATGATAAATATTGGGACAAGGACCAGGTCAAACTGAATAAAATCAACCTGTTCTACGAACCAATTCCCCAAACAAGTCTTAATCTCTACCAAACCAAAAAGCTAGACTTTACCATCCTGTCTAGTAACCAGTACAAGAACTTCAAGGGGGATAAACGGCTATTTGCCGGTCCTTACTCGTACATGAACTACATTCTGTACAACCAAAATTCAAAGGACGCTACGCTCAAACGGGCCTTCAACAACGTCAACATCCGTAAAGCCATTTCTCTGACGTTGGACCGCAAGCAAATCGTTAAAGACCTCTTTAGCGGTTCCGCCCTACAACCAACTGGGATGGTCACGAACTACCTGAGTTATAACGCTAAAAACGAAGACTTTGGGAAACTGCAAGATGCCGGCGAAAGTGTGACTCATGACCCCAGTCTAGCCAAAACTTACTGGAAAAAAGGGTTAGCCCAGCTTAACTTAAAGACGTTGAAGTTCTCCCTGCTGACGTCCACCGATGATGCTTCCAGCAAGTTAGCCGAACTGGTCAAAGCATCCGCTGAAAAGCAGCTCTCTGGGCTCACCATTTCGTTACAAACGGTACCGGACCAGATTGCCTACCAACGGAGCACTAACGGCCAATATGACGCTTACATTGGGGGCCGTGGGGCGGATATCGCGGACCCCATCGAATTCTTAAAGCCAATGCTCAGCAATAACCCCCAAAACTACGGTGGCTGGAAGAACCAGCAGTATGACAAACTGATCAATGACTCCACGACTGACAACTTGAGCGCCACGGGACGGTGGAACAAACTGCTCCAAGCTGAAAAGCTCCTGGCCGATGACCAGGCCGAAACCCCACTGTATCAAAACTATAACTACTATTTGAAGAACATGAAGCTACACGGTATGGTTCACAACTCCGTAGGCGCTCAATGGATCTACAAGTACATGTATATGACGAAATAACTGACTGCGTTGCGGCAGTCAGGAGGACGACCTCCACTGAAACTGACTTCTTCAATACCAACCAACTCAAAACCGGCTAAGTCCTCAGGGCTTAGCCGGTTTACTTATCCGCTTAATTAGTCGACCTTTCACTACTATCCGTGAAAAATCATACGGCCAATATCTTGACTGAAAACGGTAAAACTAAAACCAACTAGCGCCACCAACGACGTTATGTCCGTTGAAAATTGGAACCCATACACAATGATTCCTAACCCCACAATGGCGATAACGTCGCCGAAAATACTGTGGCGTTTCCCCTCTTTTGCCATTTCACCCGTTCTCTCATCTCTCTATCTGATTCACAGCTAACTTTAGCAGAAACCGACCAGTAGTCGAAACGATACGTCTTACAAGTATTGTTATACCAAGGGTTCCAGCAGTGATCACCGTCATAGCAAGGTATCTTAAGTCGGGACATTTTCATAATAGCCAATCATTCCGAATAAAGATAATTTATACCATAATAATTTTGAATCAGCTATAATGAAAGGTATCTATACTGAGTAAAATCATAACCAGTCAACCAGTTATTGGTACGTGATTTCCTAGTCATTCGACAATATAAGTCGACAAAATATTGCATGCTTTAGCGAAAGGAGGCGACACCATGCAGGTCGCCCTTCAAAATGTCACATTGGCCTATGATCACCATCCCGCTATCCTCGACCATTTTTCAGCGACCATCCCCGACGGTGAACTAGTCGCGCTACTGGGCCCCAGTGGGAGTGGGAAAACCACGATTCTAAATCTGTTTGCAGGATTATTGACCCCAGCAGCTGGTCAAATCATCTTCGATCAGACCGATGTCACCTCACAAGATAGCCGGCAACGTAACATTGGCATGGTCTTCCAGGACTACGCACTGTACCCCCACCTCACCGTTCAGGACAACATTGCGTTTCCTTTGAAAATGGCCCACGTCAAGAAACGTCATCGCTACCAGCGGGCCGCCGCCTTGGCAGAACTGGTCCACGTAACCGACCAACTCGACAAGTTTCCCCGTAACCTTTCCGGGGGACAACAACAGCGAGTTGCTATTGCCCGAGCACTTGCTAAGCAACCGAACCTCCTGCTCTTGGACGAACCCCTCGCCAACTTAGACGCCGCCTTGCGCGAAGACCTCCGCGCTGTCATTCGTCACATCCAGCAACAGACTGGTGTCACGACTTTGCTAGTGACTCATGACCAAGAGGACGCCCTCCAAATTGCCGACCGCATCATGATCCTAGCAAATGGTCAGCTCCAACAAGTTGGTACCAGCGTCGAACTATATCGTCACCCACATAATCAGACCGTCGCCGCATTTATCGGCCACCCCCAGATCAACCTATTACCAGTCGCAACGTTACCGGCAAAGTTACGCGCGTTGCTGCCAGCCACGGTGCTCGCTCAGGCAAACACCTTCGGCATCCGTAGCGAGGCAATTCTGCCCACTACACCCGACGTAGCAACCTTTTCGGCTGATATTACGCAACAAACCCAGCTGGGACGAGACACTCAAACGTACCTACATAATCTAAGCGGCAACTTTGTCAGCACCGCCATTGCCCCCACGACCGCAACTCAAGTTGCCTTAACCATTACACCACAAGGCTGTCATCTATTTAATAACGCTGGCACGTGCCTTTGGTCGGGTGATGCCCATGCTTAACGCCCAACCCACTATTAAATCAACCCTGAAAGCCTTACTCTACCTGGCGCCCTTCCTGATCATTACGGGAATCTTTGCCGTTTGGCCTTTGATTCATGCGTTTCTGATGAGTAGCTACACCCACTATAACTATTACACCAACCAGGTCAGCGCAATTGGTTGGGGCAACTTTATCACACTCTGGCACGACCCCACCTTTCAGCTGGCCTGTCGCAACACGCTCCTGTTAGTGCTTGTCGCCATGCCCGTCACGGTCTTACTATCGTTACTGATTGCACTAGGAATCAACCAGTCACGCCGCTTAGCGGGTTTCTTCCGGACCGTCTACTTTCTACCGTTTGTGACCTCCACGGTAGCCATTGGACTGGTCTGGAACTGGCTGTTTCGCTTGGACGGCGGACTCCTCAACCGATTCTTAAGTTACTTCGGGATCAACGCCATTGACTGGTTAAATGACCCCCACTACGCGTTAGCCGCACTGATGGTCGTCTGTATCTGGCAAGGCCTAGGCGTCAATATCATCCTATTTCTGGCCGGTCTCAATCACATTGATCAACGATACGCCGTCATTGCCACGCTCGATGGTGCTAGTCCTTGGCAACGATTTACCAACGTGACCTGGCCGTTGCTTTTGCCTATCACAGTCCTGATCGTCGTTAACACGAGCATCACCAATTTTAAAGTGTTCGATCAAGTTTACGCGCTCTTCCACGGCACGGCTGGACCCAGCAACGCCGATCTCACACTGATGTATTACCTCTACCAAAAGTTCTACGTGGAAAATCAATTTGCCGTAGCCGCCGCTAGCGGTGTCGTCCTATTCGTTCTGGTCGGCGGTTTAACTCTTCTGACCTACGGCTACTATCGTCACCGCCGTCGTCAGTTAGGGGGGCGTTAATGATGCGCCATTATCTCGCAATGATTACCCGCACCCTCTTCCTAACGCTGGGCGCAATTCTGATACTCATCCCGTTTGTCTGGATGTTCGTCACCAGCCTTCAACCAGCCGCCACCACCCTGACGATTCCAACAACTTGGCTGCCGAAGTCGCTGCAGTGGTTGAACTATTGGCACGTTTGGCAGGCCGCACCGTTTGCCCGGTACTGCCTAAACTCCTTACTGGTAACGGCCACTACCACAGCTGGTCAACTTATCACCAGTATTTTAGCCGCCTTTGCCTTCACGTACCTTCAATTCTATGGTCGCCGCACCTTATTTGGTCTACTGATTGCACTCATGCTGGTACCCAGCGAACTACTTTTGATTCCCAACTTTGTGACGCTGGCCCAGTTCCACTGGGTGGATACCTACGCAGCACTTATCATTCCGTGGCTGGCCAGCGTCTTCATGGTAGTGGCGCTCCATCAAGCCTTTCGGGCACAACCCGCGACCCTTTACATCGCGGCGCACCTTGATGGTGCCAGCGACTGGCAATACCTCTGGCACATCTTGGTTCCAACGACTCGACCCATCATCACAGCGGTGGCCCTTCTACAAATGATTGCCTCTTGGAACGCCTTCATGTGGCCCCTTATTGTCACCAACAGCGATAATCTACGAACCTTGCCAATTGGTTTGGTCACCTTTACCACCACAGAAGGTGCTAACTACCCCCTGCTGATGGCGGCCACAGTTTGCGTCATCTTGCCATTACTTATCCTCTACTTAGGCCTCCAAAAATACTTAGTCATGGGGATTTCTGCAACTCATTTGAAAGGATGAATCTGATGAAACGCTTGTTCCGACTCAGTCTTAGTCTTGGTTCGCTCCTACTGTTAGGTACCCTCAGCGCTTGTGCACAGCATCAAACCAAGCCCACCGCCCAGCAACGAGTGACGGTGACCTTTTGGCACGGTACCAGTGGTGCCAGTGAGCAGACACTCAACCAGATGATCAAAGACTTCAACCACTCCCAATCCACTTACAAAGTCGTGGGAAGTTCTCAGGGAGACTTCGCTAACGTCCAGCAAAAGATTACCGCCGCGGCTAAGTCACATACCCTGCCAACGATGGCCCAGACCACCTACACCAACGTTCCTAACTACGTGCGGGGCGGCTTCGTGACGCCGCTGGACCCCTACTTATCCAAACAAACGGTTAGTAAAATTGCCCCGAATTTTAAGGCGGCAACCCAGTATCAGGGTAAGACGTACGCGCTGCCCTTCTCCAAATCAATTCGGGTACTCTACTATAATCGCGACCTCCTCAAGCAGAACAATATCCAGGTTCCCCAAACTTGGGCGGCCGTGGCCAAAGCTGGTAAGAAAGTCCGCGCCCAGGGAATAACGGGGCTGGCCTTAGACCAAAGCCTTTCGTCTGAAATCGATTCACTCGCCCAGGCGGCCGGTACTCCGTTGTATCAACGACGACCACAACTTACGAACTCGAAAATTGTTGGCGCCACCCACATCATCTATGACATGCTGCAGGCCAAGACTGCCACGACAGCCGGCACAAACGGTTTCGGTAACGTCAATTTTCTCAAGGGCAAGACCCTCTTCTACAGTGGTTCGTCCGCTGCGTTAGGCATCATGCAAACCAGCACGCCTAAGGGACTACACTGGGAAACGGCACCGCAACCGAGTTATCAAGGTAAGCGGCGCCCCGCCATTGCCGGTAACGACTTAGTGCTCTTCCAGTCAGCTTCTAAGGATCAACGTAAAGGAGCGGTGGCCTTCATGCAATTCTTACTGGCTAAGAAACAAACGTTGAAGTGGGTCAAGGCCACCGGTTACCTCCCATTAACAACCGCCGCGTTAAAGAGTCAAAATTACCAAGCCTATTTACGGCGACACCCTCTAGCGCGGGCAGCGGACCAATCGCTACCCGATGGCTTCATGGACCCCACCCTCGTTGGGTACACCCAATATCAGGCTGATGTAAACCAGATGCTCAGTCAGTTAAGTAGTGGTGAAACGACACCAGAAAAAGGTTTGGCCAAACTACAACAGCAGGTAAGCACCATGCTTGCTGATCAATAATCACCAAAAAGATAGTCCCGGAAATCAGGTATGATTTCTGGAACTATCTTTTTTAACTAATTTTATTTCAACCAAGTCGACCTTGGCTTTACTAATGATGAACTGTCGATCAATAAAACCAGGGCCATTAGCTGGTCTAAACTCACTCATCATATTGCTGATAAGCGGCGGCCAGAGCATCACGCATCCGTTTAACCAACGATGGGGGTGAAAGGACTTGCAGACCCGCCCCCTGACTCATGAGCCATAGCATCGCCCCGTCCACTTTAATGTAGGCTTCCACCACGTGGCTGCCGTCCGCATTCGTCTTGATCACCCGCGAATCAGGAAAGTAATCCAATACGGTCTGAATGTAATTTCGGTAAATAAACCGCACCTGCGTCATCGACCCAGAATCCAGTAGGTACGTGTAGTGTCGGTGTTCCTGCAACGAAAACCGCTCGTCATAATCCAGTTTTTCTCCCGGTAGCTTCTCTAAAATATCTTCGATACGGTCTAGCCGGTACAACCAATAACCATGGTGTTCTTCACTATACATGGCCACGTAAAAATAAAAGATTTCGAAAAACAACGCTACTGGTTGTGCGTGATGGATCTGGGCCGCCGTCTCTCCTGGGCGACTACTCCGGTAAGAAAAGACCATCTTTTGGTTCTGAGCGATGCAGGTGGCCACTTCCTGCAACCGATGAAGGAGTGGCTTGGCTCGGGACAACGGGACATAACTCCCCCGCGAGAGTTTCAACTGTTGACGCACCGCTAACTGCATCTCCGGTGAAAGAGTCGAACTCAGGTAAGCCAAAGTAGCCGTCAACTCCGGTTGATTCAGTGCCCGCGAACCTAACAGAATGTTACTAGCCGTCAGAACCATGGCGGAGTCTGTCGATTCACTCTGCCGCGACAACCGATACGTCCCCTGATCCTCAACTAAGTCACCGGCGGTATACTCCGATAGTGCATGACGAATGTATGCCAAGTCGCGTTGGCTAGTTCGCCGACTAACGCCATAACGTTCCTCAAGTTCCGCCTGTTTCAAGGTCTCACCAACCATCAAACGGACCAATAATTCTGCTATTCGCTGATTACTTTGCATACGCTGCGCCTCCTACCTTGGACTTAATTGGTATCGTCTGCATGAACGACCCGCAATTACCATAGTTAATCCAATTATGAGTCGTCATACTAAAAAAGTAAACCGTTGCCTACGCTTAACAATTATCTGCAACAAAAAAGACGCGCAATTCATTTAAGAATTGCGCGTCCCCGTATCCTAACCACCAATTGGCAATTAACACACTAGTTAAAGTTTAGGTTCATTGAAAGAAATTACTTCTTCAATGGCGTCCATTGCCACTTCGTAAATTCTTCAATATCATGACCTTCGTCACGGGTAACCTTAAAGTGCTTAGCTAAGATGTCATCCATCTTCTTGTCGAAGGCCTTACCAGCAGCTTCGTCAATAGCACCCTTGTTGATCAAGATGTTAACAGCATCTTTGGCTTGGTGGAACCGGTCTAATTCGGAGTATACACGCATGTCGTAAGCAGTCGTGATATCACCGTCTTCACGGTAACCATGTACGCTCAAGCCTAAGTGTTGACGTTCGTAGAACATTGATTCGATTAAATCTTCGTACCCATGGAAACCGAAGAGAACTGGGGTACCAGATTGACCGAATAATGAACTGAACTTGTCATCAGATAAGGCACGTTCTGCGTTCAATGGGCCGTTCTTCTTTTGCAGACGTTCCAATTCAACAACGTTGACGTAACGCATCTTAACAGATGGGAAGGCGTCGTTGATCAGGTCTACAGTAGCCAAAGTTTCGATGGTTGGTTCAACACCGGCGGAAGCAAAGACGATATCAGCATCTTCACCTTCAGCAACAGTGGAAGCCCAGTCGATAGCCTTAAGACCTTCAGTAGCTAATTCTTCTGCTTCAGCAACAGAGAACCATTGTTGACGAGGTTGCTTAGAAGCAACAATGTGGTTAACCTTTTGACGGTCCTTGAAGGCACGGTCAAAGACAGCTAACAATGTGTTCCCATCAGCTGGCAGGTATTGGCGAATGAAGTCAGACTTCTTTTCAGCCAAGTGGGTCAGCATACCTGGATCTTGGTGGGTATAACCGTTGTGGTCTTGTTGGAACACAGTGGAAGTAGAAACCAAGTTCAGGGATGGGTAATCGTTACGCCAGTCTTCGGCAGCAGCCTGACGGATCCACTTGAAGTGTTGTGTCGTCATTGAGTCGACAACCCGCAAGAATGATTCGTAAGACGTGAACACACCGGTACGACCAGTTAAGGTGTAACCTTCAAGCCAACCTTCAGCTTGGTGTTCTGATAATTGGGCATCCAAGATACGACCTTCTGGAGCTTCGTATTGGTCATTTGGTTCCTTGACCTTACTCATCCATTGACGGTTCGTAATCTTGAACATTTCCCAAAGACGGTTAGACATCGTTTCATCAGGTCCGAAGATCCGGAATGATGATGGGTTCTTCGTAGCAACGCCAGCGAAGAAGGTTGACAGAACGTTCATATCCATGTTCCGGTTGCCATCAGGCAAGTTAGTCCCACGGTTACTTTCGTTGATGTCGTTAGCGAAGTCTTTCCAGTTAGGCAAGTCCAGCATGTTAGCCTTTTCGCCACGGTGACGACCACCGTTCGTAACTGGGTTAGCAGCCATCCGCTTGTCACCCTTAGGGGCAAAGTCAGCGACTTCTGCCTTCAATGAACCATCAGTGTTGAATAATTCGGCTGGCTTGTATGAGTTCATCCAGTCTTCAAATTCTTGTAATTCATCGAAGTTGTTTTGGCTCAAGCCAAGTGGAACTTGGTGAGCACGGAATGAACCTTCGATAGGTTCGCCGGCTGGGTTGTGCTTAGGACCGCCCCAACCCTTAGGCAAGCGAGCGATAACAACTGGCCAAGCTGGGATAGTCCCATCTTCGTACTTGCCGTTTTCGCGGGCGTCTTTTTGGATTTGCTTGATGTCAGCAATAGCTTGGTCAAACAATTTAGCAGCTTTTTCATGGTAAGTCATGTAGTCATGGATATCTTCGTTTTCAAGGAAACGAGGAGACCAGCCCAAACCTTCGAAGAACTTAGCGATCTTGTCGTCGCTCATCCGAGAGAATAACGTTGGGTTGGAAATCTTAAAGCCGTTTACATCGAGGATTGGTAATACGGCACCATCGTTCTTAGGGTTCAAGAACTTGATGGAGTTCCATGCAGTCATAGCAGGACCAGTTTCAACTTCCCCATCACCAACTACAGTAAATGCAATTTGGTCTGGGTTGTCTAAAACGGCACCAGTAGCATGGGAGAGTGAGTAACCAAGTTCCCCACCTTCGTGGAGTGAACCTGGTGTTTGGGCAGTCATATGAGAACCAATCCCACCTGGGAATGAGAACCGCTTGTACAAGCGTGACATACCTTCAAGGTCCTGAGTAATTTCAGGATAGTCATCAGTGTACGTACCGTCCAAGTAAGAGTTGGTAACCATAACTTGGCCACCATGACCAGGGCCACCGATATAGAACATGTTCAAACCGTACTTGTTGATCAAACGGTTAGCATGTGCGTACAGGAACGTTTGGCCTGAGATAGTACCCCAGTGCCCGATAGGCTTAACCTTAACGTCCTCTTTTTGGATTGGTGTGTTGGTAACTGAGAACAATGGGTTGCTCTTTAAAAAGATCATCCCACCGGAAAGATAAGTTGTAGCACGCCACCAGGCGTCAACCTTTTCCAAGTATGACTTGGAATCGTAATCTACTGCCATGAATTTTACACTCCTTCGTCTTAGGTAAACAAACTTCTACACAATCAACGTGAATCAGAGGTTAATTTATATTCCCAATAATACCGGAAAATTTCAAAAAGTCAACCTTTTTCAAAATTGATACGGTCCAATTTCAAAATTAGTTAGATTTTCTGGTGATTATTGATTAATTACCCCTTCAAAAAACCGTTCACGTAGAACGATTGCTTGAAGGGACAATCCATCATCCTTGTCCGCCTACCGGTAAATTTAGCACCTTCCCGGTAAAAATCAACTAATCTTCATTCAAATTAACAAATGTATTATATTTCATGTACTGGTAATGCAGCCGCATGTTAGAAACTTCAAACGGGGTCCCATCATCTAGGAAAAAGATACCGTCCATGACGCCCACTGGCTCTGTCGCTGAAAGATGAAGCAATTGCCGGTCTTCAACCGTTGAAGGCGCCACTGAAATCGACAGAAATGACCGCGTCACCGACTTACCTTGGGCCGCGTGTAAATAATTAAAGATAGAAGTCTTCACAGCATCGGGCGACAGATCCGGCAAAATTTTGATGGGAATGTATCCCGTCTCAATGATCACTGGCTGGTCTTCAAAAATCCGGAGCCGCTTAATTCGGTAGACAAAGTCTGAACTATTTAGAAATAGGTCCTGTTGTAGCTCGGGGGTCGCTGCAATCACCTGGTAATCTAGGATATCACTCTGGGGTTGTTCATCCCCAATCTGTAGGCTATCCGTCACCCCTAAATTCTTCCCCTCAAAGCGAAAAATCGACTTATCTTTTAAATACAGGGGGTTGACGTAAGTCCCAGAACCACGCTTCTTGAAGACAATTCCCTGATCAGCTAAGACGTTGAGCACCCGCTTAGCCGTACTGCGACTCACTTGATAGCTCTCACTGAGGTGTCGTTCATCGGGAAACTTGCGGTCCGCAAACTCGCCACTGAGAATTCTTTTCTTGAGGTCGTTAACGACCTCTCTGTAAATCAAATCTGCCATCATTTTCTCCTACGATCCGCTTACACGCTAATAATCGCTCCCAGTATAACAGACTTTTCTAATTGGTCTTACCAATTTGCTCAAAGAATGAACGGCCTTTTTTAGCACAATGACTGCTGTTTTATTTTCCTTCAATACTGTTAAAAAATTCTGTCAAAATGAGTCGCTATCGTTCACTATCAAAGCTCGTCAATGATAAACTAACGATGATAATACTTAATCTGTTTAACCCATTTACCACCTATTTATTCAGGGAGGGGTATGCCTAATGAAAATGAAATGGAAAATTGGATTACTCACATTGGGACTGGCTATTGGCTTCAGTCCACTAATTTCCGTTAACCGTCAGCAATTCAGCCAAGATGTCCCAAGCGTCTTAGCTGCCGCGACTGACGCAACCAATTACTCGGGAACTATCGGTTCCGGCGAGACCAGCATTCCTTGGACGCTAGACAACGGTACATTGACGTTACAGAGTGGCACGCTACGCAAGTTTTCTGGACGTTGGATGACCCTTCCCAATGGGCAAGTCTTGACTGATCTCGTTGAAGACAATCAGGATGGCCTTACTAGAACCGACTTCCAAGACCAGGTAAAACAAATCGCAGTCAACGGAAAACTTAACGTTGGCGTCAACGCTGCCTACCTATTTGCTGGTTTTTCAAATGTAACCGGTTACAGTGGGCTAGCTAACTTAGACCTGACTAACTTAGACAGCACGAATATTGTTGGCGGTTCAGGCCTCATGGGAATGTTTGCCAATAACCAATCCTTAACAACTTTTACTGCACCGAGCTTCGCAGCCAGTAATACCCACTCCATCGCCAACATGTTTCAAAATGACAGTTCGCTCGTTTACTTGGATCTCTCCAAAATGCAGACGGCTAACGTTGCCAACCTGTCTGGTCTAACCCTGGGCTGTACAGCGTTACAGGTTCTCAATTTAGGCAACTTCTCTTCGTCTGATAAACTCGTTGCGAATTACACCAACTACATTGATTCCAACGCCCAAATCAATTGTCTCACCGTCAGCCCCACTCTCATGCTCAAAGATAGTGGCCTCTACAACCTAACGAGCAGTAATTCAATGGTCACCAATCGCTGGCAGGAAGTCGGTAGTGGCAAAGTCAGTTTTGACTTAAACCACCAACCGCCATTTGCTGGCTACGACGACTTTCTTACGAACTATCAGGCCTACGATCCCCAAGGACCAGTTCTGGGCGACTCGGACCCAACGGTGAACGACAGTACGCAACAATTACTCAATCTCTATGATGGTCAAGATCACGGGCTCACTGGCAATCAAACATACGTGCGTGAGCCCCAACCAGGTATGACCATCAAGGAACCCGAGCCACCCACACCGACACCGATCCCCGCGCCAACTTCACCAACCACACCCACAAAAGATGACACGGCAGACTTCGAACAATTTTACATCTCCGCTACCAAAAAAATTGGACTGTATAGCAGTAAAAACTTCAGCGCAGCCACTCGACTAGCCTGGTTTGCCCAAAAACCACAGATGAAGCAGCCGACTTTCTTGGTAACTGGTATCACGACCACTAAGGCTGGCAATGACCGCTATCAGGTCAAAGATACTAACCGGCATTCCCAGACGTATGGTGCGGCTGGCTACGTCACAACCAAGGCCAACTACGTCACAGCTAGTTACTACCAAAGTACGCCACCAACTGTGACCGTCATCAATCCTGGCGGCATCAACGGCTATGACTCAGCAGCTCTGTCTCAACCCCAGGTTGCTTACGCCCAAGGAAAACAATTGGCTGTCAAAAAAGTCGTCACCCAGGGAAAGACGACCCGTCTACTCCTCGCCAATGGTAAATACATCTCAGGAAACCGCCACTTTGTCGTTGCCGAAAAATATCGCGTGCCTACCCGAGTCCGTGCCAAGACCGCCGTGAACCGCTATGCTGACGTGAATCTCACCCAACGGAAACGGCATTACCCACGGCGGACGCACCACACCTTCAAAATTCTTGGCTGGGATTACTCTCAAGGCAATAACCCGACCACCGCTGGAACGTTACGTTACCGGGTTGCTGGTGGGTACATTACCGCCAATCCTCACTTGGTTAGCGCAGTGAAGTAGCTAATCACACCTAAAGTCTGTTAACGCAAAGAGACTGCCTTTTGGCGCACGTTTCGACCATGGATGAGCATAAAAAAGGTTTGAGACGTTTGTCTCAAGCCTTTTATCATGTATGTAAGTTCTAGTGACCACCAACCTAATTTACTTAAACAAACAGTGAAATGCCTAGGACAGCAACTAAACCCACAACTGACATCACCATAGTCAGAGTCGTCCAGGACAGCAGAGCCTCCTTCAAAGTCAACCCGAAGTATTGCTTGACCATCCAGAAACCGGCGCCGTTAACGTGGTCGCAGAAGACCGACCCAGCCCCAACCGCTAAGACCATCAATGCTGGATCAACAGTCGTCGAGGCAATCATGGGTGCAACTAAACCGGCACCCGTCAAGGAAGCAACCGTCGTCGATCCCAAGCAGATCCGTAGCACAGCCGTAATTAACCAAGCGGCAATCAGTGGTGAGAGGTCTAAGTTCGTAAACATCTGTGACACGTATTTTGCAACGCCACCTTCAACCAAAACTTCCTTGAAGGCGCCGCCACCACCAACGATCAGCAGCATCATGGCAATCTGCTTAATGGCCGTCTCAAACGACTGGCCAATCTGTTTCATGTGCATCCCTCGTTTGAGACCAACGGCATAGATTGCCCAAATCAAAGCCAAAATCATGGCAATGTCTGGAATCCCAATGAATTGGAGAAACTCACCAATAAATATATGCTTAGGTAAGAGATACTTCGCTAGGGTCGCAATCACAATCAGAATCACCGGCATCACGGCAGTCGCCAGACTGACACCAAATGACGGCAACTCATCCTTCTGCCAATCCATCTTCACGTCACCTAAAACAGCAATCTTAACGTTTTTATGGTAAATCTGTGGGGCTAGCCGGTGAAGCAAGTGGTTATACCCTGGCCCCATAATAATGACCGTCGGAATAGCCGCAATTATCCCTAACAGCAGGACCTGACCCAATGGTGCGCCCAGAATACCAGCAATCGCCGTTGGTGCTGGGTGAGGTGGTAAGAAGGCGTGGGCCACGTTCAGTGCCGCTGCCATTGGAATGGCCAGGTAGAGCAAAGCAATGTTCATCTCTTGAGCGATTACGTAAATAATTGGCAATAGGACGACCAGACCCACTTCAAAGAACAGGGCCAATCCAATGACAAAGGCCGAAATAACCACAGCCCACTCAATATACTTGGGGCCGAACTTTTCGGTTAACGTCATAGCAATCTGATGACCAGCTCCTGAATCAGAAATCAGTTTGCCCAGCATCGACCCTAACCCAAAGATAATGGCTAAGTGACCAACCTGGTCGCCAATCCCCTTTTCAACGACCTCAGCAATTCGCGTCCATGGAATCCCTAAGAATAACCCCACGAAGATTGAGGTAATCACCAGTGATACGAAAGTGTTCATTTTTAGTCTGATGATCATGTAAATCAGTATGGCAATTCCTAATATTATCGCAATAATTGGCAATTGTAGCACCTCCAAATGTGAGCGGTTTCACTAACAAGTTGAAATAAAAACCAACGCGTTCGTGCGTTGGTTTTTATTTTGACAAATTGGCCTGATTAAGCCAGACCCATTAACTGCCACAGCGGGACACAGATCAGTAACCCAACAATGTTGATGACCATGTACCCGACAGAAGATTTGGCCATTGAAGCCCGCGACGCCATGCTGTCCTGAACAGCGGCTGACCCAGTCAGGAATGGCGCGTTCATGTAAGACAATAACCAAACGTTAACACTGGTCGTAACGATAATTACCAAGATACCAGGGTTGAAGCCCATCTGCGTAACAAATGGTAGCAACGCCAGGGTTACCAACGTCCCAGCAGAAATCAGGGAGACTACGACAAACTTGATCAAGTAAATCACGATTGGTAAGACGATGACGGCGATCCAGATGTTGCCAACGACTGGTCCAATGACGGGTTTTAAGACGTCCCGCAACCAGTTCGTCAGTCCAACCGTCTGCATCACGTTTCCTAACGCCATAACCGTCCCAATGAAGATAATCGTTGACCAACTCAAACGCGACTTGAAGTCATCTGGCGTCAATACTTTCAAGGCAACCAGAACACTAACCCAGATTAAAGCGGTAACTGCAGACGGAATGTTGATGGTGGATTCCAAAATCCACATCACGATTGCGATTAAGATTGCAGCCGCCGTGATTTTTTCGTTCCGCGACATGCCGCCTAAATCAGATAACTGCTGGTTAATGAATTCCCGCGAGACCGGCTTATCATCCTTGGGTTTGAACAACGAATTAAGCAAGAAGTAACCCGCAACTAAGATAACGATCGTCCATGGGAGCATCATAATGAACCACTTACCCCAAGACAGAACGGCTTGATACTTAGCTGGCAACAGGCCTTTGAACGCATAGTTCTGCGCCGTGGCACTGAGGAAACTACCTTCCGTAACGAAGAAGCCCCACATAGCAGCCAAGAACAGGCCTGAACTGGCAGCACTCTTGGGCTTGTACCCCAGAGCATTACTAATTCCTTTAGCTAAAGGCGTACTCATCGCAGCCTTAGGGTGCGCACTAGGAATCATAGGCGCAATAATTGTTCCAGAAATAAACAGCGCCAGTGATTGCCCCTTAAAGTTAGCCGGGAACAATGACATGATTTTGTAGGCAATCCGCGTAATTAGCCCGGTCTTTGTGGCAGCGGCCCCTAAGGCCAAACCACCGATAATGATCCACATCGTTGTGGAAGAGAAAATAGCAAATGAATCTTCAAACGGTACCGCATTTAAAACGACCCAGGAAGATAACATCAATAGCCCAGTAGCAAAACTAGGAATGACGTTAAAGATCCAGAAGATGTTCGCCGTGACTAACGTTGCCAAGACGACCATAGCTGCGTGCGTTAACCCATGCGGAACTGGAATAAAGAATGCAATGATGATTCCTAAGATTAGTCCGATAACACCGGCAATTAATTTTCCGTGCTTCATGACAATGACATCTCCTCAACGTTAATTCGTGGCAAAGACCTCTGGATTTACTGGAAATTCAGGCATCTTACCGTTAGAAAAGTCCACGATAGCTTGCGCAGCACCGACACCCAGCGCGCGGTTAGCTTCAGCCGTTGTCCCAGCAATGTGCGAAGTTAAGAGGACGTTGTCGGTGGCAAACAGTGGATTATCCGGAGCTGGTGGTTCTGGTCTGAATGAATCTAAGGCAGCCCCAGCAATTTCGCCCTTATTCAAGGCGTCTGCTAGGTCTTGTTCATTAATGATGCCACCCCGTGCCGAATTAATCAGGATAGCATTGGGCTTCATCATAGCCAATTGCTTCTTGCTGATCATGTTGGCAGTTTCAGGGGTGTAAGGCATATGTACTGAAATGAAATCAGCAATTGGGTAAATCTCATCCAAGGAATCGTACATCTTAACGGGATCATCCTTGACGTAGGGGTCGTAGCCGATAACGTTCATCTGAAAGGCTTCAGCAAACTTGGCCAACTGACGCCCAATCCGACCAACACCTAAGATAGCCAACGTCTTGCCGCGAAGTTCATTTCCGTTGATGCCCATCTGAGTAGAAAAGTTTGGCATTGACCCATATTCAGCCAAACTATCCTTCTTAGCACGAACCAATCGATCATCATTCACGATTTTACGGCTCAACATCAACATGCAAGTTAAGGCGTATTCAGCAACGGCGAATGCATTGGCACCATTGACCTTAGCAACCAGAACGTTGTGCTTCGTGGCACTGTCCACGTCGACGTTATTGATACCGGTTCCATTTCTGGAGATAATCTGCAACTCTTTACCAGCAGCAATGACTTCTTCAGGTAATTCTGAAGAACGCATAATCACAGCGTAGGCATCCTGAATCTCCTTCTTCATAGTCTCAACATCAGTCGCGGGAGAGGTGGTGACAGTAAACCCGTTGTCTTCCAACAACTTAATACCAGCATCGTCAATCTTCTCGCTCATCAATACTTTCTTCATTGAACTGACCTCCTGTAATAAATATGTAGAATTGCTAGTCGGGAAACGACAATCACAATTAGCTTCTGCCATAAGTATACGTGAGACCTTTCACGATTAGAAAGCGACCAATCTGACCTGATGTGAACAATTAGTCCCCGCAGAAGTGAATGGCCAACGTCTTCTACGAGTTATTCATAAAGGTGTATACGCTATCGACATTGTAATGCCAGCGATTTACTAACATTCCAAGATTTTAGCTGTATTTTATAGAAAACCTTCACGGCAACTTTAAGTCGCCCTACCGAACAAGTCGTATCTGTCAATTAGTGAATTTAGTCACTATGCTAAGAATGTAAACGCTTCACTTAATTTGTTAGGAGGAATAATGCTATGAAGATTACGAGCGTCGACATCATGAAAGTGCCTAGCGAAGATCCCAGCTTCAGTGGTAACGGATCAGGCAGCCAGGAAGCTTGGTCTCCCTTAGTTATTCGCATCAACACCGATGAAGGTATCTCAGGATTCGGTGAAGCCGGCTTAGCCTATGGTAAGGGCTGGCGCGGTGGCTTCGGTATGTTGCAGGACTTTAGCCGAGTCATTATCGGTGAGGACCCCCGCAACATCGAAAAGATTTGGAACCAATTATTAACGACTACATATTGGGGAATTGCCGGCGGGGTCGTGGTTAACGCTGCTATCAGTGCCATTGACATTGCTCTCTGGGATATCAAAGGGAAGTACTACAACACCCCCGTCTATCAATTACTCGGTGGTAAAACTAACGACCACCTGCGTTCCTACGCCAGTCAGTTACAGTACAACTGGGGTGAAGATATCAAGAAACTCAAGCTCTACACTCCCGACGAGTATGCCGATGTCACCAAGCGCATCATGGCAGAAGGCTACGATGCCTTGAAGTTTGACCCCGTCCTATTGAGTGAAAAGCCCGATGGCAGTGACGAATGGCAAACTCGTGGGACCGTCTCCCAACACGTGATCAACGTGGCTTATAACCGGGTTAAAGCTATGCGTGAGGCTGGTGGAGACGACCTGGGGATCATCATCGATATGCACGCCAACTCTGACACGACATCTGCCATTAAGATTGGTCAGGCACTAGAAGATTTGAACATTCTCTACTATGAAGAGCCCGTGAACACACTGAACTCCGACAACACCAAGGAAGTTGCTGAACACGTCAACATCCCCGTTGCTGCCGGTGAACGGGTCTTCACCCGCTTCGGTTTCCGCAAATTCTTCGAAGACCGTTCCATCAAGGTTGCTCAACCTGACCTCTGCTTGTGCGGGGGGATCACCGAAGCCAAGAAGATCTGTGACATGGCTTACACCTACGACATCAACGCTCAAGTTCACGTTTGCGGGAGTCCAATTGCCGTCGCAGCCGCTGTTCAAGTTGAAGCCGTCATTCCTAACTTCTTGATTCACGAAGTTTACCAACGGGCCCGCAACGCCAAGGACCGTTCAACCTGCAAGTACGACGATTTCCAAGCCGTTAACGGTCACATCGACATTCCTGATCGTCCTGGGATCGGCCAAGAATTAACCGAAGAAACAATTGCTAAATGTAAGATCGTTACTGTTGACTAAGGGAGGTTATTCAAATGATTGATAAGTTTTTATTAGGTGGTTATACCAGCGATAGTTATACGGAAAACAACCAATCTGATGGTATCTACGTCGCATCACTCGACACGGCCAAACAAGAAATTACAGATATTTCTTTGCTTGCCAAGGTTGAAAACCCCGCATTCTTTAATTTTTCTGCTTCCGGCAAGAAGATTGCGACCGTTCTTACCCGCAACGAGAACGAAGGTGGCGTAGCCGTCATCGACGCTGAATCCGGCAAGACTATTTCAGAAAGTTACCTACCTAAGAAGCACGGTTCCTACGAAGCCTACGATGCTGCCAAGAACCTGTACTTCTGGAACAAATTACCTTACACCGTGCCGTCATACATCTCCATCGACAGCGAACACAAAGTTCTCTTTGCTGCTAACTACAACACCAACGCCATCCACACTTACAAGATGGACGACAACTTCAACATCACTGCCAGCCACACCTACCCAATCGAAGGCAACGGTCCCCTGGTTGAACAAGACCACGCCCACATTCACTTTGCTCGCCTGTTACCAGATGGCCGCTTAATTATTTGTGGCTTAGGTTGTGACAAGTTGTTCGTTTTTGATGTGAACAACGATACGGCTGAATTGACCCCCGTTTACGAATTGAAGATGCGTCCAGGCTTTGGCCCACGGCAAATCGCCATGTCACAGAAGACTAACTACATCTACGTCTTGGGTGAATTAGCCAGCAAGGTCGCCGTCGTTGAGTATGATCCCGAAACTGGGAAGTTAGCCGTCATTGAAGACTACTCAAACATCCCTGAAGGATTCGTTGGTCACAACGGTTCTGCCGCTATCCGGCTCTCTCCTGACGAAAAATTCGTCTACGTTTCTAACCGGGGCCACAACTCGTTGGCCGTTCACAAGGTCTTAGATGGTGGTCGGCGCTTAGAGAAGATTCAACAGATTAAAACGGAAGGGGTCTTCCCTCGTGACTTTGGTATCAGCCGTGACGGTGACTTCTTGCTCTGTGCTAACCAGAACAACAATGAGCTGATTCTGTTTAACCGGGACAAGGAAAACGGCTACTTAAGTGTTGCCCAACGTCACATCAAACACGATGCCTGTGTCCGGGTCGTTGAAGCAACGGATTTCTTGGCCTAATAGCATGTGACTAGCTTCCATCACACAATCACAGCACCCATTATTAATAGTCCTCATCAAAAATGATGCACAGTCCCTGTTCAGGATTGCGCATCATTTTTAGTCAAATCTGGACTCAGCCGTGGGATTCTCAAGTGATTTTCTTGAAACTGGCGACTTGAAGCCGTGCTTTGCGGCTTCAGGCGAGGGGCAAAACCGCCTTTTGGCTTGTCCCGTCCTTCTCACCGCGTTCCAGTCCAAATTTGGCGAACGGTCAGGTGGGAATTTTCCACTGTTCTTGACTAAACGCCAATACCAAATTCTTACTGTATCCAGCATAGTGGGTGTTTCAGTACTTTCAGCCTTTAGGTTAAACGTCCATTAATCAAAGTTAGAAATAAACTCGCGGACGATTGGATTGTCTTCCTTCTTGTTGTACAGAAGAACCGATGAGTAGTAGGTACTAATGTTATTCGTTATCGTTAAGAATTTAAGCATGGGATTCCGCAACTTTTCAGCTGGTTGCAAGGGTTCCGGATAAAACCCGATCCCTCGCCCAAATGAAATCAACAGGTCCCGCTGTTCAATCGAAGAAACCCGTTTAATATGCTTCTTCTCAAAAATACCGTCATACTTTTTGAAGAAAACATCCTGCAGGTAGGTCGACTCAGAGTTGTTGTAGTATAAGACCAGTCGATCCTTCAGCTGTTCCAAATCGATACTATCCAGTTCACTCAGCGGATCTAGCTTGCTAATTCCGACCACCATCTTGCCGGTGAGAAGTTTCTTGACCCCCACATCAGGACTATAAGTGGCTTCTTCAGCGTATTCTGGCGTGACTGCCAGATGCAGCTTCTTTGCTGCCACCATCGCAATCAGCCGCTTGCCACTCTCCTCACGCATCTCCAAGCGAAGCTCCGGCCGCTTTTTCAAGACCGGTTCAAAGGTCTGCTGGATCACCGTCGCTTGATTTTGCGAAGAGAAACCTAGGAGAATTTTATTGGAATCACTGGCACTCTCCATTTGAATCTTGTTGAAAGCATCCGTGTAATTATTAACAATATCCTGAGCCGTCACGATGAACTCTTCACCAATGTTGGTTAAGCTCGTATTGTTCTTCTGTCGGTTGAACAGTTTGACGCCCAGCTCATTTTCAATCTGATCCATCTGCTTAGACACCGCTCTGGGAGATAAAAATAGCTTCTCAGAAGCCGCCCGAAAGCTACCATACTTGGCAATCGTTAAAAATGTCCGCATCTTATTAATATCCACGCAAATTCACCTCTATGTAAAATCTGTCCTTACTCCCCCAAAACGACAGACGCCGCTTTTTCTAGTTTACACTACTTATATTACAGGCACGCTACCGCGGGGTTGCCGTCTCGCAACAACTTTTGCCAGTTCGTAGGTACTTTTGGTGCGCATACGGTCCCTTTCGTGACTGTTTAAACGGTCAATTACTGAGTAGAATATAAGTATAGAAAATGTTAATTAAATCACAAAGGAGCAATAATTATGACAGTCCCTACAATTGCTAAAATGGATGTTTACCCCGTAGCTGGTTACGACAGCATGCTCATGAACTTGAGCGGTGCTCACGGCCCTTACTTCACACGTAACTTAGTTATCCTAACGACCGACAACGGCATGACCGGTGTTGGTGAGATCCCTGGTGGGAAAGCCATCACGGATACGTTAAACGACACCAAGTCATTGGTCATTGGCCAACCAATCGGTGAATACAAGCGAGTCTTACAAGCGATTCATAAAAAATATGGCTACCGGGATGCGGGCGGCCGGGGCCAGCAAACCTTTGACCTACGGACGACCATCCACGTTGTAACCGCTGTGGAGACGGCCTTCTTAGACCTTATAGGCAAGTACCTACACGTGCCAGTTGCTGCCCTGTTGGGTGACGGCCAACAACGTGAAGACGTTGGTATCCTGGGCTACCTATTCTTTGTAGGTGACAGCTCCAAGACCAAGTTACCTTACCTGAAGAACGACGACAACTCCGACGACTGGGGCAAGCTTCGGCGTGAGCCAGCCATGGACGCGGACTCTATCGTTAAATTAGCCCAAGCTGCCTACGATCGTTACGGTTTCAAGACGTTCAAGCTCAAGGGTGGTGTGCTCGACGGTGAAGAAGAAGTTAAAGTCATGAAGGCCTTACATAAAGCTTTCCCAGACGCTAAGTTGGACCTAGATCCAAACGGGGCTTGGCCTTTGAAGGACGCCCTGCACTATGCTGATGAAATGAAAGATGTTCTCCACTACATCGAAGACCCAGCTGGTGCTGAAGATGGCTTTTCCGGTCGAGAAATTCTTTCTGAATTCTTGAAGAAGACCCACATGCCTACTGCCACTAACATGGTTGATACCGACTGGCGGCAAATGTCTCACGCCATCGCCTTGAACGCCGTTTCAATCCCTCTGGCCGATCCACACTTCTGGACCATGGAAGGTGCCGTTCGGGTTGCGCAACTTTGTTCAGAATTCGGTTTAAACTGGGGAATTCACTCTAACAACCACTTTGATATCTCCTTAGCGATGGCCGTTAACACCGCCGCTGCTGCTCCTGGCAACGTCTTTGACATCGACACGCATTGGATCTGGCAAGATGGTCAAAACTTGACCAAGCACCCTTACCAAATCAAAGATGGCAAAATCACTGTGCCAAGCACCAACGAAGGTTTAGGTGTTGAACTTGACATGGACGCCGTTCTGGCAGCTAACAAGCTGTACAACGACAAGGGCCTGGGTGCTCGGAATGATGCCGAAGCCATGCAATACTTGATTCCTAACTGGAAGTTTGATCCCAAGAAACCAGCAATGGTTCGTTAATCCTATCAGCTGATGCATCAGTCCTAACCAACAATTCCTTGTAAGTAACGGACCTGTATCCAATATAAAAGCAAAAGAATGGTGCGAGAGATTTAAAGTCTTTCGCACCATTCCTTTATTATCGATTAAGTATCTATTGTGTTCAACTTACCTATTCATCTTCTGATTCTGTCGGATCAGCCACATATTTCAAAATATCACCGGGCTGGCACGCTAAGACCCGACAGATCTTTTCCAATGTGCTGAAGCGAATAGCCTTAGCCTTGCCCGTCTTCAAGATGGACAAATTGGCTGGTGTGATGTCAATGGCAGCCGCAAGTTCTTGACTGCTGATATTCCGTTCCGCCATCACCACGTTTAATGTCAGTTTAACCACCGCGCATCCTCCTTTACACTGTCAAATCGTTTTCAATCTTCATGGTCATTGCGCGTTCATAAATTACTGAGATGACTTTTAAGACGATTAGTAACCCGATTGAATCAATCATATTACTCCACGTTTGTGAAAATACCCCATTATTATACCCCCGCAGCCAGCTACTGGTGAGCTGATTACCACCGGCGAGGAAGAATTCACCAATGACAACATAACATTGAGCAACAACCAGTCGCTTAACCGCTGCTATATTGTTCTGAGAAAAGTAGTCTTCTTCAACCACATTATTAAGCAATTTGACCATCGCCTTAGCAAACATGATGGCAGCCCCCATCCAAATTGCTGAGCCAACGGCCATCAATAACACGTATGGCCAGCCTGGAAAACTGGCCATAGCTCCGGCCGTCAAATGATGGGCTGAGTATTGTAAGAAATCATCACTGTCCAAAACCGCTTGCGCCACGTCCCCGTGATAACCTTCATAAAGGTACCCCAGTGGCCACAAGAATCCCACATAAGCAAACAATATCGAAATTTGAACGATCACAATCATTAAATTCGTAAAAAACTTCACCCATTTTGGCATAGCCAACATCCCCGTTTCTTTATTCACTATCGATATTAACATATCGTTATTCGATAATCAATAATTGAATACCAATAAACAACTATCGTTCTCTACATCCTAAGAAACGGATTGCTCTATCTTTTATAACCGATGTTATATCTAATTTCTTTCATGCCCCTTATCTTTACATAATCAACACCATTCTCTTACATCCGTCAGGTATCCTAGGATTTGCACCAAGATAAGAGGAGGAGTTTGCGATATGAATAAACGAATCAGTACCTTAGTAACCGCACTGCTATTAACCACCACGTTGGGTTGGCAACAACCACTGCTGTCGGTTACAGCCGCTGCTAAGACCAAGACGACTCAGACAACGAAGAAGACTAAGGCCAAGACGGTCAAGTCCCAGTCAATCCACATCAAGTTGCAGGGTGCTTCTAACGCTCGTGACTTGGGCGGCTACGTTAACCAAAAGGGTCAAAAGATTAAGGTGCACCGCTTAATTCGTTCCAACAGTCTTTCCACTCTATCTAAGTCCGATCAAAAGAAATTGGTTAAGACTTACCACGTGGCCACCGACGTCGATCTGCGGACCGTCATTGAACAACAAAAGAGTCCTGACGTGAAAATGAGTGGCGTTAAATTGGTTAAAGCCAACGTTTTCAAGTCCTTCGGTGCTTTCCCAGACTTTTCTAAGAAGGGGGCCGGCGACAAGATGATGAAGAAGTCTTACCACGACGCCATCACCACTGCCCAAGGGCGGAAAGCCTATAAGTCCCTCTTCCACCAATTACTAAAGAACCCTAAAAACAAAGCCGTGCTCTGGCACTG
The DNA here is from genome assembly GCF_964065165.1 of Levilactobacillus yonginensis. Taxonomy (NCBI): domain Bacteria; kingdom Bacillati; phylum Bacillota; class Bacilli; order Lactobacillales; family Lactobacillaceae; genus Levilactobacillus; species Levilactobacillus yonginensis. The sequence continues at coordinate 2,156,231 of NZ_OZ061549.1, read as the reverse complement.
TTCAGCCGGTAAAGACCGCGCTGGTATGGGAACTGTCCTGGTTCTGTCTGCCTTAAACTTTAACAAGAAGGCGATTGCCAAGGATTACTTGAAGTCCAACACTTACTTAGTCAACACGAATAAGGAAAACCTGGCGAAGCAAGAAGCTGGCTGGAAGGCCGCTGGTAAAGATCTGACGCCAACCGTCATCAGCAACTTCAAGGCCCAAAATGGTGTCAAGATGGCCTACTTAAACACCATGTACAAAGCCGTTAACACCAAGTACGGCAACATGGATAACTTCCTGCACAAGGGCTTAGGCTTATCCAACAAGCAATTGAAACAATTGCAAGCTAATTACCTAACCCCTGCCAAATAAGGGCATAGCTATTTGAATAAGGCCTAAAGCATTTTGGCGACGCAACAAAACGATATGTTTTATCAAACTTTAGTTGAAATTAAAATAAAACCTCCTCAATAATGTTACCGTTAGAAACGTTCTAACTGGAACAAATTTGGGGAGGTTTTATTTATGAAGAAAGCAGCAATCATCTTAGGGGTTATGGGGATACTCAGTACGTTAAGTCTTAGTCCAGTGGTCGGTTCCGCTAGTACGTTGGTGGGAACCGTACAGTACCACCGGTATCATGGGACGACAACTATCAAAAAGAATTACCAGCACTTCAAACTAACTAATCATCAGCCCAACAGCACCTACAAGCTCATCAAGACCACCAGCTGGAGAAACGCCAAACTCAAGGCTGGTAGTAAGGTCTCGATTGACCTGATGGCTAACCAAGGAACCCAATACAACTGGTACCGTATCCGATCAACGAACAAACACGCCACGCACCGTTACTGGATCTACGGACAAGCTCTGAATCTTAAATAACTAAAGGTTGAAAGCACTTAAACACCCACTACGCCTGATACAACAAGGATTGGGTATGGGGGGTAGTCAGCTATAGTGGAAAATTGCCGCCTCACCGTTCGCCAATAATATTGCGTAAGTGCCTGTCATTCAGGCATGTAAGCTAGCTTAATTTCCAAAAATCCGTTTAACCGGAGGCGGTCAGAGGTGGAGCCAGCTGTGTCGACGGTGTTAGCCGATTTTCGGCTTACAGCGTGGGACGGGTTTGAAGACTGGTGGTTTTTCCAGTCTTCAAACCGAGCCGAAGGACCGCTTTTCAGGCCGGAGGCGTTCCCCACAGCAGGCGGCCGCAGGTGGCTGGGTGCGACTAATTTTAAGCCTGTAACGCCAGACTATTCTTGGTTTGATAACGGTTTTTGAACTTTCAATCTTTAGTCACATAATCACGCGTAGAGATTCAACGGTACCAATTAATGCCGGCGCCGACGGAATGGCCGCATCAAGCTAGCCAATAAGACCAAACCTAGCGCTGCTAAGTAGCTCTGGTTCTGCTGTCCCGTCTGTGGAAGCAACCCTTCGTGAAGCTGTTGTTGCTGTCGAGCACGCCGAGTCGTGGTTACCTGCATGCTAGCATTAAACTGATCAGCTGTCGTAACTTTCAAGGGATTCGTATGATGTTGAAGTTCTTCACCATCGCTAAAACCATCGTTGTCAGAATCAGCCTTCAACGGATTCGTGTGATTGTGGGCTTCTTCACCGTCATTCACCCCATCGCCATCGGTGTCCGGCTTCAATGGATTCGTATGCTTGCGTAGCTCCTGACCATCAGAAACCCCATCACCATCCGTATCGACCTTCAGCGGGTTCGTTCCTAGCTTAAGTTCCTTGCCGTCGGGAACGCCATCACCGTCTGTATCAGCCTTTAGTGGGTTCGTGCCCAGCTTAAGTTCTTTACCATCAGGAATACCATCACCGTCCGTATCTGCTTTCAGTGGATCAGTGCCGCGCTTGATCTCAGCGCCATCAGAAATGCCATCGCCGTCCGTGTCAGGATTTAGCGGATCAGTGCCACGCTTGATTTCGGCGCCATCACTGACACCGTCACCATCCGTATCTGCCTTCAACGGATTCGTGCCAGCCTTAATTTCGTCGCCATCACTGACACCATCGCCATCGGTATCCGCCTTCAACGGATCAGTCCCGGCTTTGATTTCATCTTCATCGCTCACACCATCACCATCGGTGTCGACTGGCTTCGGGGCAACCCGAACTTCTGGTATCAGCGGATTCGTGCCATTCTTGACTTCGACACCATCACTAATACCATCACCATCCGTATCGACCTTCAGGGGGTCGGTTCCCAGGTCAATTTCTTCCTTGTCACTCAGACCATCGCCATCGGTATCCGCCTTCGTCGGGTCGGTTCCCGCTTTGACTTCATCACCGTCACTCAAACCATCATCGTCCGTATCAGCCTTCAACGGATCAGTCCCAAGCTTGGCTTCCTCACCATCATCCACGCCATCCTCATCACTGTCAGCATTTACCGGATTCGTACCGGCCTCCAGCTCCTTATCGCTGTCGACACCATCTTTGTCCGGATCAATACCGTAGTGCTCAAACGTCGGTTGGCCTGTCTGGGTGAGTGTAACCACTGTCGCAGCCCCATTGCCATCTGGCAAAATGGCCGGCGCTGAATTTGGTGAAATTGTCTGTTGCGCAACCTGTTGGCCATTCTGAAACTCCGTCACCGTCTGCGTATTGGTACCCGGATTGTTGGTATACACGGTCTCACTGTTGCCACTGCCATCATCGACGGCCCACTGCTTCGTGACCTTCGTCACGTTACCGTCAGCGTCCTTCTCAGTGATTGTCACAGTCCCATCAGAATCGACATCCTTGCCCAACACCGTCAACGTTCCCGCCAGAACGGTCACATCATAGTTTGAATTAGAGCTCTTGGCCGTAATCGGATAGGTCCCAACGACCGGATCAGTTGGGTCTGTATACTCTAGGCGCAATGAAGCAACTGTCTCACCTGGCTTGAAACTCCCCTTCGTCAGACTTGCCGAATTGGCTGGGTTAGCTTCACCACTGTAGATCACCTGAGGCGTGATTTGTACAGTGACTGCTCGTTTAGCAACAGCCAGTTCACCGGTCGCCAGGTCGCTTAAATCATAATTGGGGTTCTCCCCAATCAAGCGCGTCTTGGCAGCTGCCGTCAACTGAATTTTATAGGTCCCAGCTTGTAACTTATCAGCCGTCATGGATTGGCCCGTAGCATCTACGACTTCCAAGTCGGCCGGTTCAATTTTGCTTGTCGTCGGATTATTCAATGTCGCTAACAGTACCGGAATCGCATCGCCATACACGATATTGAGACTCGGAATCGTCACATTAGAGGCAGCTGGCAGAATCGTCAAGGTTCCAGGTATAAAGGTAAAATCATAATTCTTATTCGTAGCGGTCCCAGTGATGGCATAGTGACCAGCAGCGTTTCCAGGAGCCCGCTTCAGCGTCACACCCAGCTCCCCTTCAGTCTCGCCTTTGACTAAGCCGGCCTTTGTATCCGTTGAAAGGCTGAAGCTCAACACCGGATCAGCGGTGCCACCATAAGTGGCAGTGACATTCTTAATCATCACCGTGAGGGGTCTCGGATTAATCGTTAGTTTACCGGCGTTAACCGTTATGGTGTAATTCTTATTCAAGCTTGATGACTTGTCGGCTGTAATGTCATACTTGCCAACATCTGTACCCGGAATACGGACCAGCGTAACTCCCAAGCTACTGAGATCATCATTCTTTGCCAACCCGTCAGCCGATTCAGGCGTCAGTGTCAGCTCAGGTTCAGGATCACCATAAGTTTTAGCACTGCTCTGGGCAGTTACCGTAATTACCTTAGGTGACACTGTCAAGTTCCCCATCTTAAAGCTAGTAAAATCATAGTTAGGATTGGCCTTTTTCACAGCATCTTGGGCTGACGCCGTCAACTGAACCTGATAGTTTCCTGCTGGTAAATGACCGGTCCACACGACCGGTTGCCCTTCAGCGTCCACGATTTCAAAGTCGCTTTGCTCGAACGCGGGGATAGTCGGCCCAGTTACCGTTGCCGTAAAGGCCGTGGTGTCATCCCCGTAAGTCAATCCACTATCGGCAACCACCACACTAGCGGTTGCCGGTGAAATAACGTCCTCACCATCTTCAAACGTGACATTATAGTTAGTCTTCTGATCAACTGAACCCGTAATGGCGTATGTCCCAACGTCATCTCCAGAAGCGCGGGTCAACTGAACGTGTAGATCAGCAAGTTGGTCCTGACCAACCAGTTGACTGTTTTTCTTCCCAGTGGCAGTCTTCGCAGGAATACTGAACGTCAAATCCGGTTGTGGTGTCCCGTAATTCCGTTCAAAGCTCGTAATCTTAACTGTAATTGGATTTTTTCCAATCGTAAGCGTCCCGGGGTTAACCGTCACGTCATAATTCGGGTTGATCACCGATTCTGGATTCAACACAATCTGATATGTCCCAGCATCTTCACCGGACTCGCGGGTCAATTGCACACCCAGAGAATCTAACGTGTCCTTATTGACCAAACCGTCAGCTGAGTCAGTGGTCAACGATAAATCTGTTGCACCATCCCCGTAGGTCTTAACACTATCTCGTGCCTGAACTGTAATTTTTCGTGGCGTTACGCCCAACTTAGCGTGGCCAAACGACGTGAACTGATAGTTACTATCCTTTTTCAAGGCCGCCTGAGCAGCTGCTGTGTACTGAATCGTGTAGTCACCATTCACTTTAAGCTGATCGACAGCGACCTTTTTCCCAGTCGTATCAACAACTTCAAAATCAGGTTGACTAAGTTGATGGTCCTTATCTGCATTGCCCAGGCTACCCTTAAATTCTGGAAATTTCCCATCAACACCGCCATAAACCACTGTCGTACCATCCACGGTAGCGGCAGCTGTCTGCGGTTTAATCGTCAGCATAGCTGGCACAAACAGGCCAGCGTTGGGGTTGTTCGGACTCAGGCTTTTAAGATATGCTCGCCCAGCTTCGGTCAATTTAAAGTAGTAGGTTCCAACATTCTTAGGCGTTTTCACGACGATATCGGAGTCCTTATTTTCCACGTACTCATAGTAATCGGGATTGTGGAAACCATCCTTAGCCGCAGCACTGACATCCCCAAAATCCTTCCCGAAGGTCACGACTGGGAACTGCAAGTCACTCCCATAAAACTGATCCCAGGACAAAAAGGTGGCCAAACTATCCTGTGCAGCTTGATTGGTCGTGGTCAGGTTATCGAGGTCCCCCTTAAAGTCGACCAGTAAGTTTCGCACGGCTTCCAAGGACGCATACCCGGTTTGACCATCCTGATAAATGGTGGCCGGAACTGTCTCCGTTTCAGCACCCTCAAAGGCCTTCTCCGCCTGAGCGTTGGTGGCCGAAGCCTGCGTGTAGATTGCAATGATCGATTGTAATAATTTATCCGCAGCATCCTTTTGAGCCTGCGTTAAACCGGACAATCCAATAAATTGGTCATACATAGCTTGGGCCTCCGACCGATAGTTATCGGCCGTTGTTTGGTTTGTGATGGCTTGTTGATCCCAATACTGCAGTGTAGACGTCGTTGGTAACAGCAGGCTACCACTGTCCTGGGCCTGACTCGCATCCGTAGAATCAGTTGCACTGGCGTCACCCACGTCGGACCAGTAGTAATCGGTACTGCTGATGGTTGATTGACCACCACTGGCCACTGGCTGATCACCATTCAGTAGCGGTTTTTGGTTAAGGGCATCCGTCACGGACTGACCCGTCCCGACCGTTGCAATCACGTTCACTGTTTTCCCATCAACGGTAGTCCCAGTTCCCGTATAGTAGTGGCCGATTGGGTTCGCTTCCTTGGACGTCGTTGTGGTACTAGTCCCAGTCGTCGCGGAATCAATTGGCAAAACATCCTCCGCAATTGTCTTGCCATCCGTTGGCGCCGCTAAGACCACTTGCGTAGGCGTATAACCCGGAATTGAAACTAAAACTGGTTCGCCAGCCACCGCCGTTACCGTCACCGGTTCTAGTCCCGCAATGGGCTGCTTGGTCGTCGCATCAATCGGCGTGACTTTGGCCTGGAACGCCAGTCTAACTGGTACGGTCATCTGTTGACCGTCACCATCCTGAACGGTATAACTGTAATAAGTTCCGTCAGCGACGTCCTGACCGCTAGCATCCGCAATCGTATGAGCCGTTCCGTTGTTGCCACCCACGACCTGACTACCATCAATGACGTAAACGTTGCCCGCTGAGTCTGATGGAATCACGGCAATCAGCGCTGGATTCAGGTTTTTGTCCGCTGCCACCGCCCGTTTAGCCGCATCCTGCGTGGAAAAAATAGAAATAGTATCCCCAATGTTCGCAACCGCATTGACACTCGTATTATTTAACAGTGCACCAGACTCACCTTGCGCAGCATCCACCAGCTTTACGGCCAGTGGAATCGTCTTTGGCGTATAGCTGAATTTATCAATTTTAGCGGAATAGTCATTCAAGCTCCCACCGGTTGAAGCCGCCACAGACAGAGAATATCCCGTGGTGACGTCGTCAATTTTCCGGGTGAAGGTTTGACCATTTAAGATAACCGTTAACGTTTGTGTCCCGGCATCATAGTTCATCGTAAACGCATTATCCGGTGTTGAGGTCCGCTTTAAAGTTAATTTGCTGGCCAATACCCAATCTGATCTGTCAGCCGCCTGCAACGTCCCACTCGAATTGGTGTAACGCCAGCCAACATAGGGGCTACTGGTCGGGTCATTGTACTGTGAACGGTTATCGTATTCATCAAAAACGAAACCAAAGGCGTTTTGCAAACCAGCAATCCCCAACCGACCACCAGCACCACCCTCAGTAGCCTTGGCTGGATCACCGGGGGCAAAAATAAACCCAACACTATCGGCCCCACTATACGGTTGACTCCCAACTCCTAAGGCACCAGACATGGAAAAGTTATGACTGAAGTCAATTTCATGTTCAAACGACACATGGGCCACCTGATGTCCCGCAACTGGCGTGGTGCTAGTAGAAGAATTGTAGTAGTCGTGTTTACCCAACGTGGTCAGCGACACACTGCCATCCTTCCCAATTGGCTTGGTCTTTTTATTATCCGTCGGGTCGCCATCATCATCGTTATTATCCCGATTTTCAACAGTTGCCGTAAAGTGACTGGCAATCTGATCAGCTGGTAAACTAACCTGAGATGTATCCGCACCGACGTTGACATCTTTGTCTTGGACAAGAACTGGATAATCGCCGGAGTCACTGGTCGGGTTTGCGGTTGGCGCTGCCGCATCAGCTTGAGGGGCCGTTACTGAATCCGACTCAACCACTGAGGTTGCTGAGTTACTTGCAACTTTAGCCGGTGCTGGGCCGCCACTGGTAGGTGTTGCTGGCATACTAGCAGCCGCAGCTGGTTGAACGGCCGTCGTTGAGGTCGCCGCTGCCGCATGAACGTCAACACTAGTCGTGCTTTCAGCAATAGCAACCGCGGATAGACTCACTAACAGCGTCCCAAAGATCCGGGTCTTAACCTTCCAGCCCGTATGCCCTTTATATAAAACAATTGGATTTTTAATAGTTTGATTTTCAGTCTTCTGTTTCATGATCCAGATCTCCCTTTAAGTCACGCAGTATTGGCTTCTCTTGACCAACTAAATCACCGCGTAACCCGCATTTTTAAATGATATTTAACCGTTATTGCAACGGTTATTAACGTTAGCGACAATCATCACATCGCCGTCAAATATGTAAGTTAATTTTTTCACCCTATGTGGTACTTTGGCCCATAGACGGTAGAAAAGCCGCTGCAAAGGTAATCTGCTCAGCAAATTATTTTTAAAGAGCACTGTCTGGCAGTTAACTGCCAAGCAATTGACCGATTGATTATTGGCCCCCAATTGCTGTTACATCAGCGATTAAACCTGCGCAGCGAAAAAAGCTGCCATTAAAACTACGATTCTCACTGTTAATTGGTGACACTATCTGTACGCTAATTTTTTGATGAGATTTTCCAAAAATCAGCTCAATTTTCCCGATTCACCAGAATTCCCATCAAAATTTGAGCAACGTTCAAATGTATAAATCTCCTTAAATTAACAGTCTAGCTCCCCGTGCGGCTAACGTAATTGATTCCCATCTGATAGCATCAGACAGTAATTGCCAGCCATACAGTTTGAAAATTAGTTGCTCTAAAGCTTGAATAATCAGCCTTTAGAGCAACCACAGTATAGTATCAGGGTTATAAACATTCAAGGTATTTACACTTCACCATCACTAAGTATCACGCATTGTATTATATGTAACAGGAACTTTATACACTTAGTGGCCGTTTCACTGTATACGCTATTCAGCTCTGACAATATTCTGTTTATTCTTAGTCAGTCGACTATTCTTTAACCGGTTTATCAACTTAGGAACGCAAAAAAGGCCGGGCTTTTCAACCCCCGACCTAGTCTTTTCTTAATCCCACGTGTCACTTTTACTGAACGCTCTCTACCATAACTCCCTGATTAATTCCGATCGTAAGCCCAAACAGCCAGTGGCGCAAAGATTGCCACGACGATGACATCAAAGGCAACGACCAACAAGGCCTCGTGTGTCCAACCACCCGTCGCCAAAATTTGCCGAATGGCTGTAATCACATAGGTGACTGGATTCAGGTTGGCGATGAACCGCAATGGCTTGGTCAACGAGTGCAATGGGACGAACGCGTTTGACATGAACGACAGGACCAGCATCGTCATCAGCGACAGACTTTGAACGGATGCAGCACTCTTGGCTAACAAACCCAATAAGGCAAATATCCAGGACAACGCCCAACCCGTGAAAATCGCCAGTAGCCCAATTACCACAACCCACTTGAAACCGACAGCCGGCCGCCAGCCCATCAGGTAGCCGGTGGTCAGTGACGTGATGGTCGCCAGCAATAGACGCAGACTGTCGGCAAATAGTTGTCCCGCTAACGGTGCAATGTGAGCCATCGGCAACGACTTAAACCGGTCGAAGACCCCGGAGTCGAGATCCTCTCTGATTTGGGACCCAGAACCGGTCCCGGCTGACAACATCGTTTGCATCAAAATTCCTGGCACGATGGTGGGGAGGTAGGCACGGACACCCCCGGCAATTGCCCCACCAAACAGATAGCCAAACATTAACATGAACATCACCGGCTGAATAACCACATCCATAAAGCTATCCGGATTGTGAATCGTCTTCAATAAATTGCGGTACGCCATCGTAGCCGTGTTCATCACAACATTGCCGCTGTGCGTTTGTACATCCATCTTGCATCCCTCTTCCTTAGTTCTTTCCAACGGTTAGATTCATGAAAACATCGTCTAGCGAAGGTTCCTTCACTGACAAGTGACTAATCATGATTTGTGCTTGCTTGAGTGCCACCAGAATCGGTGGCAACTGAGTAATTTGTTTTAGGGGCACACTCAGTTGTTGACCCGTTTGTTGAATGGCACCAGCCACTTGCCCGGTCAGCAGCTGAACGGCCGGTTGAACCTGCGTTTCCTGACTGACGGTGAAAGCCAATCTCGCACCGCCAATCTGTTCCTTGAGTTCGGCCGGCGTCCCCATCTTCACGAGCTTACCATGGTCAATGATGGCGAGATTATCCGCCAGCTGGTCGGCCTCCTCTAAATATTGCGTCGTCAACACGATGGTTGAACCTTGCTTCACGAGTTGCCGAATCGTCGCCCACATTTGCGTTCTGGTACGGGGATCCAGCCCCGTCGTTGGTTCATCTAAGAAAATCAGGGTCGGCCGGGTAATCAAGCTAACGGCCAGGTCTAGCCGCCGACGCATCCCACCAGAAAAGTTTTTCAGCGTCTTATCCGCCGACTCTTCCAGTGAAAATTCCGTTAGCAGTTCAGTCGTACGTTGCTTAGCGGCCGCGCGTGAAAGACCATTTAGTCGGGCGAAAATCATCAGGTTCTCCCGTGCCGAAATATCTTCATCAACTGAAGCATATTGGCCGGTGAGACCGAACATGGACCGCGCCAGCCGGCCTTCCTTCACCGTGTCGTGACCAAAGATCGTTACCCGACCTGCATCGGCCTTGAGTAACGTGGTCATCATCCGCAAGGTCGTGGTCTTCCCCGCACCGTTAGGCCCGAGTAGGCCAAAGACTTCTCCTTGACGCACGTTAAACGAGATATCATCGACCACCGTCTTCTGCCCAAACCGCTTGGTCAGGTGGCTGACTTCAATTGCATTCTTTGCTGACATATTGGTCCCCTCTTAGCTTTCACATTTTAATCAGGTCCCCCTGACTAAAATTATAATAAGGCCCCCTGATGAATTTGTCAACAGTTTCTCTCAAATATTGAATGCCCCTGCTAGCCATTGTCGGGTATAATAGCCGTAGGAGGGCGATGACATGCCTAATATAAATAAACAAAAAAACGCGGCTGGAAAACTGATTGAATTTGGTATGGTCAGCCACACCGCCGACGAAGTGGCCCGCCGCTACCACGCGGAACAGGATAAGCGCCCCCTGCGGTTTCAGGGACAGGGCAAGATTCTCCTAACGCTCGCTCAAGCCGATGGCCTCTCACAAAAGGAACTTGCCACCCGCCTAAATCTAACGGTGCAGTCCACAGCGGAGTTTGTTAACAAACTGGTAAAAAAACAGCTCGTCACCAAGGAGAAGTCAACGACTGATCGGCGCAAGACCATCATTCGCCTGACTGATTTGGGCCGAGAAACGGCAGCCACCGAAACGGCGCAGGTGCCGGCCTATCTGGATTCACTGACGGATACGGAACTCGACCAACTCACCACCATCCTGACGAAAATCAACCACAACCTTTACGACGAAATCGATTCGATTACCCCCGACCAATCTGGTAAATTCCAGCAGGTCGTGGCGGACCGATTGCGCGACTGGTTTTTGTAATTTAAGCTTGCGACTATATCTGGTTGGAACACAAAAAAGGTTTGAGACTTTTGTCCCAAACCCCAATTAACAAATATCACTATTCTTGATGACCACAGCCTTGGAAGATCACCGACTGTGGCTTTTTTGTACGCAAAACTTTCAGCTAAACCTAGCAGTTCTTCGACTTAATTAGTTGGTAAAGTCTTCAACTGCTCCCGTTGGATTAAAGGCCTTCGCTTGGCCCTTGGTACTGTAGTAGTGTTGCAGGTGAGCTTCGCCATCCCCCATGTTCCACATGGTGTATATGTACAGCGACTTAATCTGCTTGCCCTTATAGTGACGCTTAACAATCTTGTAGGACTCGGTACCTACCGTACCAAAGGCGGAGTCCTTGTGGTGTTGTTGCCACTGCTGATCAACCAACCAGCCCTTGCTCATAAATAAAAGACCATTGTATTTACCCTTTTTAATGTTATTCATATCTTTGTTTAAAGCAGTAACTTTCACGACCGAGCTACCAGAATGCCATTTTTTATTATAAAAGCTGCGGTCGGACGTCTGCTGGGACCCAATTTTGTACTGATCATAGTGACCGTTTTGGTAATAGTACCAGGTGCCCTGAAACTTTTGTGGGTAACTGGCTAAGCTCATCTTGGTACTGGCTTGCGCATCCGTCGTTGGATTGGCAACGACCAGGGCAGCGCCAAACCCAACTGACGCTAAGAGTACCCCCATCATCTTGGTTAATTTCATTGTTCTTTTCCTCCTAATTTCATGAACGAATTACTTATGTAGCGCACCAACTGGATTAAAGTACTTGGCCTGTGCCTTAGTCTTGTAAAAGTGATCCGTTACCTTTTTGGTCCCTTGAATTGTCATAAACTGCTTACTGTAGAGCACCTTGACGGACTTGCCCTTGTAGGTCTTGTGGATGACTTTATAAGTCCCACCACCATTCGTCGCACCAATACCGTAAGCCAACACCGTAGTATAACCACCCTTTACGCTCCTGGCACTAGTCCAGTGCGCCTTCTTAGAATTCGACCCCTCAATAAACGACCGCTGACTCTTAAGTGGATGGATAGTCCCCGTCCACTTCGCCTGTTTTTGGTAAAAAGGATTAAGGAAGTTTTTAACCGTCATCTTCTTCGACGAAATTTTCATCGACTTGTAGTAGTAGCCATTGTTCTCCTCATAGTGGTACCAAGTTCCCCGCATAGCCTTAGGGAACGTTTTCAAACTGCTCGTTGACTTGGCTTGCGCCTGGGTAGGCACAGCAACGATTGCCGTGGCACCAATCGTCGTAGCCACCATCAACGCACTAAAAAGTCTATTTACTCGCATGGTATTTTTTCCTCCTCAAAATCAACTTCATTAACCAGCATTCATTGATGCGGTTAATGACTATTTATGTAACTAACTACGCTTCAGTATAGCAAGCTTGGGTGTCACAGTTTGTCGTTTGTCGGGTTAGCGGATTAAAAATTCAAATAAGCATACTACTTATCGTTATCTGATATGACTACCTATTTGAAAAAAGTGATGCCAACAGTCAACTGGTGTTCTGCCAGTCTGAAGCGTCCCCACAGCAGGCTACATCCCTGTCCGCCGGAGTGCGGCTAAATAGCCAGCGTACACAAAAAGCCGTCCCTCAAATCGGGACGGCTTTTAGTCTACATAGATTTAATCAACTAAATGGAATTTTTCAAAATGGGCCTTCAAATAATCCAGCGTCAGACTCTTGTCCGTCTTGATCAACTGTTGTGGCTCACCGCTAGCCATCAATCGGCCACCAGCTTGCCCACCCTTGGGGCCGAGATCAATCAGGTAATCGGCGTTGGTCATCAGGTCAAGGTCATGCGTGATGATGATAATCGTAGCTCCCTTGGCCTTCAGGCTGTTGATCACACCCAGTAGCGTTTGCACGTCTTGGGGATGTAGACCGACGGACGGTTCGTCAAAGATAAATAGCGTCTTACTTTGGCGTTTGTTCAAATGACTCATGAGCTTTAGCCGTTGGGCCTCCCCACCGGACAGACTCGGCGTGCTTTCACCTAAGTGCAGGTAGCCCAGCCCCATTTCATCCAGCAACTGAAGCTGCTTCTCAATCTTAGGCACCGTTTCAAAGATGGCTAACGCCTCACGGACTGATAAGTTCAACAGGTCGACAATACTGTAACCGTGCCACCGAATCTGTTGAATCTCATCCTTGTACCGGGCGCCGTGGCAGTAAGGGCAGACCTCTTCCATGTCTGGCAAGTATTGAATATCCAGGGTAATGGTACCCAGTCCGCCACACTGTTCACAGGCCCCCTGCTTGTTATTGTACGAGAAGTAAGCGAGGCCAAACTTCTTGGCCTTGGCTTCTGGTAAATTGGCAAACATTCGTCGCAAATTATCCATGATGGTGGTATAGGTGGCCACCGTCGAACGGGCATTCTTCCCAATCGGCTTGGCATCCACGGACACCACGTCCTTCAAATGAGTCTTCAAGGTCGTTACCTGCTTAGGCAGAGCAGCCTTGCTGTTTGCCGCCTGAATGGCTGGGACTAAGCTGTCCAAAATCAAACTCGTCTTACCGGCACCAGAGAACCCGGTGATAGCAGTAATCTCGTTGCCCGGAATGGCCACGGCTACATCGTGTAGATTAAAGTAATTCTGCACCTCAAACTGCGTGGTGAGCTCGCTGGCCTTCCGACTAGCGGGTACCTTGTCATGCATAATTTGGGCTTGTCCCGAAATGTAAGGCCCAATCAGTGACTGAGAATTCCCCACTAGGTCTTGGGGCGTTCCTTCGGCAATGATTTGACCGCCGGCATCCCCTGACCCAGGGCCAATCTCAATCACCCAGTCAGCTGCCGCAATGATGTCCACTTCATGATCGACCACCACCAAAGAATTTCCCTGGGCAATCAATTCCCGAAAGATCCGAATGAGTCCCTTAACGTTATCGGGATGTAACCCAATGGAGGGTTCATCCAGCACGTACAGGACGCCCGTCGTCTCCGTCCGAATGGTCTTGGCTAGTTGAAGCCGTTGAAGTTCTCCGGTCGACAACGTGTTTCCATTCCGCGATAAGGTCAGGTAATCTAGCCCCAGCTCCAGCAAGGGCCGCAATGTATCCGTCAGATTTTTGAAGAGTACGTCAGCCATGGCCTTCATCTCAGTAGGTAACTCACTTTGCGCTGCAGCTTGCCACCCGGCTAACGATCCCAGGGTCAGGTCAGAAACTTCTGCAATATTTTTACCCCCAACTAATTGCGTCAAGAGTTCTGGATTCAAACGGGTTCCGTGACAGGTCGGGCACACAGAGAAGTGGAAAAATTCATTGACCTTCTTGATGGCTCGCTCACTCTTCACCGTCTTCAGGGAATCGTAGACCGCTTCGTGAGCGTTCTCATACAGCGTGTTGTCGGTATGGAAGACCCGACCGGTCGAGGTCCGAAAGTCCACGGGATACTGCTTCTTGGCACCGTTGAGGACAATATCCTTCTCCCGGTCGGTGAGGTCCTTGTAGGGCACGTCGATGCGTACACCCAGCGTTTCCGCCACCGTCGGCATAAAGTTTCGGCCGGGTAGATGCCATGAAGCCACGACCCCTTCGGCCAGACTGAGGTTCTCATCACCGATCAGTTTATCCTCGTCTAAGGTCTGAACCGTCCCCGTCCCGTGACATTCTGGGCAGGAACCGCCGGAGTTGAAGGCAAAGTCTTCGGCAGATCGCGCCATGAATTCGACCCCACACTCCGGACAGGTCACAATTCCCATCTTGCTGTCTGCGCCACCCGGTAGATCCATGGCCTGGGCAACTTTCAAACTAGGCGCAATCCGATGGCCGTTGGGACACACCATCGAGCCGAGGCGCGAGAAGATGAGGCGCACGACGTTGAACAGCTCACTCATCGATCCCACCGTTGAGCGTTCGGAAGGGACTCCCGGTCGTTGCCGTAGAGCGATCGCGGATGGAATGTGCCGAACTTCCTGGACCTGTGACCGCTTGCTTTGCCCGATTCGCCGTCTGGTATAGGTAGACAGCGCCTCTAAGTACCGCCGCGACCCTTCCGCATATAAAATTCCCATGGCCAACGAACTTTTTCCAGAGCCCGAGGGACCTGAAATTGCCACAAACTGATTCAACGGAACGTCCACGTCAATATTTTTTAAATTATGGACGTTGCCACCACGTACACTAATATGTTCACGTTGTTTTTCACTCGTTGTCATACTTGCCCACCTTTGCCTTTAGTTCCGTTCATGTTACCTATCATTCTAAACTATCCTGTAACGTTACAGTCAAGTCTGGGCTAAAAATTGCTCATTCTTTTTGGCCGACGTCTCCGTTCCCTACAGTCAGCCCCAATTACGGGACAGTTCAACAAAAAATCAATCATTATCCACGAATACTAAAAAAAACCGTCTCTGGCATCGAGACGGCTTTTAGTGGATCTATGCTCTTTTTAATAGTTCTAGTCGATTAGGTTAATGTGAGCGCCGACGAACAAATGGTGTGATCAACAGTGCCAATAAGATTGCGCCTAATTGGGCCAAGAAACTCTCATTCTTCTGACCCGTTTGTGGCAACTCTGTTTGCTGTTGATTTGCCAGTTGTTGCTTTGTCAGCTGTTGAGACTGAGTATGTCCAGTTGCAACAGTATCACCGGCCAATGCTTCATTGACGTAACGATGACTCGTTTCACTTTGAACCAGTGGCTTCACAGCAGCCGATTGCTTACGCAGGTTCTGACCCTTGTTCGCAGTGACTTTCTTCACTGCTTTCTTCCGCGAAGTTACCTTGCGACCAGCTACTTTAGCAGCAAGTTGACGCGTGAAGGTTGGAACCGTGCCAGTCTTATCAAACTTAACGATGGTCGAACCACCCTTACCGTCAGGCAGAGCTGCCTGTACAGCACCCGGTTCAATCGCGCGTTGCTCAATGAGTTTACCATTCTTCAGTTCACTAATAATCCGTTGGCCGCTTACTGGATCATACGTATAAACTACCTTAAGCCCATCAGACCACTTCTTGGTAATCTTCACGACCTTATCGGCGTCCTTAGCTGGTGCATTAACGCCCGCACTGAAGACTGCTGGCGCATGCGTAAACGTTGGCGCTGCATCGGGTTGATCAAGTTTGACAGTTACTGTACCACCGGCACCATCTGGCAGTGTCACTTCCGAAAGTTTAGTGGCATCGGGATTGTCGGGATCAACAGGTTGCTGCTCAAGTGGCTTCTGAGCAACAGACTTCCCGTTTCTCAGCTCACTTACCAGCTGTTTGCCATTGTCATTGGTGTAGATTGTCTCGCTACCATCTTTCCACTTCTGGTCTACTTTGACGATATCACCAGCAACATTTTTCGTCGTGGCAGTAACGTTGCCAAGTTTATCAGTCACGGTCACCGTCGTATCATGCTCAAACGTTGGCATCTCGCCTGGTTGCCCGGTGTTAACGATGGTTTCAACGCCATCGCCACTCTTCAGTGTGGACTTCGAAGGAACAGAGACATTTTCCTGCCGATCGGTCAGACTCCCGTTGTTTTCCTCAGTTATCGTCGCTTTACTACTGGTTGGATCATACGTGTACGTCGTTGTACTATTATCCTTTGGCCACGTCTTAACGACCTTGATGACGTTGCCAGCATCGTCCTTTGTCACAGTAGTAACGATTCCAGAATCATCTGTCGTTGTATCCGTCGTGTCATGTTCAAACGTTGCCAGTTTGGTCGTAGGATCATAGGTAACGATAGTGCTCGTCTTATCATCATCAGTAATAGTTACCTTATGAGAATCAGCGGGAATCTCCTGTGAGTCGACGATCGTTTTCCCGTTCTTTTGTTCACTCACATCACCTTTTCCTGTGGATGGATCAAGCTTGTACGTGGTTTGGGTACCATCGGGCCAATTCTTAACGACTTTGACAGTATTACCAGCATCGTCCTTCGTTGTAGCAGTAGTGATATCATTATCAGTCACCGTGTCCGTCGTATCGTGTTCAAACGTTGGCATCTGACCTGGTTCGACAGGGTTAACAATGGTTTGAGCAGCATCACCACTCTTCAACGTTGTCTTATCAGTGATTTTGGTCGTAGGATCGGCAACGAGTGTCGCTTGGTCAACCTGCTTACCATCTTTTTCTTCAGTTACTGTCTGGACATTAGTGCCTGGATTATACGTGTACGTCGTTTGGCTATCGCCTGGCCACTGCTTAACGACTTTGACGACATTACCAGCATCGTCCTTCGTTGTAGCAACAACATTACCAGAATCATCTTTCGTCGTCTGGGTCGTATCGTGTTCAAACGTTGGTGCTGCGCCTGGTTTACTTACGTTAACGATGGTTTGAATGTCATCACCATTCGACACAGTTGCCGTTGAATCAGTGGTTCCAGGCTTAGAATCAGCAACAGGTGTCTTTTCGTCAACCGTCTGGCCATCTTTGCTACCCGTAACCGTCTGCTTTCCATCATTCAAAGGATCATACGTGTACGTCGTTTGGGTACCATCGGGCCACTGCTTAACTGCTTTAACAACGTTGCCTTCAGCGTCCGTCGTTGTGGTGGTATCACCATCCGTCTTTGTTGTTTCATGCACAAACGTTGGTGCTGAACCTGATTCACCAGCTTTAACGATGGTTTGAACACCGTCACCAGTCTTCAACGTTTCCGTCGCATCAGTGATTCCGGTCGTAGGATCGGTAACGAACTTCTTTTGGTCAACCTGCTTACCATCTTTTTCTTCAGTTACTGTCTGTTGACCATTTTCATCCGTGTACGTCGTTTGGCTACCATCGGTCCACTGCTTAACCACTTTAACAACTTTACCATCGGCGTCTTTCGTTGTAGCAGTAGTGTTTCCAGCATCATCTTTTGTCGTCACGGTCGTATCATGTTCAAACGTTGGTGCTGAACCTGATTTGCCAGTGTTAACGATGGTTTGAACGCCATCACCACTCTTCAACGTTGCCGTATCATTGTCTCCGAGCGTTGCCTCGTCAATCTGATTGCCACCGTTTTCTTCAGTTACCGTCCGTTGACCATTAACATCCGTGTACGTCGTTTTGCTACCATCAGACCACGTCTTAACGACCTTGACGACATTACCAGCATCGTCTTTCGTTGTAGCAGTAACGGTTCCAGAATCATCTTTCGATGTCTGCGTCGTATCATGTTCAAACGTTGGTACTGCCCCTGGTTCGCTTACGTTAACGATGGTTTGAATGTCATCACCATTCGACACAGTTGCAGTTGTTTCAGGCTTCCCGGTCTTAGGGTCGGTAGCAAATGTCTTTTCGTCAACCGTCTGGCCATCTTTCACTTCCGTAACCGTCTGCTCTCCATTATTCAAAGGATCAGACGTGTACGTCGTTTGGGTACCATCGGGCCACTGCTTAACGACTTTAACAACGTTGCCTTCAGCGTCCGTCGTCGTGGTGGTATCACCAGCCTCATTTGTTTCCGTTGTCTCATGCGCAAACGCTGGCAGTTTGGTCGTAGGATCAAGGGCAACGATAGTGTTCGTATTCGGGTCGTCAGTCAGCGTAAGCGGATCACCAGCAGGGTTAAACGTCTGCTGGTCAAGCGTTTTGTCGCCCTTTTTATCCGTTACTGTCAGCTTACCATTGTCATTCTTGTAAATTGTTTCGCTGCCATCAGCCCACTGCTTATCAATCCGAACCACGTTACCAGCTGCATCTTTTTCAGTAATTGTCACATTACCTTTGGCATCCTTATCATTGCCCAAAATCTTCAATGTCCCATTGTTAACGGTAACGGCATAGTTTGCTGAGTCGGCGGTCCCGGTAATTGTGTACGTCCCAATATCAGTCTCAGAGATTGGGGCCAGTTTAACACCGAGCTCATCACTCGATTCGCCATCGACTAACTTATCACCCGCTGCAATGCTAAAGCCATTCGCACCATGTGCCGAGCCGTCGTAATCAGTAGTGACATCATTAATGTTCACCGTAATTGGCCGCTTATTCACGGTCAATGTACCTGTCCCAAAAGTAAGTGTGAAGTTGCCATTGGCCTTGCTCAAAGTATCCTGAGCAGCTTTGGTTAATTGTACTGTGTAGCTACCAGCTGGTAATTTATCAGCTGTTACCACTGAGTGTGTCGTTGTATCAACAAACTCGAAATTGTCCGCACCAAGTTGTTCACTAGCATCTGGCCCATTAACTGAGACTGACAGACTTGGTAATGAATCACCATAAGTCACACTGGTCCCCGTTACAGCCACGTTGCCATCCGCTTGCTTAATCGTAAAGGTTCCTGGAGTAAAGGTGACTGCGTAATTCGGGTTCAGTTTTGAAGACGAATCCATCGTAATATCATACGAGCCAACACTTTCGCCTGACTCCCGAGTAAGCTTTACGCCGAGATCATCATCAGTAACTAAACCAGTGCTTGCGTCAGTACTTGTATCGGTTAACTCTAGGTCAGGATCTGCATCGCCATAAGTCTTATCAATATTTTTCGCTGTCACTGAAACTGGCCGTGGTTTTACAGTCAGGGTACTCGTCCCAAACGTAATAGCATAGTTAGGATTTTCCGAAATCAGTCGATTTTTGGCAGTCTGGGACAGTTGTAGCGTGTACTTGCCATTAGCTTGTACTTTGGATGCGCCAACTGTATTACCAGTAGTATCCATAATTTCAAAGTCAGCTTGAGTAATGGTACTAGTGGTTCCTGGCACGTTGTCTGTGGACGTGAACGTAGGGAATGTATCGCCATAAACCATGGTAGCGGCACCTAAGTCCACAGAACTAGTTGCTTGCGCAATCGTCAACTTGCCCGGGGTAACTTTAACGTCATAGTTGTCTGAAGTTGCAGTCCCTGTAACAGCATCCGGATACGTTCCAGCATCAGTCTTAGTAATCTGGTTCAACGTAACCCCCAGAGCAGTAGACGTATCGCCTGGGACCAAAGCATCATCGGGCACACTGTAGCCATTGGTTGCGGGCGCAGAACCATTGTAAGTAGTCGCAACATCATTAGCTGTCACCGTGACTGACTTCTTGTCGATAGTTAGGCTTCCTGGTGTAACGGTAATGGTGTAATTATTATTCAGCTTTGACGTAGGGTCAGCACTGATTGTATATGGCTGAGCCTTAACATTTTCACCAGCATCCCGATTGAGCGTCACACCCAAATCAGAGAGGTGATCATTATTGACTAGCTCACCACTTGAGACACCGGTAAGCTCAAATTCAGGATCCTTATCACCATAAGTCTTCGTAAGTGTTGGTGCGGTTACGGTGATGTCTCGTGGCGTCACGGTTAACGTGGCCGTGCCAAAATTACCAAAAGTATAATTCGTGTCTTTCTTCAAATTGTTCTGTGCATCAGTGGTGTATTGAATCGTGTAGTCACCACCAGCTTGTAGCTGATTACTCGAAACAACCTCTTTAGTAGCATTATCAATAATTTCAAAATCATCCTGAGTAAGTGGATCGTCTGTATTTGCTAAATCCGATCCTAAGCTACCCGTGATCTTTGGCTCTGCACCGTACACAACGCTAGCTGCGTTAATAGTTGGTGCCGCAGCTACGGGGTTAATCGTGACCGTCCCAGAAACGTAGAGCCCCGCATTCGGGTTGTCTGGCGTTAAGCTCTTAATATAGCTCCGCCCTTTTTCCGTTAACTTGAAGTAGTAGGTACCCACATCTTTTGGCGTAACCGACGTATCTGAATCAAGTGCATCAACGTAATAGAAGTTATCTGGATCGGCAAATAAGCCCGCTACTTGGTCATCAGAGACCGGAGTAGTACTAAAACCGTCACCAAAGACAGCTTCAGGATGTTTTAATGGCGTACCGTAGTCCTGGGACCAAGAACTAAAGCTCACCATACTAGCTTGGGTTGCAGCGTTAGTCGTCGACATGTTATCTACATCGTTTTTGAATTCACTGAGTGACGTATCCATGCCACTGATACCAGCATAACCAGCCTGACTGTCTGTAACAATGGTTGCAGGATCCGTTGAATTCTTTGCATCTTCCAAAGATGCCTTAGCATCTGAATTGGTCTTTGAGAGTTGATCGTAGACTGCGTTCACGGAATCCAGTAAACTCTTTGCGGCAGCCTTTTGCTCATCCGTGATGTTGGGTGAAGCCACAAATTTATCATAGATATCCTGCGCTGCAGCCTTTTCAGTATCGGCTGCGGTTTGATTATCAGTTGCCTTTTTAATCCAGTAGTCTAGCGTCGATTGAGTTGGAACCAAGATACTCTTACTATCCTGAGGCGTTGTGGAATCCGTGGAATCCGTCCCAGCAGCGTTGCCGACTGGTGCCCAATAGTAGTCATCAGTGGTAATCTGCGTCTTATCTCCACTCGCAACAGCAGCCCCATCATTTTCCAAAGGTTGGCCATTCAGAGCATCAGCAACGGACTGGTTGGTGCCGGCACTGGCAGAAACGCTGACCGTTTTCCCGTCAACCGTGGTGCCAGTGGCCGTGTAGTAATGTTTAATTGGGTTAGCAGTATCCGAAGTTGTTGTGGTCGTCGTAGCATCCACAGGTGTTCCCGTATTAACTTGTACGGCATCATTGGCGACTGTTTCACCAGCCTTAGGTGCGGCTAACGTAACAGTTGCTGGCGTATAACCTGGAATCTGAATAACAACTGATTTTCCGGCAACCGTGGTCACTTGGATAGGATCTATGCCAGGAATTGGGTCCCCGGTCACGGAATCAATAGGTGTGACGTTAGCTTTAAATGCCTGACTAACAGGTACACTAAAAGCTTGGGTAGCATCCCCAGTCACCTTGTAGCTGTAGTACGATGCATCAGCAAGACTTGAGGCGTGAACCGTCCCATTGCTGGCAGTGGCTTGGTCGCCATCAACAACGTAAACATTGTTCGTCGTACTTGCAGGGATTACTGTAACCAGGCTAGGATCCAGGGTTGGATCTGCGGCCACTGCCCGCTCCGCTGCTTCCTTCGTAGAGAACACAGAAATGGTATCCCCAATGTTTGCAGTGACTGGCGTCGTGGTACTTACATCTCCAGACGCAGTAGCCACTTTGACATCCACTGACGCCGTCTTTGGGGCGTAGGTAAAGCTGTCGATTCTGGCGGAGTAATCATTCTTATTGTCTCCAGTTGAAGCCGCAATTGAAATTGAATAACCTTTGGAAGTGTCGATGCCAGTGAGGTCACGGGTGAACGTTTTGTTCTGGATAATAACGGTTAATATCTTACTCTTCGCGTCATAAGTCATATTGAAATCTATCAGCGGATTGGTTGCCCGGTTGCTTAAGTCAAATGTGCTAGCCGCTTTCCAATCATTCGAGTCATTAACATTTTGAATAACCCCACTGCCATTCGTCGACCGCCAGCCAAAGTATGCCCCTGTACCAGGGTCAGTTACGCCACTCGTGTCGCTACCACTGTTATGAAAATCATCGAAAACGAAGGCAAAGGCATTATTCAACCCACCTAAGCCTAAATTACCACCGCTCTTACCTGTCGTTGCATATTCTGGATCACCAGGTGCGAAAACAATTCCGATACCGTCAGCTCCACCTGAGGTCTTCGTCCCAATCCCTAAAGCACCGTCCATTGTAAAATTATGGCTAAAATCAATTTCATTTTCAAAAGCGACGTGAGCAACTTCCTGGCCTTTAACACCTTTCATTGGAAAATCAGGCATATCTGGCGAGATGTAAGTATGCGGCTGGCCGGTTGTCAACTGCCAAACGCCTTTAGCATCAGCCGCCTGTGACGACGTATTCGCTGCAGAAATTTTAGGGGAGTTGTCGCCAGATGTGTTAAGGTTTTCGACCCAATTCGTAAAGTGGTCCTGAACCTGGCTACCAGATAGTGTTACGCCGGACCCATCCGTCTTGCCAACCGTCATTGATTGGTCTGGCGTTAAGGTTTGATACTGCTTAGCAGACGTCGTGGCAGCAGCAGTTGCGCTTGCTGCTGGATCACCGGCGGGAATATCCCCTGACTCAGCATTTATAGAATATGATTCCGCTGCTGGTGCTGCATTCGTTGGTGCCGTACCTGTGGGCGTCGTAGTCGCCGGTGCCGTAGGTGTTGGTGTCGTTCCATCAGTTTTGCTAGAACCAAGAGTCGCACTCCCAGACGTTGCTGGCGCTGGTGATGAAGACGTGTCCGTCACTGGTGCATCCCCCGTTGCCGCATGCACATCAACCGTTCCCGTACTTTCAGCGATGGCTACTGCA
Source organism: Levilactobacillus yonginensis (assembly GCF_964065165.1). Lineage (NCBI taxonomy): Bacteria > Bacillati > Bacillota > Bacilli > Lactobacillales > Lactobacillaceae > Levilactobacillus > Levilactobacillus yonginensis. The sequence goes on along the minus strand of NZ_OZ061549.1, from coordinate 2,133,254 downwards.
GAAAGACCAACTAGCAGTGTCCCAAATAAACGGGTCTTAATCTTCCAGCCCGTATGTCCCTTGTATAAAATAAAGTTCTTTTTTGCATTTTGATTCGCAACCTTTTGTCTCAAGCTTGACCTCTCCTTTTAACGATATTGAACCCTCATGTGTTCAGTACCACTTCATCTATATCCCAATCAACAACCAAAAAAAGATTGCTACCTGACACAACCAGTCACAATCAGTTAGTAAAATTACCTTTCACTGGTTAACCTGCCTATAATCACGGCATCTAGTGGATTCATCTTACCGGCAAAGTTTAGTCAACGCCTGCCAGTAAATCTTCGTGATGTATAATCCAGAGTTTTACCCGCTCAGAAGTAACTTGTCAAAATTAATTATCTAGTCATCAGACTAGCCGAGTTATACATAGGCTAGAAAATAGTGTCTCACAGTTAAATAACTGTGTTGCTAATGTAAAATTCAAAAACCGTTTTGACTACCAACCTTTTCGCGGTTATTTTAATCGCAATCTCATTATAAGTGTGACGGGACTAACATTCAAGGCGTTCATACTTTGATTTTATTGCTAATCACAAATAATATTATGTGTTACCAACATTTATACAGAGCAATGTATATGACGGTTAAGTTATCAAACTTTCCACAGTCCCAAAATTAGTAATTAGTTTCCCCGTCAATTGCCGCGTTGGTTGATTTCGTAAGCCTCGTCCACTGTTTAAAAATCACCGGATTCAGCTGCGTGTCTGTGAATACTGGGTCCTCCAAGTATGCTTGAATTTCGGCACGCTAATTTCAAAATCAATGGCATGAAAAAAGAGTGGGACCTTTGTGCAAGGACCCACCCCAGATAAAAACCAAGCTATTCTAACTAAACTGATATACCATTCACCAAGAGTTTGAGACAACCCTCGTTGTGTTCCGAAACTTAAATAGTCGAAATGTACGACAAAAGACGGTCCACTCCGCTTAATCCCGATTGTCAAACAATCTACGATCAAGATTATTCGTCTATCGATGTTAATACCCAGTGACTAACCGCATTTGGTCCCACTCTCAATCACCAAAAGCCAGTGCGAGCAGAATCATCCCAACCCCACCCAGGACAATCGCAAACAATCCAAAGGCGATGAAAAAGCTGCCAATGATTCCCACTCTGTGTTGTGCCAATTTAACTGAGATATAATCGGCCCACGCTAGAATTGACATTCCGTACAAACCAAAACCCCAATCATGTAACTTAGTGACCGCCAATAAAATCAGACTAGCAATAAACAGAACCAGTCCAGTAATGGGGATCACTCGGTTCACCGTAGTCTGCGTGTACGTCCGACCATAGCGTTCGGAGATTCTTCGGTACCAGTTCATGCAATCACCTGCCCTTAACGCTCATGTCGGTCACCTAAACATTTTAACAAACCGCTTTGATTATCACTAACTTTTTATTATATTCAGTCCAAGCTGAAACTCAAAATTATCAAAAGAAATCGTGCCACTATAATTGCTGAACTAATTATTACATGTTTACATTTCCTGCGAAATTCCTTCTGAACTATTTGTGACCCATTGAAAAACGTCTCAAATTTTAAACTGTCATTCAGGTCCATTAACTCACCATTATTTAAAGAACTCAGCCCTATTGCTTTACTAATCACAGCTAGTATACTTTAACCATGTAGTAAATCTTGTTTTTCAAAGGGGACTTGTCATGACTGAATATTTTCTGATCAACCATCAAGACTATTTTGCGGCCGGTTTCGTTGTCAACAACGGTGCTGCATATGTAGATACTGCTGCCGGACTAGATGTCGCGGTAGCGGTCAAGACCGATTCCCCGACAAGCGCCAAAACTGCGTTATACCAGCAGGTCTTGACGCAGCCCGCCGCTGGCAGCGAACGCACCCAGTTAACTGAGCAAGAACGAGCCCAGTTGACCCAGAAACTCGACGAGAACTTTAGCTTAATCAGTACTGATAACCTGGAAAGTTGCTAACTCACTGAATTGGAGACGATAATAATGGCTGAAAATGTTAAAAAGAATGAAACTAAAACTGACGACAATCCATTTTGTCATGCCGGGATGACCTGCGCACCTGGTTGTGGCTGTGCCAGTGCCGATGGCATTTGCCACTGCCCAATGATTTCTGACCGTAAGTGTGCCTGCGATGGCTTCTGTGGGACTCCTAAGCGCTAGAGAATATGGTCACTGCTCGGCCTACTAGAGCTAAGCTATGTCCAACAAAACTTGACTGAACATAACTCAAAATCGGCTTTTTCAGAATTGTATAAGTTCTGAAAAAGCCGATTTTACTTTTGGATTATGGCGCTAGAACATGCGTCAATCGGTAATTAATTCTGCCCAAAGCTGGTACCCAGCTAGCTTCTAGCTATAGTGGTTAACTTTCCTGCATAGCGTCAATTACTATTCTTGATAAAACTTAGCAAAAGCTGTCGTTAATTCGGCATGGCCTTCCTTAACCGCCTGACTAATATCGATACCATGAGTCTGAGTGCCTTGGACTCGGGCCACGTAAAAATCATCAAACCCCATAATTTCAGTAAACATCTTCTCCAGGTACATCCGGGAAAATTCCATCGACGTGTAACGATCATTCCGTGTATAGACCGAGCCGCTCGCCTGTAACAACATCACTTGATAGTTATCCGTCATCAGGCCAACTGACCCAGCTTCCGTATACCGAAACGTTTCGCGCGCCACTAAAATATTATCCAGATAATCTTTTAACTTCGACGTCACGTTAAAATTGTGCAACGGTGTCGCGATTACGATACGGTGATGCGCTTTGAACTGAGCTAGTAGTCGTTGATTAACTTCGTAAACATGTTGTTCCGTATCATTTAAACTAACGTGGTTGCTTTGTTTTTCCCAGATACCCAGCAGCTCTTCTGTCGTCGCCTGTGGAATCTCAGTATCATACAGATTCAAAACATCAACCGTCTCATCTGGAAATGCGGTTCGAAACTGAGCTAAGAAGTCTTGTGCCAGTTGAATCGAGTAGTGAGCGGCGTTCCGAAAATCAGGGTGGGCATTAATCAATAAGGTTTTCATCATCAGTAAGTCCTCATTTCTTTTATCTTGCAACAAGATCTATACTAAACGTCAAAGGTGCCAATTACCGTCACCATTAGAAATTATTTGGAAAGGAATTTCGTATGGAACGCTCTGAACGTTTAAACCAAGAATTGATTTTCTTAAGTTATAAGAATGGTTTCCACATTAAAGATTTAATGACGACCTTTGCGATTTCCAAGCGCACCGCTTTACGCGATATTCAATCCCTAGAACAATTAGGACTCACCTTTTACGTTGAACCCGGGCGTTACGGTGGCTATAAACTGACTAAGCGCCAACTCTGGGTTCCCGTGTTATTAAATATTCAAGAGATCAACGCCCTCTTCTTTGCCATCAAAGCACTGAGCCTACTATCAGCGACGCCCTTCGAAAAATCCTACACCACCATTTATCAAAAACTCATGGCGACTTTGCCACTAGCCGAGCAACAAAAAGTGACGCGACTTCAGGAAGTCGTCAACTATTACGCGATTCCTAACCTCGATGGTCCCCAACTTTTACAACCGCTGTTAACCGCCATTTTGGATGAGGCCGTTGTGGCCTTACAGCTAAAAGACCAGCCAGCACCGCAACAGTTCCAGCTATTCGACCTTCTTTTCCGCAACGGCGTTTGGTTTGTCAGTGGCGTCAACCTAGCCACGCAAGACTGGAAAATCATTCGCTGCGATACGGTAACCGCGCTCAGCCCCACTTACCAACCAGCCCCATTCAGTTATGAGGCCCTTAAGCAGCATCAAGCTGCCTACGACCAACACCATCACAATATTGCGTACCGGTGTCAGCTGACTCCCCGTGGCCGGGAAATGGTTCAACGTAACCACTACGCAAATATGCAGCTGGAAACCATCGATGGCCAAGACTATTTGTACGGTGGCTACAACCAAGACGAATATAACTACATGATTCAATACTTATTGTCCCTCGGCACTAACGTTCAAATTTTAGAACCTGAATCCTTACAAGCCGGCTACTTAGCCGCGATTAATAAAATCAAAGCCATGTACCAATAAAAAATTATCACTAAATGAGGTTCTTGCTAGTCATTGAAATGAGCCCTCAAGGTTGGATTTTCTGTCCAATCTTGGAGGCTCATTTCATATTTCCAAGATAAACCGGCTAGCCACAACGCAACCACATTAAACACTGTTGTAACGGCCATTCGTCCCCCATTGCGACACCCCTAGTTGCGCGAATTCCCCTCTCAATTTGCGAAATGGCCGTCACATCTTGCTTGTACGCAACCTATAAGTAAAGGCGCACAACCTATTCACACTTAGGAGGAAGACCGCTTTTGGGCTTGTCCCGTCCTTCCGTTCCGGTCCAAATTTGGCGAACGGTAAGGCGGCAATTTCCTACTATGTCTGACCAAATCCGAACACCCAATCCTGGTTGTATCAGTCATAGTGGGTGTTTCAGTGCTTTCAACCTCTAGGTTCGAGAAAATAATAATTGGGGCGCCTGTTCAGTAGGTACGAGTGCCTGCTAAGTTCTCCGATCAGACTACTTCAAACCTAGTGGACGAGATTAATGGCGATCATTAACCAATCGTTTTCTCACGGTTCCCCTTTTTAAAAGTAACTGCTTTAACGTTAAATTTGAAACGAATTTAATGTAGACCGCTAGAAATAAAGAAAGCGTTTCCATAAGAGCGTTGTTTTACCCATTTAATATTGTTATACTTCAATTAATCAGTAGATAACGCACGGCAATTTGATATTCCTAATGTCAGTCAACCATTGTAGGAGGAAGCGCCATGTATTTTAATCGAAGGTCAATTACTCATGAACATCGTAAAATGTATAAAGTTGGCAAGAACTGGGTGATTGGATCAATCGTCACCATTGGTCTCTTAACCGGGCTGAGTGTCGGCCAGCCAGTGACAGCATCGGCCGCCAGTGAACAGAATCCCCCGGTAGAGCAGGCTGATGATATTGATGAAAACCCGGCGGGAGATTCGCTAGCCATCCAGAATGAGCCAGTTGACTCAGATTCCAAGGAGCCGGGAGATTCAGCCACGACTCCGTCCGCTAGTTTAGCGGATACCTATACCGATGCTCAAAAGCAGGTCGATGCAGCGAACGTGAAAGCTCAGGCGGTCAATGACAGTCTAGCTAAATTACAGAGCCTGCTGAACGCTACGGACTTAACCGCACAAGCTAATTGGCAAGAAACTATCCGCGCAGCGCTCACCGAGTATCAGAGTAATGTGAGCGCCTTTGGCGAGACCAATTCTCAGACGCAGGCCTTAATTACGGCTTACCAAGCCAAAATTAATGAAACAATCAAAGATTCACCCAATGCCGTCAAACAGGTGACAGATGCCGAAACCATCAGCGACAACTTGGTTGATTATCAAAAATTGACGGCCAATCTCCAGAAAGACGTGACAGCCCAGGTTCAAACAGTACAAACAAATTTGGCCAACTATGTCGTGTCAGACCAGGTTAACCAGGCGAGTGAGACGCTAACAGGAGCCGCCACGCAGTTAAATAAAGGCCTTGAGAATCCAGAATTGACGAGTACGGACCTCATTAAGCTGAAAGCGACATACGATTTAGCACTCACGGCTTACAATACCGCGGTCGTTGCCTATAACGATAAGACTGGAGAGGCCATGGCCGTCATTAGCGCCGATAAGAATCCAAAGATTACTCAGAAGCTGGCCGATCTTCAGGTGTTGGAGACTTATTCACAGGCGGTTGCGAAATACGAAGATTTTCAAGCTAAGGCCAAAGTTTATCAGGATGCGGTGAGCGATTGGCAGACTGCGGTGAACAAATACAATGAGACTTTGGGCAGTTTAACCATGTCCCCAATGGCCAGTGAAACAGAACTTCAGACCTCCCGAGAGGCGGTAGAAAAAGCTGCTGCGTTGATGGCGGGGGTGCAAGCTGACTACAGTGACGTCGTTCAGGATCCCCAAAATAACGACATTATCTCGGCTTACTTGAACACTTATAAGTCTTATTTATCCGCAGTTGCAGCAAAAAGTAGTGCGAAAACGGACTATGACAATTCGCAGACTAATCTAGAACAACTAAAGGAAAACTTAGCGCTGACCCAGGCGGCCGGTGCAGACACCACGTACTGGGAAGATAAAATTGCCAAGAAATTACCCAGTGTGGCATCAAATAAAGACCGATTTGATGCGGCAACGCAGGTGGTAGCAGCCGCTGAAACGACCATGCAGGAGCCTAAAGCAGTCTTCGATGACTTGGCAAAACGCGAGGATCTGGTCATCAAAAACTTTAATGAGGCCCTCGGCGACTTAACTACTAAATTGGCCGTCTGGCAGAAAGCTTACACGGCATATGAGACGGCGGTTACTCAGCCGGTAAGTAGTGAGTCCATCGCATCAGACTTTAAGGCGCTGGCAACGACGGTGTTGCAGACGCAAGCAGCAGTCCAAGCCGCCCTCTCAGCGATGACAAATAGTCAGGCTGATTATCAGGCCACGTTGACAGCCTATCAAACGGCATTGGATAAGAGTGGGCGGACTACGGTTAAGACCACTGATGGGGTGCTCCCTGATCTAGCGGTCCTACAAACAGACTTGTCCCAAAAAATTGAAGAAAATAGCGCTGTACTAGCCGCTACGCCGAAGTTATTGGCAGTTATTGGAACGCAAACCGCCTTACAACAACGAATTAATCAAATCAATCAAATCGTACTCGCAATTAACAGTGACCAAGCTATGCTAAAAAACATTTATAAAACAGCTTATGACGGGAATATTTGGACGGTCTTGACGGATAGCTTCCAAACGATTGGGACCGACTTAGCCAGCAAGGCAGTGGACTATCAATTGGCGATTAACGGCGATGATCAGGTCGCCAGCTATGCTAAATTGATTGCGACTCTAACGACTGCTAATGCGGACTATGGCATTACCGATGATGCCTACACTTATCCGGCGAATGATGACGTCACGACACAATACTCGAATTTTGGCAAGAACTGGACCAGCTTTGAAACAGTTTACCAGGAATTTTTAGACTTCTTGGCTAAGAGTGCGCCAACTGAGGAGAATAATGCGACGGTTGTCGCCAGGATGAAAGATGGTGATTATCTATCGACTAACGGTGCCTACTCTGCCACTGAGGACGATGAGTTTGAGCGAGGGGGCTCGAGCGTTAATATAGACACCCGGTATGCTCAGGGGTTAGATAATTTTCTTGGTAAGTCCGTCAAGGATTGGCAGTTAACATCTGATGTTCAAAGTACGCGCAGCAACTTTGTCGCCTTTTATATCGACTCCACAGACACCGAAGAAGAGACGAGCACAACCGGTGCGAAGTATTTGACCGTTAATGAGGCTAAAAAAGCCGAACTAGCCGAACTATTACAAGGAATGGTTCTGCCTTTCTATGAGAAAGATGGTACGGTCTACCATCTGACGGCATTCGCCGTTCCGGGGTTAGGACGTGATGGTCATGGCGAGCCCAGGCTTGATAATATACAAGACGTGTACACCTTCACGAGCTTTGATCCGGTGGGCGAGGTTATGGCGATGTTTACCGGTATGAATTATAATACCCAAACGAATACGACCTTTTACTTTCTCTACACCGCGTCACCGCAACTAGGGGTAGACGATCTGACAAATCTCGCCGTTGAGACTACGTTACCCAGCTTAAAACCTTTTGATAAGGAGGTCTTGGAATCCCCAGGAAGCTGGACCAAGGGGGCATTAGACACGCTTGGAACATTAACAACACCTGCGCCCAATAAAGCTATTGAGCGTGGAAGCGATGTCTCAGGTAAATTTGCCGGTGGCGAGAAGAAAATTGATAATGCCTTTAATTTGTCCGCGAAGCAAGCACCCCTCATTAGTTTGAATCACGTTACCGAAGCCTCAACGAACACCCCCGGAACGGTTGATCCCGAAACGACTGATCCCGGTAATGAATCTCCCGAACCTGGTGGTAACCAAGTGCCCGGGACTAACCCAGGTCAGCCCACACCCCTTCCAACCGATTCGAATAACCCAGATGGTGTCGATCACCCAGGACAAACTAACGAACGAAATCCGGCTGACAAGTCGGCCAAGGCGAGTGTAGCGATGGACAGCGAGGACAAGTTTAAGGCGCTTGCTAATCGGCAAGAGGTTGCTGACCAAGCACAAGATCGTGAGCACCGGACTAATGCTACACTGCCACAAACCGATGGTCAATCGCAAGGGTTCCTAGCACTCATCGGCAGCTTACTATTAACACTATTAGGTGTGTCAGTCATTGGACGGCGTAAGTTGTAGATGACTCATGATAGATAAAGAGGCGGCCAGTGGCCGTCTTTTTGGTTACCGACAAATTTACAATTGAGGTACAACAGTAGCACATTCAACTTTTAGAACATCATTATCAGCTCCTCCGGTTTCCACAAATAGTCGTACAGAAGAAAACTTGATTGACAAACGGTCACAGAATTACAAGTAGATTTCTTAGGAAGGAGACAACCCTATCTTTTTGCCCAGCAAAGCAATCTAGCAATTATGTAGCTTTTGAACTTTAGTTTAGAAAAACGATCAATGGGACTAACCCACAGTTGAGGGGGTAGTCCCATTGATTGCTCTCTTCCATCCAAATCAAGTAAACAGCTTGCAGTAATCAAACAATAGTTAAACTAATTAATCGCTAACTGCACTCGCCATAGAAGGTTAGTCACGTAGTAATTTTTGCCTAATTTCTCGACACTAGTATTGGTATCCTCTAGCACCGCAATGACTAACGCTTCTACCTCCAGCTATGACAGATCAACAGCCAACTTCTTATTCACTCGCTGGTACACCAGTTTGGTATAGCAGATGTGCTTCTTAAGGTCGTCTAAAAGGTTCCGATTAGCTAGCGTCTGCATCTTCCGTCACAAACGTATGCTTGTCATCCAACACATACTGGAACTCCACGGCGTTCAACATCAAGCTAGCTCGGAACAATGCCTTGATGCCCTGCTCATTACTCATGACCACGAAGAATTCCCGATCAGTACCGCTGACCCGTTGGAAACTTTCGTAATCTCCAGAAAGCCCTTCTTTACGGAATAAACCAATGATCTTCATCTTTTCAAGTTGCATTACTTCTTTATCAGCCAAAATCCAATCTCTTTTCTCTTATAAGTATGCTGCTAATTATTAACGTTACCAGCCAGTTTCAGGCCACGAAAAAGCCGCCCCCCATGTGCGAGGCGGCTCCGAGTCAGAAGGACTACTTGCCCATCTTCGTCTTGCTAGTCATGTTTAACTTGTCATCGAAGTCGTAGACAACTGGTTCACCAGTAGCCATTTCGAGGTCCATGATGTCATCGTCGGAGATCCGTTCGATGTACTTGCTTAAAGCACGTAATGAGTTACCGTGGGCAGCGATGATAACGTTGGGAGTGTCAAATTTTTTGTGTAAATGGAAGTCCTCTCCCATTAGCTAGTTTCTAATACATGGATTCTAACGTGTCCTGAATTTGCTTAAAACCTCGATGCGTTCGCTCAAAATTTTGGCCGTTGTAGTCACGAATAACTGTGACCAGAACTCGTTCTAGCGCTGGTTCATTTGGAAATTGTTCTTTCTTCTTTGTCTGTCGTTTTAGCTTCTTGTTGAACGATTCAATGAGATTTGTGCTGTAGATGCTACTGCGTATCGCAGCTGGAAACGTGAAACAGGTCAAGAGATGAAGATTATCTTCTAGCTTGTTCGTTACTTTTGGATACGTCTTTTGCCACTTGTCTATGAAGTCAGCTAAGGCTTGTTTTGCGTCGTCCATGGTAGCTGCTTGATGGATCAGTTTGAAGTCGTTAAGAACCTCTTGTCGGTCCTTAGTTCGAACGTGAGCTTCAATGTTCCGACTGACGTGGATCAGGCACTGCTGGAGCTTAGCCTTAGGGAAGTGGTCACCAATTGTGTTGGTAAGGCCGACTAAGCCATCGGCCACGAATAAGAGGACTTCCTTTACACCACGCTGCTGGATGTCCACGAGAAGCTCTTCCCAAACGGTACTGGATTCAGTTGGAGCGACTTGGTATGCTAGGACCTCTTTCATTCCATTTGGTCGAATGCCAATGGCGATATGCACGGCTTCTTTAGCCACTGAGTCCCGGCGAAGTGGTAAGTATGTTGCGTCCACATAAATGACTGCGTATCGGCTCGCTAGAGGACGCGTTTTGAAGGCGTTGACCTGTTGGTCAACGACCTTCGTGAGGTTCGAAACCGTTTGTGATGTGTAATGAGCCCCATACATTTTCTCAATCAAATCCGCAATCTCACTAGTGGTAATCCCTTTTTCGTAGAGCTGGACAACAGTAGCCTCTAAGCCATCCGTTTGTCGTTGATAGCTCGGGATAGTTTTCGTATTAAAAATACCATTTCGATCGCGTGGAATCTCCAAATTTAATTCTCCATACTTAGTCTTAAAGGTCCGCAGATAATGCCCATTGCGTGAATTGCCGCTGTTAAAACCTTGGCGATCATAAGGCTCATAACCGAGGAACGACGAAAGTTCCTCGTGCATTAAATCATTGATGGCCGTTTCCAAATGTTGCCGAAAAACTTCATCTAAATCTTGCTTTTGTGCTAGTGCTGCCATAATTTCTTTGTTAAACTGAGTCATGGGGAAAGCCTCCTATGTCCTATGAAGTGAGTGTGGTTGCTAACTATCATAAGGGAGAGGCTTTCCCTTTTCAATTGCTTATTTTTCTATTTACACATAATTATTTAAACACCCAAATCCCTTAAATTGGAAACGAAGGGACCTACAATCGCATTGAATTTCTAATTTATTAATTGGCTGGCATAATTCCAGAGTTTTACCAGAACATACCAGCCAATTTTGCATTTACACAATGAATTGTAAGGTTTAAAAAATACTGCCAACCACTTGAGCAGGGCTGACAGTATTTAATAGTTCCCTATTCAGTTGCACAGTTATAATAGACAATTAAACGAATTGATCACCAATTGCCTCTGGAGAGACTGGTTATTCATGTAGTAATTTTCATCTAACCTCTCGCCTCGGCTAGCGGCATCATTCAGTACCGCAATCACTACCGCCGCCTCTATTTCTACCCGCGACAGATTAACTGACAACTTCTTGTCCACTCGTTGATACACCAATTACATAGCAGGCATTTCCCCTAATTTCATTAGGACCGTTTGATTAGCTAGCATCTGTATCTTCTTTTAATCACTGGCTTTACTAGATTTTATAAAAAGGCCTTTAGTCAAGTCACTTCTATTTAGTGAGATGGGTCTCCCAAGTCCCCAGGAGGTGGTATTAGAAAAGACATTTAAAAGCCAGTCAGCAGTGGGATTAGCAATCCCGTTTTTCAAAGCCTCGTCATCCCAAATTGCTTCTTGAATTTCTTTAGAACTCAGACCAAACATGAAATCTGCTTTGAAAAATGAATGAATTTCAACTTCAAAGAAAGGTTGCTCCTGTCCCTTACTACTTATTTCACATTTTAAAGAAAATCTCAAAGTATTTTGTTCCTTATTTTGTCCTATACTATTTCTCTCACGAACTATAATTTGATTACCTTTAAAATTATCTCTCCTAAATTTAACTTCATCTATAATTGATCTTATATACTCGACCTTACCACGTGCTTTTTCCAAGAATTTCCCCCTCCTTCACTAAACGAATTGTTAAAAATATTGATTATGAGATCGTTTGAATCTTCGCTAGAATTCTCGTCAGTATAGGAGCTATCAACAGCTAGAGTGCTAACTTCATCATCAAATGAGGCTATTTCTTCGTTTTTATCTTTGCGCAATTTTCTAAAGAGTTTCTCCACATCTACAGATTTCCTTTGAGCTATAAGTGATTTGTGTGTCTCTGCAAGATCACAAAAACGTGTCACGTTATCCATCTGTCTTAACTTAAGTTCCTGACTATATGATTGTAATATCAGGCCATTTTCAATATTTGACAGAGTCGCGTAGCTCATCGCTAAAACAGTAGAGACCTCTCGCAACGTGAGACCTAGTTTCTCTCGATTATGTTTTATTTCGTTTGGATTTAAGAAATTAAATTTTTCTCGATACATCTTATAATCTAACTTTAAGTTAAAGTCAGGATCATCCATAGGTTCCATATAATTTTCTTCGTTATTGATGTCCTCACCCTCTTCAACCCAATAACAATGGGTGTTTTTAAAGGATTCTGTAAAGACAGTAACAATTTCAGTTAACTCCAACACATTGTATTTAATGTATTTACCATCAATACCCGGGAAGCTAGATTTTCCAATTATTTTAGATTTCAAAATAAGGCCCCCATTTCTATTAGTTATTATTCTGCCATGTTTCGTCCGCATCTTTTTCAGCTTTGTGATACGACTCTAACTGTGTTCCACCGTCAGGACTGGAAATATTAACACTAAATTTAACGTACATATCTAGAGAATCTATGTATTCTAAAAATTCATATACTTCTGTATCCTTTTTCCAATGGTGGGGACTAGGGCCACGGCTGTACCTGCAAGTGTCCAGATGTGACACCGCTTCTTTTATTACAAGTTGATAAGTTAAACCTTGCGAACGGATATAATCTGTTGTTTTTTTATGGAAGGCAGGCTTTAGACGTCCCGCATCATAGTCAGCTATAATACGTAGTTTGGCTATCTCAGTTTTTAGCTTATCATCCTGCACTTTAATTCCCACCACCTGTTATTGTATGGTAACATTTTACCAGCTTGATTCCAACAAATCAATAACTGATGCTTTTTATGTGCAGAGAGAATACATAGGAAATATATGTTCTGACCTGTAATGTTAACTTAGCAGAATATTGAAATAACACAGGAGATAGACAACAAAAAAAACCACTAGTTTCCCTTATAGAACTAGCAGTAATTTTACTTATGTATCCGTCACACGGTTTTAGGAACATTCATCTACCTATCGTCTGCCTCTTCCCTCACAAACGTATGCTTTTCATTGAACACATATCGGAATTCAACTACATTCAGCATCAAACTAGCCCAGAACAATGCCTTGTTTCCCAACTCGTTACTCATAACTACCAAGGATTTCCAATCGGTACCGTTGACGCGCTTGAAGCTCTCGTAATCTCCAGAGAACTATTTTAAAAAAATAAACCAATAATTTTTATCTCTTCAAGTTGTGATACTTCTTTATTTACCAAGATTGAATTTCCTTCTTCCTATAAGGAAACTGCTGATTATTAACGTTACAAGTCAATTTCAGGGACGAATTGTCAAACCAAGCGCAACACTTTATCAAATAAAATTTCTTCCGGGGTACGATAGTCTAAAACTCTTTTAGGTCGTCGATTTAGCCGATTCTGGCACTTCAAAACTTCCTCTAGGTTGTGACCGTTGAGGCTTTTCCCTTTAGGAAAATATTCTCGAATTAACCCATTGGTATTTTCATTGGTTCCACGTTGTTCTGGCGAATATGGATCCGGCCAGTAAATGGTCACTTGTAACTCATCGCGAATATCTGCTAGTTGTAAGAATTCAGTTCCGTGGTCTGGCGTAATTGAGTGGACAAACTCTTTAGGAACACGGCTAAACATGGCCAATAGAGCCTCGTTTATTGACTCAGAATTCTTACGCAATGCCTTAGTAATCAAGGTATATCGTGTTTTACGATCAACGGCAGTCACTAGAACTTCTTCACCAACTTTTCCTTGAACTGTGTCGAGTTCCCAATCCCCGATGCGACGACGTTCATTAATGAACTTAGGTCGCTCATGGATGGAAATGTAGTCTACCTTAGGTTCACGATGTTTACGGTCACCTGGACGATGCCGTTGGCGACCTCGGTGTCTTAACTTGCGCCGAATACCAGTATCTCCATGAGAAGTAAAAGATTGGTTGAGGTTATGTTGCTCAATGTGGCGGTAGATAGTATTGTAGCTAACAAACGTTTGGCCCTCTAATTTCAGACGATTGGCGATCTGTTGTGGGGACCATTGGCGTTCCCTGATTAAATAGGCAATTCTTGAACACAGTTGAGGTAGCTGATCAAGAAGTCGGGGTTTGTGGCTATTTCGGCGTCGTTTTCGATAATCCTTTTGAGCCTCAGATGGTGAATAGTGCCCATTCAAACGACCTAATTCTCTCGAAATTGAACTAGGTGAACGCCGTAACTTCAAGGCAATCCCACGAATTGATAATCCTTTAGCCGAAAGCTCTAGAATACTTTCTCGTTCATTTATAGTAAGATGGTGATAGCTCATAGCGAGTACTCCTTTGCTTTTCTTGGTCGTTAAGTAATTGTACCCGCTATGGGTTTTTTTATTCAATTAATGTTGCACTTCAATTGTAAATTCGTCTTGTAAAAAAAAGCACCACCACATGTTTAAATTGCACGTGGTGATGCCGTTTCTATTGATTTAAATCAGCTATTTGGTAACAACACTTTGATTAGTGAGGCACTAACAATCTTAGCTAGCGTCCGCAGCTTCCGTCACAAACGTATGCTTATCATCTACAACTCAACGGCGTTCAACCTCAAGCTAGCCCGGAATAATCGGGCTGAGTTTAAAGCGACTTCTTTGAGCACCTTAAGTTTACTTCTAGCTAAGCCAGACTCTCAATTAAGCTTCCCAGCGTTGCTCCAAACGTCGCCATTTTAGTCGTTGCCAGTTGCCAGTTATCCCCAGTAACTTGTAAGTTCTTTATTTGGCTAGCCATTGCAGCTAAATCTGCATTTTGAGATTTGTTAAACCGACCCTTAAACAGCTTATAAACCTTTAACAGTGCTGTTCTGTCCATTTTAATTTCATCTACTTCATTACCGTATACATACCCATACGTTAGTCGACCACCCATATCTTTGTATCCATCATAGCTTCCAGTTGCTTCGTCCTGGAGCTGTGAACTAGCCGACATCATCGCCCGGTTAAACGAAATAGAATCATTTGCTAAAACCTTAGCCTTGTTCACTGGTGCCTTGCCAGCCGTCAAATACTTTTTGTAGATCCAGCCAGACTTGTTACCAGCCTTGATGTAGGCCAGAGTGCCCTTCTTACCCTTGTTCTTAATGACAGCTTTCTTCGTCATGTACCAGGTCGTGTGCTTATAATGCTTCATCACATAGTGACGCTTGCTCAGTTTAGCACTCGTATAAATATTTCCTTTTTTTCCATGATAAGCTCGCTTAGCCACGCTAGTCGTTGAAATGACCTTCACGCGGCTCTTGGCACTAGCCGATGTCGATTCAGCTGGAACAACTAGAGCCAAACTCAGTACGGCCAAGGCACTTGCCTTAACGATTTTTTTCATAATATGTATCTCTCCTTTTATTTTTTCTTAATTGGACACACTTTGGTACAACTTTTGTAGATTCATTTTGTCCAGACAACTCTCAATGTTTCCACTAGTAGTTATTGCTAATTCATAGGTCTTATTATACAAAACGGTGGTGACACAATATGTCGTTTTAAATGCTACCACGAAAAAATGCTTGGTACTTTGAATACTACTAGCGGAATTCCTGGCAGCCTCAGTGCGACAAGCATCGCTAACTAATTTAGTTTAAATTCTTACGCAAAAAAATCCGCGACCAGTTGGCTACGGATTTTTCTATTGCCATTGCAAATAAAAAAGGCCAACCCATCACTGGATTGACCTTTCATCACACCACTTACGAACGAATCAGTTGAGGAGTTAGTCCCATTGATTGCTCTCTTCTATTCAAATCAGGTAGACAGCTTGCAGCAATCAAAAAGTAGTTAACCGGATTGATCACTAACTGTACTTGCCGTGGCAGATTAGTCACGTCGTAATTTTTCACTTTGTTCCTCGATATTAGTATTGGTACCCTATAATACCGCAATGACTAACGCTTCTAACTCCCGATTAGCTTGCGTCCGCGTCTTCCGTCACAAACACATGCTTATCATCCAACACATACTGGAATTCCACAGCATTCAACATCAAGCTAGCCCGGAACAACGCCTTGATGCCCTGTTCGTTACTCATAACTACGAAAAATTCCCGGTCGGTTCCGCTGACGCGTTGGAAACTCTCGTAGTCCCCTGAGAACCCCTCTTTACGGAACAAACCAATGATTTTCATCTTTTCAAGTTGTGTTACTTCTTTATCAGCCAAAATCCAATCTCTTTTCTCTTATAAGTATGCTGCTAATTATTAACGTTACCAGCCAGTTTCAGGCCACGAAAAAGCCGCCCCCCATGTGCGAGGCGGCTCCGAGTCAGAAGGACTACTTGCCCATCTTCGTCTTGCTAGTCATGTTTAACTTGTCATCGAAGTCGTAGACAACTGGTTCACCAGTAGCCATTTCGAGGTCCATGATGTCATCGTCGGAGATCCGTTCGATGTACTTGCTTAAAGCACGTAATGAGTTACCGTGGGCAGCGATGATCACGTTCTTGCCATCAAGTAACTTAGGTGCGATTTGGTCTTCCCAGAAAGGCATAACGCGTTCCAGGGTAACCTTCAAGTTTTCACCACCGGGTACGATGTTAGGGTCCAAGTTAGCGTAACGTGGGTCCTTAACAGCTGAACCTTCAGCATCTGCATCCAAAAGTGGAGGCAAAACATCGTATGAACGACGCCAGATGTGAACTTGGTCATCACCGTACTTTTCAGCGGTTTCCTTCTTGTTCAGGCCTTGTAAAGCACCGTAGTGACGTTCGTTCAAACGCCAAGTCTTGGTTTCTGGAATCCAAAGTTGGTCAGATTCTTCCAAGACGTAGTGTAACGTCTTGATTGCCCGCTTCAGAACTGACGTGTAAGCGTAGTCGAACTTCATGCCAGATTCCTTGATCTTTTGACCAGCAGCCTTGGCTTCTTCGACACCCTTTTCGCTTAAATCAACGTCAACCCAGCCAGTGAACTTATTAGCTAAGTTCCATTCACTTTGGCCGTGGCGAATCAATACTAATTTTGCCATCACTTATGACCTCTTTCTTTTCTTGTATTATCCGTCTTATTTTACACCATCTACCGGCAAATTTCAGCCTAATTGTCGCGGCATTTTCATGTATCCGCTTTCTTCTTGAAATTAATTAACAACTGCTAAGAAAAACGGCGTCATCGCCTAGTAATCTTGCGACGACGCCGTTCAAGTTATTTAAGTTTCTAAAAGTTAAGCCACTAGTACGACCACGACCAACCCACCGTCGTAACAGTACCGGCATAACACCAGTATCACCACGAACCACCAACGTAGCCGGAGGTTGCCAGGGATGGTGACCGGCTGTGACGGTGGCATTGCCTCGTTGAACTCCCGAGGTTAGGCCACGGGACGAGCTTGGAAACTCGGTGACCTCCCGAGGTTTCAAGTCGAGGAGCAAGACCGCTCCTCAGGCTTGCTCCGGTCCCCACAGCAGCGTCACCATCCCTGGCGGCCGCAGGCGACCACCCCAAGCAACGACTAGCGTTCGTCGTTACTGTGATTTCGCCGATACTCCTTGAGTTTTTTGACATCGACATGCGGTGCTTGGTGCAGCCCATGCACCGGCCGGACACCGAGGATATCCAGGAAGAACGTAAAGATGGGTACCCCGACAATCAGACCCCACACGCCAAAGAGTTGTTCCCCAGCCAGCAGCACCACGAAGGTGTAGAAGATGGGGAGTTCCGTTCGACTCGACATGAATTTTGGATTCAACACGTAAGCTTCTAACGCGTGAACGACCACCATCATGACCAAAATGTAGACCACGTAGCGGAAGCCACCAACTGAGTAACCCAGGATCGACAACGGTACGATGGACACGATGACCCCGGCCACTGGAATCAGACTCAGGATAAAGATCATGATGGCCAACGTTGGCAACTGGGGCATCCCCATAATCGCCAATATTACCGTCGTAATCACGGTATTACACAGTGCAATGAAGAACTGCGCTTCCAGCACGATTCCAAACGTGTTCACGAACTTAGTCGCAAAGAAATTGATATCTTCAAAGAACCAGCCGTACGTACTCGTCAAGAAGCGCTTAGAGAACGCCGTCATCTGTTTGCTCTCAATGGTGAAGAAGAAACTCAGAATCATCGACATGAATAGTGTGACCCCGAACGACCCAATCGTTGAAATGTAGGTCAAGACGATCTTCGCCCCACTCTGGAGCTGGCTCATGAAGTTGGTATTGTTGATATAACTGGTCACATAACGAATGATCTCGTTATTGTCGTTCCCCGGTTTCTGGTAGAACTTATACAAATTGTCGATACCATGCATCGAAGACGTTATAATTTGCGGCAAATAAGTCGTTACCGCCCAGTACAGGCCACCGATAACCAACACGTAGGTCACCGTCACAATCAGCGCAGACGGCAGTTTAACGACCTTACGAATCGCTTTAACCAGCTGCAACACCAGAAAAGTAAAGATGAACGTCAGTAGAATCATGTTCATTTCCGACCGAATCAACCATAGGACAAATATCAATAATACCAGCACCGTAAATCGCCGGAGCCGAACGTTTTCAACGAAGCGTTGCCATAAACTCACTTGTGGTCCTCCCTCTGTTCTTTTAATACCCTTATTATACCCTAAGGGGACAGATTCCCTAGTATTTTTGTCAGACACCCCAACGCGTGAGCTAGCCCCAGGCAGCCTTAACCCATCCACCAAACTTTCCACGCAAAAAAAGAAGCTCAGTCCCACCGGACCCAGCTTCCCATTTTCTCATTCAAGCGAGTATTTCACTCATTCTCTTATTTTAAGATTCAACTTCTTCTAGAACCGCCGACCGCTGATTGCCAAATGTCAGTTGCAGGTCGTCTAAGGCCAAGGCCTTGTGGATGATAGCGGAGGCTCCCCCCATCAGAGAGGCTTCCTTCGCGTTCTTCGTTAAAATCATCGGTGCCTTACGCATAATAGCCATGCCGTCCACGTAAGTCCGCACCTTATCCATGATTTCAGGCAGGAGTTCCAAGATTGGTGCGTTTACAATGATGGCGTCCGGGGCAAAGGTATTAGACAGGTTGCCCAGGACTTTCGCCAGGTAGTAGGCAAATTCGTCGAGAATTGCCAACAACTCTGGCCGGTGCCCCAGGTAGTCACGCCGAATCCGGTTAACGTCGACCCGGTCGAGCTTCTGGTACGCCATAATTTTCTGTAAGACTGGCCGCTCCGCCACATAATGGTTGACGGTATCTGACGTCTTTTCTTCATAACGGTCCGCTAATGGACAGGAACCGATATTGCCAGCCTCACCGTTATGTCCACGGTACAGGTGACCTTCGGTAATGATACCGGCGGAAACCTGATCCCGAATCGTCACGGAAATCAGGTTGTTGTAGACACCCTTACCCGAGAAGTCCCGCTCGTAAATAGCGGATTCATTCGCCAGGTTTTCCAAAACGACCGGTACCTGGAACTTATCGCTGAAGTATTTCGCTAAATCAAAGTTCTTAAAGCCCTTCAGTGAGGCACCCAAAATCTGGTTTTCGTAAATGACGCCGTCCAGTCCAAACGAGATGCCTAATAATTTGGTCTCGCTGGCCGCAATAGTGGCCGCAATCCGTTCGTCGATCATGTCTAGCACAGTCGTCAGATCAACGTCGCGGGTCGACACACTCTGATAGTTCTCAGACCGACCATCCAGCCGGCACGTAATCATTGAAAAACGTGACCGCAAAATGTTAATACTAATGACATAACCATACCCCACGTTTAGCAATGCCATAACTGGTTTTCTACCACCGTTCCGGGTGCTAACGCCGTGACCAACCTCACGGATCAACCCTTCACTGAGTAATTGACTATAAATATCAGAGACCGTCACCTTATTCAAACAGAGATTTCTTGAAATTTGACTACGAGAAATTGGCCCAGCATTCACGATCTGCTGCAAAACCTGTTTCTCATTGGTTGTACGCATGATGTGTTTGTTGATAATCATAATTTTCTGGTAACACTGCTCCCCCAAATAGCTTTGGTGATTCGGGAATCAAATCAGTTTATAGGTCGCCCCATCCCCCAAGATTGGTGCTCACCTGCTATTCTTCAGGGGCCGTGTTACCCACCCCCTTTGTAGATTCTGATTCTAAGTCTATAGTAAGCCAACCATACCAATTTGTTATAAATAATGACTCGTGAACTTTTTTGCTGGTTTAAACGTTGAATATCCGGGAAACCAGCGTCACTGTGGGGTTTAAGTCATTAAAATAACTAATCCACCAATCAAATTAATTATACACCCACCGAAACTATTTGTTCGCTAACTTACCAATCGGGTTAAGTTCCGGGACTGTTTCGTTCAAAAAGGTAAGTTTTGACTAAAAATAGACGCCCGCACCAGCTAAACTGCGTTAACTGATGTGGCGTCTATCGCTGAATCTATTTCAAATATTGTTGGGCGTACTTAGTTAAAGACATGCCCTTCTTGCTGGCTGATTGTAAGGCAACCCGCACGTCCTGATCACTCATGGCGTCGGCTTGGCCGCCGGCTGCATTGATGGTCTTCCGGGCGCTACTGATTTGACCGTCCGTAATGACCTTGCCATTCAATTCCTTTTGCTTCTTCGTCACGGTGTACTCATTGGTTCCAGAGTAATTATTGGCCGCTGCCTGTTCGGCGGACGTCAAGCCAGCACTGGAACTACTAGTAGCCGTGTCGCTACCGCTCTTATCGCTGGAAGAAGTTGCCGTCGTAGCATCAGACGTCACTTGACTCGTTTGACCAGCATTGTTGGCCTTACGAAGTGCCAATGCCTGAGCATAGATATCCTTGTAATACTTTTGCTTGAACTTAGCATTTGTAAATAACTCATCCAACGTCGTGTTGGATTGCCCGTAATTCAAGGCTTTGTTCTCACCCTGGGCCTTGCTCAAAATCTTCTTAAATTGCTTAGCGTTATTGCGAACCACCTTAACGTTCTTGTACGCTGCTTTGGCCCGCGTAACTAAAACCTTCGACCCACCAGTCGTCTCCTTAACGTCCTGATAGTGCTTTTCAGCATTATCAAACTTTAAGGCATCCATGGCACTGTCAGCGGCCACGTACCGTTGTGTCTGTGTCAAATACGTCTGCGCGGTCTTATCATTCAACCGCCGCTTTAAAGCGTTTTGGAAGTAACTTTCCGCTTGCGTGTAGTGTTTACTTTGAATGGCTGTCCGCCCGTTGGCCATTGCCGCTTGGTATTCTTTGGCTGTCGCATGATGATTCGAATATGCGTAACCACCAATCAGCAGTGCCACCACGATTGTTGCCACGACCCATACCCATTTTTTCAAAATGAAGACCTCCGCTGGTTAATTGTACTTTCATTATACCATGCTGACCCGGAGTCCGCCTATATTTGGAAATACTCTTATCAAAAGCAAAGGTTAATCGCTTACATTAAGTCATCACTCTTACGTTTAGGGGGGTAATTGGCGTATAATGGCTAGGTAATTTTGTTTCTCTGTCATTGACACCGAAACCGGAAAGGACCCCAGACATGCTTGAAAAAACTTTTTACAAAACGTTTCTGAGTCACACCTTTAACATCCCCGTTCGCGTTAACTATTGGGACGGATCATCTGATGTATATGGGACTGGCACTCCCGAAGTCACCATCACAATTCATGAGGCCATTCCAATTAAGGAAATTTCTCGCAACGCATCCATTGCGCTGGGGGAAGCCATCATGGACGGTAAGATTGAAATCGACGGCAGTATTGAGGACCTACTGACGGCTGCTTACGAAAATGCCGACAGTTTCTTCCACAACAAGAAGTTTATCCACTTCCTGCCTAAGCAAAAGCACACCGAAAAGGAAAGCAAGACTGACGTTCAAAACCATTACGACATTGGGAATAACTTCTACAATCTCTGGTTGGACGACACGATGACTTACTCCTGTGCCTACTTTGAAACACCTGAGGACGACCTCTACACGGCCCAAGTCAACAAGGTCCACCACATCATCAAGAAGTTGAACCCCCAACCGGGTAAAACGTTGCTTGATATTGGCTGTGGCTGGGGAACCTTGATGTTAACGGCTGCCAAGGAATATGGCCTGCACGTTACTGGGATCACGTTGAGTCAGGAACAATACGACTACGTGAACCAACGCATCGCCGATGAAGGCCTCGAAGACGTTGCTGAAGTCCGGTTGGAAGACTACCGGGAATTAGGCGACGAGAAATGGGACTACATCACCTCCGTTGGAATGTTCGAACACGTGGGCCAAGAAAACTTGGGTCAATACTTCGACTGCGTTCAAAAGTACCTGATGAACGATGGGGTTGCCTTGATTCACGGGATTACCCGTCAACAAGGTGGCGCTAACAACGGTTGGTTGAACAAATGGATCTTCCCAGGTGGCTACGTTCCTGGTTTGATTGAAAACACCACCCACATCATCGAAAGTGGTTTACAGATCGATGATATGGAACCCCTACGTCGTCACTACCAAAAGACGGTCGAAATTTGGGACAAGAATTTCAACGAACACCGCGACGAAGTTACCAAGATGTTTGACGAACGTTTCGTCCGCATGTGGGATCTTTACCTACAGGCTTGCGCTGCGTCCTTCAAATCTGGTAATATTGACGTGATTCAGTATTTGATTTCTAAGGGCCCTTCAGCCCGGATGTTACCTATGACGCGTGATTACATGTACGATGAAACCCACGCCAAGGTAGCGGACTAAGCCAAATAGATTGGGTGACCGCGGATCACTCGATATGAATGTTAAAAGCACCGTTTCAACCGGATTGATCACTGGTTGGAGCGGTGCTTTTTATTTCGAACTGGCGTTGTGTAATTCCGTTGTCGGTCGGCCGGTACGTCGTCTCGTGGCGTAGACCTGAAGCCTGTGGCCCGGTCTTCAGGGCAACTTTGAACCTCAAAGGACGTGTTTCAAAGATCGACCCGTACTCTAGCCTACAACAGTTAGTAATCATATCTCTTATTTTTATAAACTATCTCTCGTTTAGCAACAAAAACATTTGTAATTACTAAACGCTCATCATCAACTACCGCAATTAAACGATATGAACCGATACGAAACCTAACGTATCCGGAGAACTTGCCAGTCAATTTTTTTCCCGGAGAACTTGGAAAATCCGTATCCACTAAATGTTTCGCAATCCATTTTAAAATTGTCCTTTGTGTTGACTTATCCAATTTAGTAAGTGCTTGTCGAAATGGTTTCGCAGTTCTCACATCATATTTACTCATCGTCTAATTTCAATTCTTTTAAAGTATCTTGCCATGACTTTGTCTTAAAATTATCAGCCTTCCACGCTTGAAATGCTTGATCTGCTGCTTGAATATCTGCCCAATCTTCAAGACTTTCTGCAACTACTCGTTTAATATACTCAGATTTACTAATTCCATGAGCCTGTGTATATACATTAAGTAATGCATTCGTTTCTGAATCAAAACGAACTGAGGTAGCCTGTGTCATAAAATCACTCCCAACTTGTAGTCAAATCTTACTACGTCCTTTCAGAATGCACAAGCTAAAGGCCTTACTCCAGATAACTACGCAAAATCTCCCCAAAAATTCTATTAATGTAGCGTCGCCCCTAAACCGATTCACCTGATTTTCATCTCTCCTGTTTCTCGGAGGAAAAACGTGCTATGCTTAGCCTCCATCAGAGATGGTGAACATCATTAACTTAATTTCAAAGATAACTTTATCAATAAAAAAGGCCTCAAAAAAGACGGAGCCAGCAGCTCCGCCTTCGTCATATTCGTTAAATTTAGTCACGCAATAACCATCGACAACAGGAAAACAGCAATTAGTCCGACAACTACGGAAAGTGCCATTGACCGCGTCCTGTACGCAATGAACACCACAATAATGCCTGCAATCATTTCGGAAAACTTGGTGAACATGAATTGATAGCTTTCGCTATTGATAAAGATATCCTTGACCACCAGTGCCGTAAATAATGATACCGGCACATACTTCATCCATTCGTTGAACCATTCGGGAATTGCCCGCTTGGTGAACAACATCAGGGGAAGAAAGCGCGGTACGAAGGCAACGAAAAATCCTAGAATGATTAGCCAAAAGTGTTGCGTACTGGTCCACGTATTAACTGTACTCATATAGCGTCTCCTGTGTCCTAATTATCCGTATTTTCGACTGCCGACTTCTTCGATCCGGGACTATGCAAACGCCATAACCAGTGGCTGTCCGGCAAACGCTTGCGCAACGTTGACTCGAGTAAGAACCCGATCAGAGACGCAATCAGGGTCGAAATAACTAGCCCTAACGTACTCTTGGTCAACATCATGCAGAGCGCAGCAAGCACACCGGAAATCAAACAAATCACAATAGTCAATCGGTTCTTGATCTGCATCACGATCATGTAGATGAATAAAGCCGTTAATGCAAAGTTGACGATTCCTAGGTCAATCTTTAAGGTGCTACCGATCAAACTCCCGATAACATTGCTGACTGCCCAGAACAGCAAGGAATAGTGCTCCACCATCAGAGCTTCCTTACCCGTCCACTTTTTATCAGTGGCAAATTTTAAGTAATTGATGGCGTAATTTTCATCGTTAAGAGAGACCGCGAAGATAAATAGAAAGCGGTTGGATTGACCCTTTAAGTAAGGGGATAGACTCGAACTTAATAACGCATACCGTAATTCCAAGAAGAATAGCATCAAGACAATTGAAAGTAGAGGGGAATTAATAGTCAACATCGTGGCAATTAAAAATTGTGCCCCACCGGAAAAGATCAATAATGAAACTAATCCAGTCAGTAAGGTATTGAACCCTGCCGCGTGAAGCAAAATCCCACAAGCCAGCCCGATTGGGATGTAACTTAAGTTAAGGGGCATGGCTACCCGCAGTGTTGACCGCCATAAGGGTTCGTTGGGGTCAGGCACCTGCTTGGGGTTTGGCCGTCGTTTATTCAAAAATGTTTGCCTCCGTCGAATACTCTGAGATATGAAGCGAGTTAACGGGTAAGACCCGTCATCCATAAAACCACACGAGGATATTTTAACATGTTTCAGGCTATTTTCATATAACAGATGTGATATTTAGCAAAGGTAATCCTGCATTGGGTCTGCTTTGATTAAATGTTTGTGAAAATCCAAAGGCAGTTTTCATATCTATTCATCCCCGTGCGGTTTCACGAAATGTCGACCGTAGACTTCCAAATCCGCTGAAAATCCCGCCATATCGGCAATTGCTGGCAAATGGCCCCACCGTTCATAACCCTTCTTTTCAAATAACCGGCGACTTGCTTGGTTATGCCCAAAGATACGCGAAATAATTGTCGTAATTTGATGGGCAGGAGCGACTTTAGCTACCCAGTCGAGTGTCTGACTGCCCACGTGCATTCCCTGCGCTCCTGCGGCTAAATAGAGGGCAATTTCGGCCGTTTGGTTGTACGCTGCACGGTCGCTGTAGGGTTCCAGACCAACGTAACCAATGACCTGATTTTCATGGACGATGACCCAGAGTGAAAAATGATGAGAATCAAACTCCTGAAACCACGGTTGGCGTTCCGCCACCGTCATGGGCGTGAGATCTGCCGTACTCTCCTTAGTGGCAATGGCCTGGTTGTAGATGGCCACAATTCTTGGTTGGTCAGCTGGTGTGGCTAAACGAAAGGTTACGGACATGAGCAATTCCTTCTTTTCTCAGTATGAAATTAATTATACGCAAAAAGCGTCGCGAAACCAGTGGCTTCGCGACGCTCCGTTTATCTCTTAAATTTATTTCTATAAATGGTTCTTAGCGTTTGGATCTTCAACCGCCTGTAACTCTTGGTTATTGTCTAATTGCGACAAGCCCATCAGGTGCTTCTTCTGTAACCAGATCATGGTTGGCCAGAGAAGTGCCAATGCCAAAATCGTGAACAGAATCAAGACCCAAACCGCTTCGCCGACCATGCCCGTCATCCCTGACGTAATGGCTTGACGGAATCCGAGGATTGAGTAAGTCATTGGCAAGAATGGGTGCACAACGTTGTAGAAGTGGTTGGTAACTTCCATAGGGAACGTCCCACCGGAACCACCAAGTTGCAACATCAGAAGCACCATGGCAATGAAACGACCAGGGTTATCCAGGAGCATCGACAGGAACATGACAATGAACATCGACGCCTCGGCAAAGATGACGGAGATCAGAATCATTTGGCCTGGATGATCAACGCTCAAGCCACCCAACATCATCAAAGCTGGTTCAATCAGTCCCATTGCGAGTGCTTCAACGGCACCAATAGAGACCTTACTCAAGAACCAACCAGTAGCAGTCCCGTCTTTACGCGAGACTTTCCGAATTGGGAAAGCAAAGTTGAAGACCAACGCCCCAACGTAGAGGGCAACGGACAACACGTAAGGTGCCAGTGCGTGACCGTAGTTAGGCACGTAACTGTAACTTTCATGCTTCAGCTTAGTTGGTGCGGCAAACATGTCAGCTGTCTTGCTCGTCAATGGTTGTGCTTGAATCTGATCAGCACCTGACTTCAAGGACTTAGCTAACGTGCCATTCCCATCAGAAAGCTTCTTGGCACCGCTCATCAACTGGCCACTATTGTCGTCCAGTTTTTGTGAGCCATCGGCCAGTTGCGTAACCCCACTGGTCAATGCTGGTACCTTGCTGTTCAGTTGGGTCAAACCACTAGCCACCTGGTTGGCTCCTTGGTTCAGCTGATTACCACCAGCCACCAACTTAGGTGTACCAGCCTGCAGCTTACTACCAGCTGCGGCAAGCTTAGGTGTACCAGCAGTTAACTGGTTAACCCCAGCGGCTGCCTTTTGCAGACCGCCACTGACTTGAGATGCCCCGCTAGCAACCTTAGCGGAACCACTCTTCAAAGTAGTTCCCTTCTTGGCTAACTTAGCAGTCCCATTCACAATCTTAGTTACACCATTTTGCAAAGTAGGAACTTGTGCGTTCAAACTTGAAATCCCACTGTTCAGTTGAGTTGATCCAGCAAATGCTAAGTCAACACCAGATGTATATTGTCCAACACCATTACTTAACGTTGAAGCACCGGCGCTTAATTCATTAGCACCATCGATAAGGTCAGATAATTGGCCAGAATTATCGGCTAACGTCTTTAAACTCCCCAACTTAGTTTGCAAGTCAGCAAGATCGGTGTTCTTAGCTCCAGCAACAACAGCTTGAAGTTGTTGTGCAGTTGTTGCATCAAGTCCGGTTGTATTCAACCCCGTCATAACTTGACCAAGTGCTGTTTGTAATGCTGCAGTTGCTGTTTGAACCGCCTGAGTTGCCTGTTCTAACTCTGTCGCGTCACCAGTAACATCATTATTGGACTTAGTCGTCACAGTGTTAGACGACCCACTGCCCGCAGCATCTTGCAGTTCAGCTAATTGCTTTTGCAACGTTGCGGTGTCAGTGCCAACCCCGTCACTATCGCCCTTTTCAGCGGCAATTTTGGCAGCGGTAGACTGAGCTGCCTTTATTTTACTGCTGAGATCAGTCGAACCACTACTCTTAGTGGTCGTTGACCCTTGGGATGCATCCTGTTCCAGAGTCTTGGCAGCAGCCTTTTGATTAGCTAAAGCTGCATTCAATTGTACTTCTGCCTTCGTCAAATCTTGCAAAGCCGGCGTTAAGACTGACGCAATGTTCTGTAGGCCTGAATTAGCTTGCAATGCCTGCATATTTTTAATTAATGCTTGTGCAGCTACAATTTGATCTGAAACACTCTGACCAGCTGCATTAGGTTCCGTCAAGCCGTTCAGCTCAGACTTCACAGAACTAACCCCTTGGCTCAGCTTAGAGGCACCAGCTGCAACTGTGCTTGCACCAGAGTTCAAGTCTTTCGACTTACCACTAAGTTCCGATAAGCCAGAATTCAACGACTTACTTCCAGTGTAAAGTTTCGAGACACCATTAGCTAATGGACCAACTCCGCTGCCTAATTGCTTAACACCAGTCTTCAGCGTGTAAACACCATTTACATATTGATATACACCCGAGTTCAATGACTTGGTTCCCGCAGCCACTTGGTTAGCACCTGAAGTCAATTTTGGCATACCAGCACTCAACTTGCTAACACCGCCAGTAAATTGGTTGACTCCACTGACGTATTGGCTTGTCCCGTTAGCATACGTATTAACTTTACTTGTGTATTCACCCAGACCAGAATTCAATTTCTGTGCCCCAGTGTTTAACTGTTGAATCCCAGTCGCCAGTGGTCCCACGGAGGTCTTCATTTGTTGCAGACCATTGTTCAACGTGTGAACTCCAGTCGTATAGGTGTTCAGACCATCAGTCAAGGTGACCGTTCCGTCCTTTAACTTAGCGGAACCGGTGGCCGCCTTTTCCATCCCCTTACCAACAGAGTAGATCTGCTTAAAGGTAGCCTGGGCGTAAGCCTTCGTTACCTTAGAGCGAATCTGACTGTCGAGTTGCGATGAACCCACTTCACTCATAACTTGCGCGATGTAGTTGGCTGACCCATTCGTCTTGTAGCTAAACGTCATCTTCTTAGGATGTTCGTTCAGCGCCGTAGCGGCGTTGGCCGAGAAGTTCTTAGGGAAAGTGATCACCGTGTAGTACTTGTGATGCTTCAACCCATCTGCCGCGGTCTTCGCGGAGACAAACTTCCATCCTAATTGATGGTTCTTCTTCAAGTTAGTTACCGTTTGGTCACCAACATTTAACTTCTGTCCCTGATACGTCACTGGTTGGTCTTGGTTGACGACCGCAACGGGTAACGAGCCAGTCTCACCATATGGATCCCAGACAGACTTCAGAAAGAAGATACTGTAGAGGAATGGAATAAACATAATGGCCAACACAGAAATCAAAATTAACCGGTTGTGCCGAATGTAATTCCACTCGCCTTTAATCATGTTCACGAATTCCAACTCCCTTTATCCTCAAAATATCCTTAAAATTGCGCGTTTTCAGCTAATAATAAAAGTATCTTCGCACACTATTACTTGACTTGTCAAAAACACAACACGGCATTCATTAATCACTGAAATCGCCGTCAAACGCGTGATACCAGTCTTAATCGTCGAAAATAAGACAAAAATAAAATTTGCATTAGGAAACTAGCAGTTAATAGGACTAACTGAATAAACAGTCCCACTCAACTTACCGATTTGAGACCAACGCCGTACTACTCGATGAGGTCTCGGGTGAAGACTACTCTAGCTGATATCGTAGCAGATTCGCTCACCAAACAACTTGATTCTTATCAATTACTGCATTAAAAAATCGCCCACCATCAGTGAGCGATTCTACCATCTAAATTAGAATAACGCGACGATGGACCGCCACAGCCGAACAAAGATGTTGGCTTTCTCAACGGTTTGCGTCACCTTCAACGGTACCTTCGTCGTCTTGGTATTGCCCAAGAAACCTAACTGGTCACCCTTCAAGGAAATGTTGGCCGTTCCAATAGTTGAATTCTTTGAAACGGGTGCTTCCAAGGCGTTGTTCTTGGTCAGCTTCCCTTTCAACTGGGCCTTAGCCTGCACGTTGCTGGCCACTTGGTCGTTACGAATCCAGAGCTTGACGCCACTGGCCACCGCCGTCTTAGCGGTTGGCTGTTTCGCATCGTTCGTTTTCACGGACTTGGCCCCAGCCACTTGGCTGTCTGCCTTAACGTCGACCGTCTTGAAATTGTTGTAAACGTACGACATCATCTTTTGCGTTTGCTTAAAACGAGATGGGTCGGTCTCAGACTTGTGGGCGGCGTGTAAGACCACCGTCACGATCCGATTTCCGTTGTTGTTGGCGGTCCCAGTAAAGTTGGCCCCGGCAGCGTCGGACGTCCCCGTCTTCAACCCATCAACGTGGAGCTTAGAATAGGCTGCGGATAAACCTTTCAACATCCAATTCCAGTTTTCCATCTTCGTGGCATCAGCGGTGCCCTTCTCAAACCACTGCTTAGAAATCTTCGTCGTCTGTAAGACTTCTGGATATTTATTCAACAAGGCCACTGTCAGCTTAGCTTGGTCCGCGGCAGACCACTTGTTTTCCGTGGAACCACTCACGTTGTCGTACCCCAGGTTACCAACCTGTTTGTTGGTCAACCCACAGGCGTTGTAAATAGTTACGTCGGTCATTCCCAGCTTCTTGGCCTGTGCCCTCATCTGAGTCACAAACGCGTGCGGTGAACCGGCAACGGCCTCCCCCAGCGCCTCAATCGCCCCGTTAGCGGAGTAAATCAGCGAGGCCTGGTACAGAGACTTAACCGTGTAGCTGTGACCCGCCCGTAGTGGGACGTTGGACAACTTAGTGTTCTGGGCAATTTTAGCAATATCCTTATTGATGGTAATTTTCTGGTCCCATTTCAGTTTGCCGTTGTGAATCGCCTGAAGAACCAGGTAGATGGACAACAACTTCGTCATGGAAGCAACGGGCAACGCTTGGTCACCGTTTTTTTCGTACAGAATCTGACCGGTCTTGGCGTCAACGGCGATTCCCGCCTTAGCCTTCAGGTTAACGGTCGTGCTCGTTTTACTGGTCGTTGCCGCCTGGGCCGTTACCGGCGCCGTCACGGCCGTGCTCATGCCCCCGGCAAACAGCGTAACCGCCGTTACCAGGCCCATGACAACTTGCTTTAATCGTTTCATTGAATTAAAACTCCTCTATCTTATGTAATGTCGGCGTGAACCGACGCTGACTTACTTGCGCGTAGCTGGACCCTTCAACCGTTGCGGAATCTCCAACGGGTGATCGTGTTTAACTGGTAAATGAATCACAAAGCTGGTGAGTTCGTCGTCCGACTCCACGTAAATGTAGCCACCGTGTAAGGCTACGATGCTCTGCGCAATGGCGAGTCCCAGCCCGGTTCCACCGGTTTCCTTGGAACGCGATTCTTCGACCCGATAAAACCGTTCGAAGATCAACGCCAGGGATTCTTTAGGAATCTTCGGCCCATCGTTCGTGACCCGAACTTCCAACTCGTTGTCGCTCAGGCGCTTAGCGTTCAGGTTGATTTCCTTACCGCCGTCGCCATACTTCAACGCATTAGAGACCAAGTTGTTAAATACCCGGACTAATTTCTCGGGGTCTGCCTCCATCATGAGGATTGCTGGCTCACTGGTTGAGCCAATCGTCATGCCCTTCTTCTGGGCCTCCAGCTCAAAGCTAGCGCCAAGCTGTTCCAACATGGCCGCTAAGTCAATGTTGTTTAGACTCAACGGCGTATCGGTCTGCCGCACCTTGGTGTATTCAAACAAATCATCCACCAAGGACTTCATCTGTTTCGATTTCAAAAAGGCCGTATGCGTGTATTTTAACAGGTCGTCCTTCGTGTGATATTGCTGGTCTTCAATCAAACCCAAGTAGCCAATGATCGAGGTCAACGGCGTCCGGATATCATGACTGACGTTCGTGATCAGCTCATCTTTCGACTTCTCGATGGCCCGTTCTTCATCCATCGAGTTAATGACGGAATCCACCAGGGCGTTGACAGAATCTACCACCCGCTGCACGTCCCCACTGACCCGGAACGGAATCCGATGGTCAAAGTGGCCGTTGGCAATATAGTGTAATTCGTCGATGATGTGATGCAGCTGCATCTGGTGATACCGGCGAATCAGGCGCCACCAAACGACGACCCCGTCGGCCAATACCATGAAGGTCACAAAGACGTTTTCCCAACTCCACAATTGGAAGTGGTTAGGGCCAAACACCACGGACCGTTTGATGATAAAGATCCCATCACGCAGTCCGGGGTTGCTTTCGATGGCCTGACTGATCAGCACCAGCAATGCCAGGTTCAGCATCAATAGGAGAATAACCGTCACGACACCTTCCATGAAGAGCGCGCTTTTTTCCCGTGTCGTTAGCTTCATGCCGCGGCCCCCAGTCTGCTATTTAATTGGGATGTGTGTAAATTTTCCAATGGTAACTTCCCTCTCCAATAGCCGCAACTTGTTGGCTTAGTGTGACTCAATCTTGTAACCAACGCCCCAAACGGTTTGAATAACCTTTTCGCCGTTCGTGGCTTCTTCGATCTTATCCCGCAAGTGACTCACGTGGACCATGACAGTCTTGGCCGAAACAATGCTTTCCTGACGCCAAACGCGTTCAAAAATCTCATCGGCTGAGAAGACCCGGTTGGGGTGACTGGCCAGCAGGTAGAGAATCCCAAATTCCAGCGCCGTCAGGGAAATAGTCTTGCCGGCAATCGTCTTGACTTCGTGGGAATCTTTGTTGATGGTCAACGTCCCGATGTCCAGAACGTCTGGCGCATCGTCAGTGACTTGGTCTTGACTCCGCCGTAACAGTGACTTGACCCGAGCCATAACTTCTAATGGGTTAAATGGCTTGGTTACATAATCATCGGCACCAGAAATCAACCCCTGAATCTTGTCCATATCCCCAGTCTTAGCAGAGAGAATCAAGATGGGAATTTGGGAGTCTTTCCGAACTTCCTTCATGACTTCAATCCCACTCATTTCGGGCATCATAATGTCCAAAATCATCAATGAAATATCAGGCGTGGTGTGTAATTTGGTCAGCGCTTCCTTACCGTCATAAGCGGTCAGGGGTTCGTAACCTTCGTTTTTAATGTAGATTTCAAGTAACTGGGCAATTTCTTTATCGTCATCGACAACTAAAATTTTCATCGTGTAGTAATCTCCTTTAACAGCTAGGCAATTTCACTAGCGGTCTGTCCCCGTAGGTTTACTGTCCATTTTAGCAAATAAACGCCGGAGTGCGGCCGAAAAACCCGAACCTTTAGTCGGGCGTAAGGCACTTTACCATTCCTTAATCTTACACTATTTTCCTGTTCCTGACCAACTAAGGGTTTGTGCTGGGAGTGGTGCTTTGTTGGCGCCTTACCGGGCGATCCTGTAGGTGCTGGAACGCCATGGGCACGGCTTTGAGCCAAAGAACGGTCTCAAAGGCCGACCTTTCTCTAACCTGAGAAGTCCCCTCAGCTAAGAGAAATTTCATGGCTGAGCACCTACAGGCCCGCCCTCACGGCTGACATCACACCAACTGTAACACAGGTTCACCCTGACTTGACCGCCCGGTTCATCGTCGCTGAACATCTTAGTCGTCCATCTGTATCAGCCGTGAAGGCGAGAAAAATAGGCTCAGCCGTGGCACTGCCTTAGCACGGCGTCCTTCCGTGGTTAGGCAGAACCGAGTTTCGAGACCGCTCTTTGGCTCGAAATCGCGTTCACAGCGTTCCAGCCTATTTTTCTCGCCTGGCAAGGCGCAAACAACACACAAACAAAAAAGGCCAACCGTTAAACAACGGTCAGTCCCTTCAATTTAAAAAGTCTGTTTATTTGTAGTTAGGTGCTGCCTTTGTGATCTGCACATCATGTGGATGCGATTCGATCAGACCAGCGTTAGAGATCCGGACGAATTGGGCGTCGTTGATCAGGTCTTGAATCGTAGCGCTACCCGTGTAGCCCATCCCTGAACGTAACCCACCAACCATTTGGAAGATGATATCATTGACGCTGCCCTTGTATTCCACGCGAGCTTCAATACCTTCTGGCACTAACTTGTTGGCTTCGTTGACGCCACCCTGGAAGTACCGGTCGGCTGACCCATGCGACATGGACGCTAAACTCCCCATCCCACGGTACGTCTTGTATTTCTTACCGCCATCTTCAATGATGTCGCCAGGGGCTTCATCAGTCCCGGAGAACATGGACCCAAACATCACAGCGTTACCGCCAGCCGCAATGGCCTTGACGATATCCCCGGAATACTTGATCCCACCATCAGCGATGATTGGCTTGCCAAAGTCACGGGCAACGGCTGCGGCATCGTAAATCGCCGTCAGTTGTGGCACCCCAACACCGGCAACG
The DNA here is from genome assembly GCF_964065165.1 of Levilactobacillus yonginensis. Taxonomy (NCBI): domain Bacteria; kingdom Bacillati; phylum Bacillota; class Bacilli; order Lactobacillales; family Lactobacillaceae; genus Levilactobacillus; species Levilactobacillus yonginensis. Next base: position 2,099,501 of record NZ_OZ061549.1, on the reverse strand, counting down.
ATCCGCGTCGTGCAGATCGAACCAGGGCCGATACCAACTTTAACCACATCAACACCGGCTTCAAACAGGGCCCGGGTACCTTCACCCGTAGCCACGTTGCCGGCAATCAGCGTTGCGTCTGGGAATTGTTGGCGAATTTCAGTAATTTTACGAATCACCCCAGCAGAGTGACCGTGCGCCGTATCAATGATGATGGCGTCTGCGCCAGCTTTGAGTAAAGCGTCGGCCCGATCAAAAGTGTCGGAGGTCACCCCAACGGCAGCGGCAACCAGCAGGTGATTGTTGTCATCCACTGCTGCTTGAGGGAACTCACTGGCATCGTTTTCGATAGCCTTGACGCTGGCCACCATCTTGGCCTGTTCCTGAGCGCTCATGTTCTTGTGGATGACCCCCAAGCCCCCGTTACGAGCCATGGTTGTTGCCATCTTAGTCTCAGTAACCGTGTCCATCGAGGCACTCAGAAATGGAACGTTCAACTTCAGGTTAGGCGCTAATTGGGTACTTAAGTCGACTTCATTTGGTAAAACGTGACTTTCAGCGGGTATTAACAAAACATCATCAAAAGTGATTCCTTCTTTAGCAAACTTCGTGTCCCAATTAGACATGGTTGATATCGCTCCTCTTTTTTTCAGTCTCAGGCTCGGTTAGGAATCCTGGGAGATATTGTTTCTTAATTTACCAGTCTAGGCCAGTCAGGTCAAGGACTCTCATTGAACTATCATCGTTTTGAGCAAATTTCAAAGCAACCACGCTATTTCCCGCTGTGTATCAAGTCCAACATAAAGGGCGTCAGAGTAGTCTCCAACGCCCCTTATATTAGAGTTGTCATATCATTAATTGGTTAAAAAATATCTGGTGTGATGCTGGTTCCGAGAAGCTTTCCGCCTACAAAAGTCAGGAGCAGTGCCTGCCGTGGGGACCGCTTCCGGCCTAAGGACCGGTCCTTCAGCTCGACTTGAAGCCTCAGAAGAACCCTGAGTCTCCAAGGTCGTCCCGTGCTCTAACTTCGGCAAATTTCGCCGAGCTAAGACCACCGACACGGCCAGCACCGCTCCTGACTTTCTCCGGCTACATCGTCCGCTAATCATCAGTTTAGTTTAAAATTTCCATCATAGTCTTAACCACTAAATCTTCCGTCGTTAGCCACAACTTAGATACTGAGTGAGCTAGCTATTCTGACCCTTCAGTTAATCTGTCAGCAATCGAAAAATCAATTGTCGTAGCCGTCGCACACAGCCAGCCTACAATACAAATCAGCTATTCCAATCCCAACAGTAATCAACTGGTCAGCACACCACATGCCAGGCCCAGTGACGTCACAGACTGCATCAGCCAGGTAGTGGTCACCGACCACCGTAGCCGTAGGTGACCAGAAATTTGGTCCGCAGTGGCGACGGAATTGGTTGGCGTTCTTGGCCGACCTAGTCCGTGGGACGAGCTTGGAGCCTCGACGGGTTACCGAGGCTTCAAGTCGAGGGACAAGACCGCTCCCCAGGCTTGGCCCGTTCCCCACAGCGGGCCAAATTTCTGGGCGCCGGAGGCGGCAATAAGAACACTACCGAAGCCGATACAACCAGTAAGTCACGCTGACCCCTTCAAAGACCTGGGTGTGTTGCGCCACTTCCCGATAATTCTCATTCAGTGGTTTTGCCAACTTCGCCGTCCCCGGGTTCAGATTGCCGCTGCTAATGCGGCCACCCCCGCCCTGCCACTGTTTCACTGTCTTACCAGCCGGCGTATTCAACACGACCCATTCTACCTGGCCCTGCTTGATCAAATTAACCTGTGACTGCAGGATCTGCGGCGCTGAGGCCTGCGGAATGTTGTAGTTCTGAAAGAAATACGTCGACGGCACGGCGCCCGATGCTGTATAAAAACCCATATCGATTGAGCCGTAGTTCAACATCGTCAGCGGAGCGTGCGCCGAGCGCATGATGTGCCCAAAAACCAATTGCGCGGGCTGTTGCGGCTTGGTCGTCGCCTTTTCTGTAACGGACGCGTTATTGGGAAATATCTTGGAATTCGTCACGTTATTATTCACACCCAGTACCAGAAATAAACTGATGATCAACGTTGCCAAAATTGCGAACGTGTCTTCGTTTTCATTTGGCAACTGAACCCGTGCAAAGAATAGCTTGCCCAGGTACACGAATGGTAGGACGAAGCCCGCAAAGTAAATCAGTTCATAGTACTGGTATACCGACCCCGCTTGGTATCCATAGAGCGCAAAGAGGTCGCACCCCAACATTGTCAACAGATACAGGCCACGTGTGAAGTTATGCTGAAACACGTCGCGTTGAAACGTCACCAGTAACGTCCCCACCACGCCCAGTAAGAAGAACAGGACGTTGTTCTGGAAAAATTGAGAAACCACCGTCATCGACTGCACCAGGTTAGAAAACGCGGCGACTGATGAAGTCAGGTAAACCTTGGTGTTAAACAGAATATACACGTTGATGAACGCACGCAACCCACCCGTGACCAGGAAGTAAATCAGCCACGGCACGGTCGTCACCAGGAACCCGCCGGCACTCCAACCCACCACGCGACCCAATTGCCGCCACTGGCGCTTCGCCAGCAAGCCACCCACCAAGCCCAAATAAAAGACGATCCAGGCGCCTAGCAACGTATACTTCGACAGGAACACGACCCCCACGATGGCGCCCTGCGCGAAGAACCACCAGTGACTGACCGTTAACCCCCGTTGGTCCAACAGAACTAGCAGGTAAACGAGGGAAATCAATAGCGGCAACGTGAAAAATTCCACCGTATCCCCGTAATCGTAGTACGGGTGATATAAAAATAGTAATGGCGATAACAACGCAATCAACAGTGCGCCCAGTTGGCTGACCTTGAGTAGCTGGCCCAACTTGTAGACCAAAAACATGGCGGCCACCAGCGTCGCAACTTCATACACAAAGATCAACAAGAAACTGCGATTGCTGACGAGGTAGGCCAAGCCGTGGAGAAAGTAGACGTACGGCCCCTTCTGTTCAAAAATATCTTTATAGGGAACGATGCCGTGCATCATGGCCTTGCCGACCGTGAAGAACGCGTTGTTATCCGGTGACGTGTCAAAATAAAACGCTGGGGAGGTGTAGGAGCAGAAGGTCATGATAAACACGCCTACAATCGTTAACAACCCCAGGACCTGACTATTTTTACTATGCAGGTGTGTCCCTATTCGCTTCATAATAATTGCCCCTCCCCATTAATTCGGTGAACAATCAATCTCTCTGCATAAGAAAAGGCGTGGTCACCCACGTCTTTTCTAAACCAATCGGCTACTTTTCAATCAGGTAGTGGATAGTGTAGGCTTTGTAGTCCTTTTCCTTAACAGTGAACTTGAAGTACTTGCCGCCCTTGTTTAATTCCTTAACTTCCTTGGCAGACAAACGAACTTCAAACTTGCCATTCTTCTTAATTCGGAACTTCTTAACGAACTTGCCCTCGCGGTTGCGTAACGTTACTTCAGCACCCTTGCGGCCTTTCTGGAAAAGGATGACACGAGAATCCTTCTTGTAGTGTAAACGCCCGCGCATCTTCTTCGCAGCACGCATTTCCTTTTCCTTGGCTGGCTTCTTCGCAGGCTTTTCAGGTTTCTGTGGTTTTTGCGTTGCGGAACTGGATGATGAGCTAACGGCACTGGAGCTATCAACGGCACTACTACTGTTGGCAGCACTGCTGGACTCACTGCTAGAACTGCTACTCGACATCGCAGCAGCCGGGGCAATCGTATCTGAAGGCCCTGAAGGCACGACGGCACTAACAGGAGCACTTCCGCTCCCACTACCGCTACCACTCGCAGCGTCAGCACTACTTCCATCAGCGTTAGCGGTCGTGGCAATCCCCCCGGCAAGCGTCAGCGCAGCAACCAACCCTAAAACATATCCAAAGACTTTTTTCATAAAAAATCCTCCCCGAGAATATGGATTTTTTCGTCGGGCCCGGAAGCAGCTCAACTACTTGGTTGCATAATAGGGCCATCCGCTTGCCGGGTCAAGCGCCAACTTTTCACAGGTTCTACCCGATTCGTGAGTGCGCCCATTAACCGCTACGGGCCAACATCTAGCGTCAAAATTTCAGACTGTACGTCTGCCAATACCAGCCACCTTTTCACAAGCAGATGCGCCCCTGTACCACTACGCCCATTTATTGAAAAAGACCATCCGAAAAAAATTTTTTCTATTATTCCGACTAAAACTAAGCGAGTGTTCAGGCTTGCATTTACTGGTCTGATGGGATTGTGGGATTGTCGGTTGTGTACCGGTTGTGTACCGCCTGCCGGCCGTCAAATATAGGCTGGAACGCTGTGCGCGCGTTTGGGAGCCAAAGAGCGGTCTCCCAAGCCGGCGCTGTCTAACCGGAGCAGACCCACTCCGCTAAGACAGTTCCACGGCTGAGCCTATATTTGACGACCTCTCGGCTAACATGGCTGGCACCCCTATCAGTCTGGTAAAGGCATGCCGCAAATTAACTCACTAACCCCCAATTAATATTCCAGATAATTCGAACAATTCATACCACCTATACTGGCCAATCATAAGCCTAGCTATCTACAGAGCAAGTCACCACAATTCAGAGCCGGAGGCTGACTGGGGCCACGCTGTGTCGATGTTCTTAGCGATTTTCGCTTAGAACATGGGCCGTCCTTGGAAACTCGCAATCTTAGCGAAGTTGCTAGGCGCCTGAGAGACCGCTCTTTGGCTCTCAGGTTTACCCCACAACGTAGCCCCAGTCAGCTGCAGACGGCAATAATTGGCATTCACTGCAACAAAAAGGCCGGAACAAAACGTCCCGACCCCCTTACAAATTAAAATATAATTGGTACTCGGAAACTAAAGTGGACCAGCTAACCACCGACGTGAGCCGGAGAAAGCCAGGGACTGCGCTGTGTCGATGTTCTTAGCGGTTTTCGCTTAGAACATGGGCCGACCTTGGAAACTCGCGAACTGAGCGAGGTTTCAAGGCGCCTGGGAGACCGCTTTTTGGCTCCCAGGTTCGCCCCACAGCGCAGTCCCTGGCAGCCGCAGGCGGCCAACACCACCGTCCACCTTGTCAAAATCTTGGGTTTACCCCAAAGCTTTAACCGAAGAACCCACCAGTAATCTTGTAATGCCGACGAATCCAGTACATACCGATACCAGAGAACACCGCCAGCATCAAGCTAGGCCAGCCACCCAGTACTGGGTTGATTGTCCGTGGCATTAATTGTGCGAAGAAGAACAGCACCATCCAGATCAAGAACCCACCTAAAACGATCAACAGGCGAATCCACCCATTGTATTTGTGCTTGATCTTTGGATCGAACAGCTTAGGCATGATTGGCATAATGAATCCGGCACCAATCGCACTGATAATGATTGCTGAGATCCCAATTGGACTGTTACTTTCCTTGACCAGGTTCGGGCTAAACAGGTAGAGTATCCCGAACATCAGGTTAAAGATCATGAAGAATGACAGCGCGTTGTAAATCATGTTTGGCCAGTAATCAGGACCGCCAAAGACTTGAACCTCACGTTCAGGCCCTTCAACGACTTCCTTGACCCGCGCATCGACATCCCCGTACAGGTTCTTAGCGGTCGCCCCACTCTTTTGGCCGTCAACTAATTCTGCGACCATCTTTTGAACAGCAGCTGCCTTTTTTTCCGGCGTCAACTTGGTCTTTTCTAAAGCCTTATTGAACCGGAACATGTAGTCGGCGTTCCGCTTGGTCAGCCCGACGTTGTCAAAGGCTGCCCGTTCGTTAGACGCAACGGTATTGCGGTTTTGGTGCACGCCCGCATTCCGTGGCGTTTCTTTGTTATCACTCATCTATACAGTTTCCCTTCTAAACGTTGAAACGGAATTCGACGATGTCGCCGTCTTCCATCACGTAGTCTTTCCCTTCGACCCGGAGTTTACCGGCTTCCTTAACGGCACTTTCAGATTCAAATTTATCCAGAGAATCAAAGGCCATTACTTCAGCACGGATAAACCCACGTTCAAAGTCGGAGTGAATAATCCCGGCTGCTTGAGGGGCCTTAGTGCCCTTCTTAAACGTCCAGGCACGGGTTTCCTTACCACCAGCCGTAAAGAACGTTTGCAGGCCTAACAGCGTGTATGAAGCCCGAATCAACCGGTTCAACCCAGGTTCTTCGACCCCTTCAGCTTCCAAGAAGTCTTGCTTCTCGTCATCGTCCAATTGGGCGATTTCTTCTTCGGCTTCAGCGGCTACGGCAATTGCTTCGGCGCCTTCCTTAGCAGCGTAATCCTTGATGAGGCCAAAGTACTTGGAGTCTTCCGGATCCGCCATGTCGTCTTCGGCAATGTTGGCCACGTACAAGACTGGTTTAGACGTCAATAAGAAGAGGCACTTAACGATCTTCATTTCTTCTTCATCGAAGTCAATGGTCCGAACGGCACCGCCGGCTTCGAGCACTGGCTTAATTTTTTCGAGGACGGCCAATTCAGCCTTGGCTTCCTTGTCACTCCCCTTAGCTGCCCGTTCAACCTTAGCCAACCGCTTGTTAACGGCTTCCAGGTCGGAGAGACCGAGTTCCAAGTTGATGGTTTCAATATCATCGATTGGGTCGATCTTCCCAGAGACGTGGGTGATGTTGTCGTCGTCAAATGCCCGCACAACGTGCACAATAGCGTCCACCTGGCGAATGTTTTCCAGGAATTGGTTCCCTAAACCTTCACCCTTGCTGGCACCCTTAACGATTCCGGCAATATCCGTAAATTCAAACGTGGTGGGCACAACTTTTTTAGCTGGAATCAGTTCTTGAATCCGGTCGAGCCGGCTATCTGGAACTTCCACCATCCCGACGTTCGGGTCAATGGTTGCGAATGGGTAGTTCGCCATTTCGGCCCCGGCCTTTGTAATCGCGTTAAATAAAGTGGACTTACCGACGTTGGGCAGTCCGACGATCCCTGCAGTTAATGACATAAAAATTATTCACTCTTTCCATTGTCAGCGTCGGCCTTACGGACCAGCACCTTTTTAAGTTTTTTTTCGAAATCACGCCGCGAGAGCATTACCACGTGCCCGCAGTTGGTACACTTGATTTTAATATCCGCACCCATCCGGGTAATCTCCCAACGGTTTGTGCCGCAAGGATGGGGCTTCTTCATTTCTACCAAATCACCTAAATCGTACATGGCTTTCCCTCCAATGTTCGCTAATCCAAGTGGATATCCAGTAGGTCCAAGATTCGGTTCAAATCATCATTAGACATGTATTCAATCTCAATATGTCCCTGATGATCCTTGTTAGCAGCCTCGTTGATGGAGACCTGCGTACCGAACCGTTCTTGCAATTGATTTTCAGTCGACCGGAGGAATGGTGACTTCTTCTTGGCCGGCTTCTTGGCAAGCTTCTTCGCTGCACCATTCAACTTACCAACTTCAGCCTCCAGGGTCCGCACGGTCATGCCATCTGCGACTGCCTTCTTAGCCAAGGCAACCAATTTACTCTTGTCCTTCAAGGACAACAGCGTCCGGGCCTGCCCCATTGAGAGCTCGTTGTGTTGGAGCATGTCCTTCACAGCCTTAGGCAAGCCGAGCAAACGCAAGTAGTTGGCAATGTATGGTCGACTCTTCCCCAACCGTTCGGAGACTTGTGCCTGAGTCAACGTTAACTTCGTCATCAACGTATCGTAGGCTTCGGCCTCTTCTAGTGGTGTCAGGTCTTCGCGTTGGAGGTTTTCCAACACGGCGATTTCCATCATCTGTTCTTCGGTCACGTCCCGCACAATGCCAGGAATCGTGTCTTTGCCAGCCAGCTTGGACGCTCTGAAACGCCGTTCGCCAGCTAGAATCTCGTAGCGTTGGACCTGCTTGTCCGGTTGACGGACGATGATCGGTTGAAAGACGCCGGCCTTTTGAATGGAAGCTGCCAGGTCGTCTAACCCCTTCTTGTCAAACTTCTGCCGTGGCTGATACGGGTTGGGCCGGATATCGGCTAACGTCAGGTCAGCAACGGTCTCTTCGCCGGTGTCCACGCCGTTTTCCGCAAACAACGCGTCGATTCCCCGTCCTAAACTTTTCTCTTTCTTACTTGCCATGGGCAGCTAGCACTTCCTTTGCGAGTTCAGAGTAAACTTCCGCACCCTTAGACTTTGGTGCGTAATCAATAATTGGCATGCCGTGACTAGGTGCTTCCGCTAACTGAACGTTCCGCGGAATAATCGTGGCGTAGACCTTGTTTTGGAAATACTTTTTAACTTCTTCGTTGACCTGCTTACCCAGATTAGTCCGAGCGTCGTACAGCGTCAACAACACGCCCTCAATCTTTAGGTCGCGGTTAAAGTGCTTTTGGACCAGCTTGACCGTGTTCAACAGCTGCGTCAATCCTTCCAGTGCGTAGTATTCACTCTGCACAGGAATCAGGATTGAATTGGCAGCCGTAAACGCGTTGATGGTCAACAGTCCCAGCGATGGCGGGCAGTCGATCAAAATATAATCGTAACTATCCTGCACGTCGTCTAGGGCGGCCTTCAACCGTGTCTCCCGCGCCATCATTGGGGTCAGTTCAATTTCGGCCCCAGAAAGCTGGATGGTTGCTGGCACGACGTCCAATCCAGGGTGCTCCGTGTGTAAAATGGCCTCCTGGATGGGTGTTTCGTTGACCAAGACGTCGTAAATTTCACGTTCAATGGTGGCCTTTTGAATGCCGACTCCACTGGTTGCGTTACCCTGTGCATCGGTATCCACCAGCAGGACTTTTTGGCCGGCTGAAGCCAAAGCGGCTCCTAAATTGACCCCGGTCGTGGTTTTACCCACGCCGCCCTTTTGATTGGCTAATGCAATGATGTAGCCCATATGTCGTTCCACCTCTAGCTTTCTTTGGGAATATCTATTGTGATGCGGTAACCGTCAGCCGTCTCCTCTTCCTTGGTCGTCAACGTCATCCCGGCGTCGGTAACCATCTTGACTGACTTACGAATGGTATTCACGGCGATACGGGTATCTCCCGTCACGCTACGTTTTGTCACCCGTCGACGTTTCTTTTTGGGGTGTTTTTGTTTGGCAATTAGTGCCTCGGTCTCTTTGACCGTGAGGCCCTCATCAATCACCGTTTTCAAAACGGTCCCTTGGTCCTCAGTAGAGACGGCCAACAACGCGCGGCCGTGACGTTCCGTAATCTTACGGTCCAAAATCGCGTTGGTTACGGGGGCACTCAGCTTAAGCAGTCGTAACTTATTGGCCACAAACCCCTGGGACTTTCCAATCCCTTCAGCCAGTTGCGCCTGCGTCATGTGATTGAGTTCCATCAACTGTTGATAGGCATGGGCCTCTTCAACAGCGGTCAACTCCTCACGCTGAAGGTTTTCAATCAACGCCATGGAGGCCGTTTCGTCGTCGTTCATGGCTTCGATAATAGCTGGTACTGTCTCCCATTTTAAATAAGAGACGGCCCGAAAGCGGCGCTCACCGGCAATCAACTCGTAATGGTCGGTCTCATATTCCCGGAGCACAATGGGCTGTAAGAGTCCGTGCTCTTGAATAGTTTGAGCTAGCTCCGTAATGCCCGTGGCATCGAAACGACGCCGCGGTTGAAACCGGTTGGGAATGATTTGCGCAACCGGAATCATCACCACATTTTGTTTCACAGGATGTGCCGGATGCGTGGCCTTTTCCCGATTATTTCCAAATAATGAAAATGGCAATTATCTTACCCCCATCCCATTAATCTTCTAACGGCTCCCGGTTCGGTGTTCCCGCCTTACGTGGGTACCGTTTGGGCGTATGTTTGACCTTGTCAATGACCACGATGTGCCGTGGGTCGTTGGATTCGGGCAAATTGAAAGCATGGTCCGCGTTCAGCTTACCGCCTAACGTGGTGATTGCCGTCTGGCTAACAGCCAATTCATTTTCCGTCTGAGCCGCCTTCAACGCAACAAACTGGCCGCCGACCTTAACTAGTGGCAGGCACAGTTCACTCAGCACGGACATCCGCGCAACGGCGCGGGCCGTCACGAGGTCAAATGCTTCCCGGGAATCGGCCCGCTTACCACCAAACTCTTCGGCCCGTGCGTGATGAAACGCGACGCCGGTCAGGTTCAACTTAGCTGCCAGGTCATTCAGGAAGGTGATCCGCTTGTTCAATGAATCCACGATAGTAATCCGTAGTTGCGGAAACAGAATCTTCAACGGTAACGAAGGGAAACCAGCGCCGGCTCCTACGTCACAAAGCGTCAACGGTTCCGTCCGCATTGCGGGCACGTAAAAAGCGGGGGTCACCGAGTCATAAAAATGCTTCAAGTAGACGTCGGGCTCCGCGGTAATCGTGGTTAAATTAACGTGTTCGTTGGTCGCCACCAAGAATTGATAGTAGTCAGCGAATTGTTGTTGCTGTGTGTCGTTTAACGCAATGCCCTGCGCAGCGAGCGCGGCACGAAATTCTTCAGGATTCATGCAATATCTCCCAGTTCACTTCTGTGAAACACAATTGTTTCACGCTTATTTATACTTTACCTTACTTACAGGCGAAACGCAACCGAACTGACGGTTCAATTGGGATTCGTCTTTACGTCGTTTCCTATTATACCGAAAAGCGGCGTCACATGAAACGGCAATTGCCCAGGGAAAATAAGATGAGGGGTGATTCCCGTTGACCTACTGGGAATCACCCCTCCATGAACTCTTTTCAATTTACTTTAATGCTCGCCTTACCGGTCACAGCAGATGGGCTGGAACGGTGCCGACACAATTTTAAGCCTCGAAAACCCCGAGTCTTAAAACTTGGTCTTATTCTAAGCGTCGGTAACCCACCGGCGCTAAGAATAACGAGGCGCCTGAGCCCATCTGCTGTGACCTCTCGGCTAAGATTAGCCGTTGATTGTAATTCTTCATTCAGATTAATTGTTAGCAACTCTGGTTGGTTATTCTTCTAAAATTGCGATCACTTGCTGCTAGACTGCTCGCTGCCTACGAGAATCTTGGGTTATTCACCCTACACCGACGGCCCCGCCGTTCTCTTTGAGAGGGTTAGCCTGGGGCGGTGCTTGACGAAACCCGTACTGTTGACGTCGATGGTGTCGATGATGGTCTGGCCCAGATATAGCGGCTGGTGGGTCACACTCGCCATCCCCCGTTGAATCGTAATGACGTTGTAGCTACAACCGTCGTGAACCTCGTGACGGTTCGGGTCCTGACAGTCAATGTACGTAGAAGCCGAGCCCACCGCCGTCACTGGAATAGTCAAATCAACCAGGTAACTGGCATCGAAGTGCAGGTGCCCAGCAAAAATGCCACCGATGTTATGGCCGTGCAAAATTGCCAGCAACTCACGATTATTTTGGAGCAAAGCGTAACGCATATTGTGCAAAGCCGGTGCGTCCAGTGGGTGGTGGAGAAAAATAAAAGCCCGCCGCCGGGGCGCTAAGTGTAGATTCTTATTCAACCAGTCTAGTTGCTGGCGATCCAGCCAACCAGCCTCTTTGTTCGGTTCCCATTTGGAATCCAGAAAGTAAAAATCCATGTTCTGATACATCTGCTTATACGCGTAATACGGTTGGTGTGCTTGTTCTAAGTAGCCGGTGTTAAAAGCTTCCCGGTCGTCTCCATCCCCTAAGATCACGTTGATTGGTGCTCCCAAGCGCTTCGCTTGTTGGGCCAAGTACTGCCGGAACCACGCATAGTCCTGCGAGGTCCCCTCCTGTAGCAGGTCGCCCCCCACCACCACCAAGTCTGGACGAAGGTCGTGCGCTAAAACATCGTCAAAAATACGTTGTAGTTTGGCCGTTGGCGGGAGCTGCTGGTGGTACTGCGGTTCCGCCGTGGTTAACTGTGGATCGGATATGTGAACGATTGTGAATTTATTCATGCCCCCGTTGCCCCCATCAAATAAACTTGCAGCCACCGGGACAGCACCCGGCGACAGCAGAACCCCGACTATCACTAAGTTACTCCCTAGCATAGCGGATTCTTGTAAATAATTGATGTGGTCTCTGTCAACATCTTGTAAATTTTCCGCAAAAGCTGAGCAAACTCGCCAGGTTATCCGATTCCAATCAGCCAGAATTACCGATTCAATTTATCATCATCACCCGACTAATCAAGGCCCCCAGAAACAACTCTGAGGACCCAGCTTTATTTTCAACTAGTACCGGTTCTTCGGCTTCCGTACGAACCATAGCATGGGGAGCCAGGTTAAAATCAACAAGATCAACGTATCCGTATCTGTGGCAGACATAGGACCATCCTCTTCCCCTAATTTTGACTCCATCATACCAAGCTCATGTAACGATTCTGTATGGAAAGACCACCCGTTTCTGTAAAGTTTTTTTCATCAAAAAAGGTAGTGTCAGACCGCAGTCTGACACTACCTTTGCCGTCGTCATTTCAAACGACGTTTAGCTCATTCACTTTACGAAACTAGTTCTTAATGGCCCGAACTTCTTCAAGGAACCACTTGTTGAAGGCTTGGTCGTCGATGTCGACAGAAACCTTCGCGTTGGTCTTGCCATCGTGATAAGCCCCACGAATATCGCCGACCGTTTCACCAATAGCTGGGCCATCGGTCACAACGTCGACCCACATGTCCTTGGTCGTAATTGCTTCTGGGTGTAACAGGTAGAAGATGGTGTTCACGTCATGCATGGCGATCCCAGCATCACTGTTGTCACCATCGTTAACGATGATGTCGTGTAACATCTTCCCAGTTTCACTGATCTTAGGCAATTCTTCGATGCTTTCGTGCGTCAACAAAGCCTTCATGGTGATGTCCAAACCAACCATCACGATTGGCACACCGGACTTGTAAACGATAGCGGCAGCGTCTGGGTCGGTGAAGACGTTGAATTCAGCGGCACTCGTCATGTTCCCCATGCCTAATGAACCACCCATGGCCACGATCCGTTCGATGTGGCTCTTAACTTCTGGGTATTCAGAGAAGAGCAAAGCGATGTTGGTGTATGAACCCGTTGGGACCAACGTGATTGGATCTGGACTAGCCATGATTTCATCATGCAGAGCTTCAACGGCCGTCTTGTGTAATGGCGTTGGCAAATCAGTTGGGAATTCGTAGCCAGGCATCCCGGATGCTCCGTGAATCCGAGCAGCATCTTCAAAGTCCTTGAACAGTGGTTGTTCAGCACCACCGGCAACTGGAATGTCTTGGTTGAAGAACCGAACGATCTTCAAGGCGTTGATGGTGGTCTTGTCGACCGTAACGTTACCAGCAACCGTGGTGATCAACTTCAAGTCGATCTTAGGGTCGTTGATAGCCATAGTCAAAGCAGCTGCATCGTCAATACCTGGGTCTGTATCCATAATAATTTTGATAGTCATAATAAAATATCCTCCCAATGAAATTAGTTGTAATTTTATAAAGCGGAAACGCTTACGTTTTAGGCTGGCGGTAAATTCCCGCTATAACATGGCACTGAAGACCAAGTCACACAGGAATAACCCACCAAGCAGATAAACTGGCCAGGTCAACTCTTTGGCCTTGCCCAACGCCACTTTCATGATGGGGTAGCAAACGAATCCGAAAGCCAACCCGGTGGCAATACTATTGGTGAACGAAATTAACACGATGATCAGAAAGGCTGGGAACCACTCAGAGAAGTCCTTCATGTCAATGTTGCCGATGGCAGCCATCATAATGGCCCCAGTGATGATAATCACTGGCGCAATGGCAGCTGAAGGAACGTAGGCCAGCAGCGGTACGAAAATCAGGGAGAGGGCAAACAGGACGGCGGCCACTAAGGCCATGATCCCGGTCCGACCCCCACTCTCGATTCCGGAGGCACTTTCGGCTGCGGCAACGGTCGGGCTGGTCCCTAAGAAACCAGACAGAAACGTGGTAACCGCACTTCCCTCAAAGGTCTTCTTGAACTTCTTGTGGTTCGGTAGCAGGCCCTGTAACAGGCCCATCGACTCGAAGACCAAAATCATGGTCATCGAGAAGGCCGCTAAGATGAACGGTGTGCTCAACCAGTGAGAGAAGTCATTTTTGAAGACGATTTCGTGGTATTGGCCCAACCGTGCTAGATCAACGGTTGGCGTGTCACTATCCTTCACACCCAGAAAGAACGCCAGCAAACTCGTGGCAATGATGCCGATGAAGAAGTTCCCTTTAATCTTGCGGATGTAAAGAATCAAGCTGAGTACCAGGCCAAACAGAGCCAATAACGGCGTCGGTTTGGTCAAATCACCTAGTACGACCAGTGAGGTTTTACCGGCGACGATCAGGCCCGCTTTTTCCAGGCCAATTTCAACCAGGAAGAGCCCAATCCCCGCGGTAATCCCACTCTTCAGCGACTCTGGAATCGCCTCTGAGAGAATGGTCGAAACTTTAGTGAAGGCAATCAACATGTAAATAAAACTGGCGACCGCCGCGATACCCAGTGCTTCTTGCCAACTTAGCCCCATGTTCACCACGATGGTGTAGGTAAAGAAGGCGTTGACCCCCATCCCAGGCGTCAAAATCACCGGTGCATTGGCCCAGAAGGCCATCATCAAACACCCAATGACTGACGAGAAAATGGTGGCGAAGACGCTCAAGTCCGTGGGAATTCCCGCGTCCTTCAGGATCAACGGGTTCACGATAATAATGTAGGAGATGGCGAAGAACCCCGTCACTCCGGCGATTATCTCGTTTCGAACGACATCCTTATGTCGCAGTGCTTCGCGTAGCGTCATGTCGTTGGCGCGTTCCACCTGCGTCTGTTGCTTATCCATAAAAATCCCTATCTTTCGGTGCGCCAGCTGTGACGCACAAACTTCACGGGCATTGCAACCGGAGGGTCTCAAACTTCCGGCTGGGTTTCACTTTCCCGCTGAGGAAAGGTCGGACACCCGTACGGCTGGCAATTGCCAACCGCCTTATATTTTAACATGGTCCTTCGTTACTGCCAAAAGGTTATGGGCTTAGTTGTTGGGTGGTTACTTGTTGGTTGCGTTGAAGAACAAGTTGCCCGCCTGCGGCTGGCAGGGACCGCGCTGTGGGGCGAACCTGGGAGCCTAAGAGCGGTCTCTCAGGCGCCTTGAAACCTCGCTCAGTTCGCGAGTTTCCAAGGTCGGCCCATGTTCTAAGCGGTAAACCGCTAAGAACATCGACACTGCGCGGTCCCTGCCATCCTCCGGCTCACGATTAGTGCATCGCCACAACCACGTGGTCGGCCCACAACTAAGCCCATGAACCGGCAGTGACTCAGACTGCGTGTTAATTGGCCACTATTGATTGTGAGCCAGCGAGTCCGAGTTAACACCGTTGTCTCACTGAAAATCAGAGCCAATTGTTGCCGCCCCCACTTCACTAGAACCATGGTTTTAACAACCACTATCCAGCGAACGGAGGGCCGGGGGCTCAGGCGCCTCGTTGTTCTTAGCCGTTTACGGCTTAGAACAAGGCCAAGCTTGGAGACTCGTGGTATTCGAGGCTTCAAGTTGTGCCGGCACCGTTCCAGCCCCACAAGGCCCGCAGTGAGCGGCTTCCTTACACCATTTTGCCACTAAAACCAAGGGCCTAGTGACACAGATGGCCCAGGAAGCTAGTGCCCCTGGGCCATCCAATTTTTAGCCTACTCGCATGAGTGAGCGTTTATTTTACCAAACAAACAGTCCTACAATTCCGGCTGATAGCAAGGAAACCAGAATCCCGGAAAGGAGCATGTAACCAACGTTCTTAGAGATAAGTTCGTTGTTTTCACGGTCAACGATCCCCTTGAAACAACCGATAATCATCCCAGTAGTTGAGAAGTTAGCGAATGAAGTCAAGAAGACAGTCAGGATTGCCCGGTAGTGAGGTGAGAAAGCATTCGTGTTGATGGTTGAAGAAATCTTACCCATGACAACGAATTCGTTCGTAACCAACTTAGTACCCATGTACTGTGCGAAGCCGAACGCATCGTTGACGTTCAGACCCATTAACCATGCAAATGGGAACATGATGATCCCCAAGATGTGTTCCAAGGATAACCATGGGTAAACCAAGCCAAGCAACTTGTCGATCAAAGCAGCTAAGGCAACGAAGGCGATAACGTTTGCGGCAATGATCAAGATCAGACGACCAGCACCCAAGATGGAGTCACCCAAGAATGAGAAGAATGGTTCGCGCTTCCCATCATCTTCAACGGCGCCTTCTTCAGCAGCAGCAGTGTTAGACCCACCAATTTTAGCAATGGTGTCTTCTTCTGGCGTTACTTCAACAGGGTTCAACATGTTCGTCACGATGATGGCGTTCAAGATGTTAATTGGAACGGCCGTCAAAACGAATTGCCCAGGAACCATTTGGGTATATGCACCCAGAATGGAGGCAGTGATACATGACATGGACATCATAGCAAGCGTCAAGTTACGTTCTTTACGCATGCTCTTCAATTGCAATTGAGAAACGGCTAAGGCTTCAGTGTTACCTAAGAACATCATTTCAACAGAGAAGAATGATTCAAACTTAGGTTGACCAGTAATGAAGGAAAGGCCACGACCAACCCACTTGATGATCCATGGTAAGATCCCGATGTAAGTCAGGATATCAAACATTGGAACAACCAATAAGATTGGCAGCAATGAACTGGTAATGAAGTTCATGGACTTAGCAGTCCCACCGAATTGTGGCGTTACCCAGTTAGGTAAGGCGAAGACAATCCCTTGGTAGGCAACTTGCACTAACCAGTTGAAACCATCTGCGGCACCCTTAACAATGTCTTGACCGATTGAGAAACTGGTGAAGAACCAGGCTAAGATCAAGTTAAGTACTAAAACAATGGCAGTTGATTTCCAATTAATTTTCTTCTTATTCTTAGAGAATAAGAAAGCGATAGCGAGGTAAACGATTACCCCTAAAATATTGACTGCGACTAGCATTGGTCAAAATACCTCTTTCCGATATTATTGTTTGATGCACGAGCGTTCCCGCACAAAAGTTGACACGATGTTGCTGCAGAAATTATGTAACGCATAACTTCTGTTACGAACGAACGACGCCGGTTCGTAACGATTGAGTCTCAGCGACCACCAAGGAAAAAATTGGTGAATAATTGATAAATTACGGCTTAGTGGTCGGCTGACCTTTGCAACCCAATCGAACTTATCCGGTATGACGCCCCCTCACCCCCTTTCAAGGTTCGTTCTACACTTACTTATTGCGTAATTTCATTTAAAAAGCTATGTCCGGCAGCGTAGGCTGCTAAACCGAAGTTCTCGAGGACCGTGGCCCCCACGTCGGCTAACGTTCGCCGAATGCCCAACGCGTGTGCGCTTGGCCGCGACGGCGAATACGCCAGTAGTGGTAAATACTCACGAGTCGGCGTGACTGCCATAGTCGGGTCGTCGGCATGAGTGGCGGTAACAATCAGCAGATCGTTGGCCCCCAGATCATGCTTGACCTGTGTGAGATACCGGTCGGCGCTTTCCAGGGACTCCCCAAATGCATGAGGATCTTGCTGGGAACCAGCGAACCGGAAATCTGGTAACACGACGTAGGTCAATCCTGAAGCCGGCTGATACAACCGGTCGTAGAGAATCCGGAAGGCATCTTGATTACTGCCCAATTGATTCCGTTGCGCCAGGTTCTGCGTTTGAAGATAACTGAGAAATGGTCCGGCTAGACTGACGTCATAACCAGCCGTGGGTAAGGTGTCAAACACACTTTCCGTGCGCTCACGACCAGTGAAGTCCCACATCTCACGTAACCCCGTGGCGCGCCGGTTACCTTCCGCCTGCACATGCAAGCGACCGAAGAATCCAGCGGGATGATCCACCGGAGGAACTCCGGGAATGGGATGGTCAACACGAATATTACCAAGCCCCAACTGCTGTAATGTTGGAAGATTTAGTTTATCGGGCCAACTAACCGCCACGTGACCCAACGTATCGGCGCCCACAGATTGAAAGCGGTTAGCATCCGAGGCTTCGCCCAGACCCAATCCAGCAAAATCAATCACAAAAATGCGATGAAAGGCCACTACTTCTCACTCCTTAGGTCAACGTTCCATAAAATTCTTTAACAAAATTTTTCGGTCTAGTAATAATATACCTTTTCCGAACCGGCCTGTAAATGGTCGATTGCGGAAAACTGTTTATTGCCTATTTCCGAACATTCAGGCAATGAATCAGTTACGGGAAGCCATCTGTTCGGGAGCATTCCGAACGACGTCATTAATCTGCTAAAAGGATTTACCTTTAACAATTCCCCTAGTTTTCAAAGATCAAAAAGGTGCTGATAGCCCGGCTAGTCTACGGGATTTCCCATTAAACTATTTATACCAAGACCATTATCTAAAACTGTAAATCTCTGGTTGACCCGAACAACAAGTCTCTCCGAAATCAAAAACGGGCTTCAAGTTTATTTAGAGAATAACTTGAAGTCCGCTAACTCATGGAAAGGAGGTTGTGATTGTTACTAAATTTCCGTTGCGTAAACTTTTTAATTCTTAATCGCCTCATAACTGTCGTTTCCACTGAGCAGACACAGCCCCTTTTAACATTTTCACTATTTATCTTCCGGCTGCCGTTTTCAGTTTTACTTGGAACTTAATTCCTTCATCACTTTACCAAGACTCGCTATTAACGATTCTTCTTGAAATCCTTGTGAACCTCGCCGCAGTGACATCCGAGCTCTAGCTTGAATCTGGAACTGTTTACAAGTCTTTAAACACTTACGCTTACAACAAGCACTAAGTTAAACCTTTATTCAGTTTTTCGTGAACCATATTCGTGAATCATGATACATGACCCAAATCCTTTTGTTTGGAACCGCTAGAGTTCGTTAGAAGGTTTATCGGAGTTGTTAAATATCATTCAGTATCTCGGAGTTTCTGTAAAACCTGATTTGCGCAAATAACGGAAATCAGTTTCTATTGAAAACAATGACTCTTTAGATTAACTGGTGTTGCTATCACAACTCTTTGTTCCTTTCCACAAACATATAGTATCACGAGCTGGAAGCGTTTGCAATAGAAAAGCGTTAACTTTTGCTCAAAAACGCACAAATGCAGTTTCAATTGGCCCTTCACTGCTGGTTTAACTGGCCGGCAGCCCTTGATAGGTCAGGGTTAGTGAGGTTCTATCAAGGCTGACACACGGCCTTTCTTGGCTCAGGTTGGGGCTGAGACAGTCGCACCTCGTCCGGTTGGTTCACCGCAATTAAGACTTAAATATTTTCATGATGAATTCATTATATTTTTCAAATTCAATGGCAGTTGAAAATCCCAGTCACTGGTCGCGGAGATAATTTAGCGGTGATGAGGTTATTTTCAGTGGCATTCAAGCTGAGGATAGTAAAATGGCACCTCTAGTTTAGAGATGCCACTTCGATTAGTTATAGTGAAAGACGCAATTTATCAAGTAACTCATAGATAGTTAGAGTGGCTACCCCAAACAACTCTGCCACCGCAGAAATTTTAGGCTCCTGCTTTGAGAAAGCATGCTTATCCGGCATGAACGCACGCCCATTACCATCTAACGTTACAATAGCTTGATGATTCACCATCGCCGTCGCAATCAACCACGGATCGGCCTTATCTGGATTCTGCCATTGCGCAATGCCAGCTGTATTCCAGCGTGTCGCTGTCGTCACCCAACTCATTACTTGGCTATAAGCCAAAATAACTTCTTCAGTTGGTTCAAGCAAGTCGCTGCTAAACGCGGTCCACGCCCAGTTAACCAGCGTGTCTGGATATTGGAGCTCTGCGTAAACCAGCGAAGTCATCCCCACAGCTTCATCAGTAGCCAGTCGCCGCCAGACAGACGGAAGAACTTGTGGCTGATACCACTTTGTATGAGCATCGATCAACGAATTCGTATCTAACAGATAATCCACTATGCGCGTTGCCACAATTTTTCAGCCGTCATCGCGTAAGTTTTCAAGGTCACACCTAACATTTCAGCTGCTTGATTCACGGGTAAACGCCCGCAAGCCTCATCACTAATAACAGCGCTCGCAAATTGGCGATCAACGCGTGACACAACTGTATTATAAAAATCGCCACCAGATTCTTTCGTTCGTAACTCTAAACTCCGTCGTTGGATAATCGTAGCCCAAATTATTTCACGATTGCCTACCAATCCTAATGTATTCAACCGAATTGCTGTGGCCACCAGACTCGTATGAAAAATATGGCTCAACTGTTTAAGATTAGCCTCAATCGACAAACTGTCAGATAGCGTCGTAATAACGCGCTTGGTCGGTAACAACACATTACTTGTCACTTGATTGATCCAACGTTCATGGGCAACATCCACGTCGGGCGAAACGTTAAGGACCTCATCATCGCCAAGTAGCGCATGAATAAATTCGTGCACTAGAGAGAATATCTTCGCCTTCCTACTGTCAGCACTATTCAAAAATATTAATGGCACTACTTCGTCAGCTAAAATAAACGCCCGAAACTCAGCAACGTCTAATGGTCGATGTGTATTCGTGCCAACCACCCCATTTTGCATGACCATGATTCCCAGCGAACTAATCCTCATCCGTAATTGATTAAAGAACACCTCATCGGTTGCGTGCTGAGAAGATTTATCATCTAACTCCAATAGCCTAAGGATTTTGGTGGCAGCTATCTCTGGACTCAAGCGTCGTGTGAACTCACCTGGCAGTTTAAATTTATGACCATCATCTTGTGCAATCAGATAGTCCCTCATCCACTCCTGTCGAGCCGCCATCGTATGAATCGTCTCAATCAATCGCCGGCTAGGATGGCTAGTCGTATTATTAACCGTTCTAAAGTTTACAAACCCATACTTTTCGTGCGGAACTTCTGACTGAAAAAAATAATTAAATGGGATTCGCGTATCCCGGCTAAAACTTTGCAATTGCTTAAACGTGGGATAATCACGATCAGTTTCTGGGCTAATCCACGATTGCAGCTGATACTTCTGCCGTAATTCTTCCTGAGACTTCTCACCATGAGTCACTGCCCAATCAATAACTGCTTTTGCTACTGGCACTCTCAAAACCGTCATTACTTATCTCACCCCTTCTCGAACTTTTCACTAAGTCTAGCACACTTCCCCCACATCCTTTCTGGTTAAACAATCTGAGGGGACACTCTTTAACTACGCAAGCTAGCTCTAAATTTTTCTTTTAATTGTCATTTTATCTACGAACCCACCAGCTGCCGACAATTTAATTCTTAGAACAACTGTAAACTAAGTATGTGAAGCCTACTTTATTTAACCAACAACGTAGCCTCCGGTGGTGTTAGCTCAGGTGCTAGGTTCTTCCCGGGCTTACACCGCAGGAAGAGCTTTCAGACTGGGTGGGCTTCCAAGACTTAAAGTCGAGGTTCAAGCCCGCCTCTCAGGCTTGGACCGGTCCCCAAAGCTGGCACCTGTACTGACCCACCGGTGGCCGTCCACCCCAACAAAAAATACCGCTAGTGGCAGTGCCACCAACGGTATTTCCGCAACGTATGAATCAATTTCCGGCAAATCCATGGGTTCTTGTTTGGAGGAAAAGTTTCACAGAATAGCTTTAGTAAATTGATTCCAAATTAGATGATTTCGGTCTTCTGGCTATGTACGGAGTCTTTCTCAACGCACACCATAGTTATACCGCGAAAACGGAACCATTGCACTCTTTTTGAACCGTCTAATTTACCCCCACCCTTGGATAATGCCTACCGGTGGGCGTTTACAGATAAAAATAAGTTTTCGATTAGTACCAGGAAGGCTTATCCCCATCCGTGTTAGGCTTGTTGACCCCTAGTGAAGCACGAATTGCTTGGCTAGGATCAGCCACTAATTTGTTGACCAAATCGGCGATACTCTTCCGGGAAACCTCAGTTCCCTTGAAAGCTTCACCCTTTTGAGTGGTCTCGTAATCGACCTCGTCCTTGTTAGACAACCAGGCTGGCCGAATCAACGTGTAATCCAGGTCGGAACCCTCAATGACCTTAGCTGCAGCACTGTAAGTCTCCAGATAGCCACCGTCCAACATCTGATGATTCCATTTGCCATAAGCACCCGGAACTTCATCGTAGATGCCCAACGTCGAGATCCAAACTAAACGCTTCACACCGGCAGCGTCCATGGCGCTTACCACCGCCTGAGCTTCGGCCTCGATGTTGTGGCCAGCCAAGTTGGCGTATACCACGTCAATACCGGCCATGGCTGCCTGCAAATCTGTCGGCTTGCTGGCGTCACCGTCAACCACCTTGACGCGGTCGCTGGCCGCACTTGCTAAGCGCTTAGCGTTTCGTAAAAATAACGTTAAATGTGCGTCGGATTCCGCCAACAACTGAGCCGTAGCCAGCTTGGCAATCTTACCATTGGCACCGAGAACTAATACGTTTGTCATATTGAAGAACCCCTTTTCGTTTTGTTTACAGTTATACTGTAATACTCATAGTTACATTTAGCAAGCCAAGTGTCTTAACGATCAAACTAAAAAAACGCCAAACCATTATGGGGGTCAGCGCTTAACTGAAATTCATTCTTTTAGTAAATATATTTCTCAAAACTCAGACTGATTTTAGCCGTTTGCTAAACAACAAGCAGTTAGAGTCGGCCTAATTCAAAGCGCCTAAGCACATCTTACTTCTTTAGTTTCAACCATAGATACCAAAACACACCAAACCAGATAATCAACGAACGCAGAATAAAATCGGTCCCCCAGTTACTTAACCGACTATCACCGCCGGCATCACCAATCCGCCCGACACCCGTGTGCCCGGTATTTGCGTAATTGGCTCCCAACCGCATGGCTTCTTGATCTGACTTAGGGTGAAGCTGCGTGACTTGCTTCACACTCCCAGTCCGTAACCAGCCGTCCACCGCCGTAAAAAACAGGCCATAGTTCAGCAATAAATAAAGACTCCACCAGGTCCAAACTGGCACAACGCCTGAAACGTCTAGTTTAAAATTAATCACTATCAGACTAATTACTAATGGCATGAGCGCTCGTAGATAGCGCCGCATCGCAATCTCCTCCAATAATCACACTTATTCACTTTAAGAATAAACTATTAAACTGTTAACCACAATGTAGTGGCTGATTAGCCACAATTGAATTTGCCACTAACAGTTACTTCAAGAAACCACTGCGTACTTGAACTAAGCCCACCACTAACAACGATCAACACTACTTAAAACTCAGTCACTAGAAGCACGGCTGCCAACACCATTACAAATTATTAACTTAGGCGTGAATTTGGCGAAAAAAAGTCGATTCACTATGTCTTTGTGTCATTTGGTGATAAAATATTCACCAAATAGCACCAGCAGGAGGCTAAAAATCATGATCAATACCAGTAAATCAGAAAAGACGCGTCTAACGATCCGCATGGACCTCGACCGTAAGCAGAAGGCCGAACAAGTAGCTAGCAGCTTAGGTATCGACCTCACAGGAGCTGTTAACCTGTTCATTTCACAAATGATCAAAGAAAACGGACTGCCTTTCAAACCAACCAATGACACGCTAGCTTCAGATCTCAAGCAAGCTTTAAAGGAAGTCAAAAACGGCGAAACCACCACGGTCTCAGTCGATGAATTCCTGAAGATTCTCGATGACCCCGACGGCTATACTAATGATTAAGCGCATCGAATATACTAAGATATTCTTGCGAAATTGGAAGCGGCTCAAAAAGAAGCATTACGACTCTTCGAGAATGAAACAAGCAATCGCTTTGATTGCGGCTGAAGACCACGATGCTCTGGTTCGACAATTCAAGTGGCACATGCTCAAAGGCGATAAAACAGGCATCAACGAGATCCACCTAG
This sequence comes from Levilactobacillus yonginensis, assembly GCF_964065165.1. Lineage (NCBI taxonomy): Bacteria > Bacillati > Bacillota > Bacilli > Lactobacillales > Lactobacillaceae > Levilactobacillus > Levilactobacillus yonginensis. The sequence goes on along the minus strand of NZ_OZ061549.1, from coordinate 2,075,843 downwards.
ACGCCAATTGGCTATTACTATACGAAGTCACCAGTGAAGATGAGATTACATTACTGATTTTAAATACCGGCTCGCACGATATGCTCTGAACACGAAAATAAACGATTTTGAGTTAACACTAAATTGGTTTAAAACTTTAATTAGATGGCTATCACAGTCAACTAATCAGTAAAGGGATTCAAACGAATTGAATTCGTCTGAATCCTTTTTAACGTGTCAATCACATTCCCATGATATCAAGTCCAGGTTTGTTGAGGTATTCCTAGTGGAGGTACAAGACCGCCTTCCCCACCTCGGCCGACTCACCGCGGAAAGCCAAATTAAAAAGCACCGTAATCTAAGATTACAGTGCTTCACCCTAAATCAACATTAAGGTTACGCCTTCAACGGGGTTCAGGCTGTCGCCTAAGTCACCGAAGACCAGTTCCTTTTGGAAAACTGGTTGGGCTAATTCACGTAAGTTTGATTTCTCAATGGTCAGATGATAACGGCCATGCTTATCGCGACTTAACTCGTAGTTCACGAATTCTTGTTCTGGGGCGTAGTTCGCGAAATGGACGGCGTAATGTCCGAGCTGGTGGGAAACGACCAGACGAATCCCGTTTTCATCTCTAAAGATATGCAAAATTTGTTCACTCCTATATTCATTCGACATTTCGGTGGTGCACGGCGTGAGTAACAAAAAGGAAGAGTCGCTAGGCGCCCCCTCCTTGATATCGGCGTTCGCTCAATCAAAGATTCATGGAAACACACCATGAAGGTGACCATCACGGCCAGCATTGTCTCGATCGACCTACCCGCGCACAGTGATGTCAGCCTGCCAAACCACGTCCAGTTTGGTTTCACCAGAAAGTTCTCTATGTACTTTGATTGTACCATACTTACTGTAAAATGATTAGTAACCGCAAAAACTCCCAATTATTTCACGCTTTTTGACACCAAACGCTTGTCAGCACCCCATAAATAATGCTTCAATATTAATAACAACGTCATTTAATTATTAATTAGTGAAGACGCAAGCGTGGCCAGTCCATCAATCCTGGTCATAACGCTAACGAAGCAATGAACGCCACGCACAGTTGGCAGGAAAATAATCACCCGCTTCATTAGGAAAACTAGCATTGCCTAAAGATACTAGGCATTGGACCGAGCAACCCCACTTCACCAGCCGCCAACACCTCCCACCCAGATCAATCGTCACCGTGGGTTCACGCACCTAATGGCATCATATATCTACGGTAGCGATTGGCTGGGCAGGGCAGAGCCCAGTGAAGGTGGTCTTAGGGCGGGCGGTTTACCCGGTCTTAGAGCACGGGCCGGCCTTGGAAACTCGCGGGCTTGAGCGAGGTTCCAAGGCGCCTGGGAGACCGTCCTTTGGCTCCCAGGTCTGCCCCACAGGGCGGCGCCCTGCCCAGCCAATCGCGGCAAAAAAGCACAGCACTAACCAAATCAACCAGTATACACCAACCCATACGGAGGCAAAAAAGAATGGCAAATACGAAGAACAGTCAGGCTGCCAAGATTCGGCAGCAAATTATTGCATGGCTTCAAGACGATACCCAAACGGAAGTGGTGTCTGAGGAAAAGTTTCCGGGCATTCGTGGCATCCGGGCCGTCACCTTACGGCAGATGTTAGGCGAACAGGGCTACGTCTCCTCCGTCGTGATGGGTGCGGTCTCGGCCGCCCCATCAATTGACCAACGTATAAAAAAGGCGGCCCTCAAGCCACGTGAGGTCTATTATTACTTTGACGCCAGCACCCCAGCACCTAAACGCGTTCAGGCAGCTACCTCAGCCGCTATGGCGGCGCCAACGTCTCAAGTGTCCGCTAAGACAGCTTCAGCACCGGTCGTCCACACAACGGCTGTCAGCGGTCTTCCCGCTACAACGGCATTTGGTGAGGTGTTGGCTACCAATCAACAGCTCCGCCAACAGGTCGATGACCTGCTCACGGCTGCGCAACGTCAACGCAGCTTAAGCGATATTGACCTGAAGTTCTTGTCTGATTTTGCTGCTCAGGTCACCCAACAAAGTGAACTGCTACAAACGTTTGCTACCCAGTCTCGGATTGAGGCATTGCGGCGCGGTTAGTTTGTTGAACTAATCACTTATTAGGAAATCCCCTGAATATTTTCGCTATATTTATGTTTTGGCCGAAAAGTCCTTGACATTTTCCCATGAGACCATTACTCTGTTATAAATTACTTTTATGGGGGACGATCGCCATGGCATTACATGAAGATAATCGTGTGTTCTGCGAAAAGACTGAATTATTCTCAGACGCTTTCTACGGAACCATTACTAAGACTTACGAACATTCTGCGCTGGTGAAAGTCGAACCAGATCAATTATCCAAGAAAGAAACCGATAAGATTGATTCCTTCGGTGACTTGGTCGTGATTCGCTACAGTGAACTTCAATTGGTCGATGCCGCTGGCAAGCCAATGGAAGAACCTGCTGAAGAATTAGAAGCAGCCGAATAACAACGAAACGGGCCTGAGACGTGATTGTCTCGGACCCGTTTTTGTTATGCCAAACTATTTGAGAATTTCCCCAAGTTGGGTCATCAAGTCTGGCAGTGCACCGGATAAAACTTCACTGACGTGCTCCTCGACCCGGCGTCCCCGCGGGGTGATCTGGAAAACGTGGTACCGCCGATCGGTCGGTAACGTTTCATCCTGGATAAAGCCACCGTTCAACAGTCGGCTAATCTGAATGGAGACCATTGATTGACCGACATTTAACCGACGGGAAAGTTCGCTAGTGCTGATCTTCTCTCCCGCCAATTCGTGTAAGATCCGGTATTGCTCAAAGGTAATCGCATCCCCGGTGCTTGGCCGTTTGATGAAGGGCCGTAGAAGTGAATTCAGTTGGTGAATCCGCTCGACATCTACGGCTAATTTGTTCGCTTCCATCATGACTCTCTCCTCCTCGTGACCACCGGCGGGCTGCCACCCCCACCGGTTCGTCTAAACATAGTCATCGCGTGAAAATTAGTTTGAGGCCAAAAAGGTTGACCCCCGAGCTACCTTTCTTAAATATCCTACCATAGATAACCGACTATATTATAAACAAATCACATCTTAGCCAAACTTTTTATAATAATCATTGTATTTGGACTCACTGAGAGTACGTCACTCCCCATCTTTCCGCACGTTAACGTCTAATCAGTCGTCGAGATGCTCTAGCCGTTGATTCTTGTTGTGCAGAATGTCCACGGTCAGCTTTTCAGCCTCACTCGCCCGAATATCAAACCCCGTCTTACGAATCAGTTTGAGGGCAAAACTTAGATAAAGTCTAACCTCAAACTCCATCAACCGAGCTTGTGGTGGGTAATAGCCACCATGTACGGGCGTGTTCTGCTGAATGGCAAAAGCGTGGCGCTCCTGTTGAAACCGAAGAACTTCGTGTGCTTCGAACATTTTCTTGCTCAACCGACTAACTCGGTCTTCAATGACAGCGTTCATGCCGCAATGTAGTAAGATTCTCACCCGATTATCCTTAGACATCTCGTTTAAGTTACTTACCGCATGAACACCTAACCAGCTAAAATGATTCCCCGACTTATTCTCACTAGTTTTAATTGCCATAGTCTTACCAAGTACAAATGGTAACGGCATCGGAATCCCAATAACCTCAGCAATCGTTTGGATTTCATGCCAATTCTGCGTTCCCGCATTCATTCTTTGGTTGACCAAACCGTCAGATGTCATCTCCGTGCGGAAGAAGCCATCCTTCTCAGTCCAGACAACCGTATTGTGTCGCTCATTAGTCCGCCGAAAATTTTTGATGAAAATCAATGATTCCCAGTCCATCTCAAGATTCGTACCCGGAATAAATCGTTCAACATTGGTCAGCTGGAGCTTAGTCAGATCGACCTCTCCGATTTTTGCCACACTTGCCCGATAGTCTTCAGTTAACCCATAAAGCAGAGCATTATTCATTAATGTTCCTCATTTTCTCGAAGACATTAAGGCACCTAAAAGCTTACCATGGCTGTCTTGTGGCTCAGCTATACAATCGCACAAAAGCCGAATAATAGCAAGAAAAATACACTTATTTTTTAAAATATACATTTCTTACTATCCGCACCATTTAGCTGCTTTAACAGTGTTGGGTCAAAACAATTATGTATATTTCTAACGAACTATAATTAAAATTATATAGAATTAATTCGTTTTCTCACTCCTCTATCATGTTGGCCACAGGATGGTTTGCTATACTTGGCCAAAACCTAAAGGAGGCCATGACGATGGTAAACGACCGACATTCCTTGGGAGAGATTCTGACGGTAGCCCGAGTAATCATGGGCGCCAACGTGTCCCCAGACGAAGTGCTGGCGGACGTGGACGTCCCTGGCTGGTACTTACGTGAACTGGAGCGTGACCGTATCTTGGTCCCCAATCCCGACGACCTGGAATTAATTCTCATAAATTATCAACTGACGCACGCAGACGTTGCGCGATTACGACGGACGACCGATCTGCATGCAGCGACTGCCCAACTCTTCTATCAGCGCTTAGAGGCAGTGTTCGCTGACTTAACCAACCCAAGCACGGATCCCCGCGCGGCGATGACCCGTTGCGCTTTTTTAAAGTCACCGGCGCCGACCTTAACCGATCCAGCTGTCAGCAACGACTACCCCACCATCCTGCGGTGCCTGCGCACCCAGGTGGAACCCGAGCTAGCCGAAAAAGTAGCAACCAAGGTCTACGCCGATGGCGACTACCTAGCCGTTGAGAACGGTGAACGGCCATTTACCATGTATGATTTGTACATGCTTGAATTTCGACTGGGAACCCACGACATTGCCAGCTTGCTGTACGCTAAGGATTTAGTGGCAGCTATTTGTGCCGCTGCGGGCGTTAGTCCTAGTGAGTTACCTTTGCAGTTACCGAATTCTCGGAAGCTGCTGGCTAATCGTTGAGTACGCAAAAAAGGCATCGCCGGTGGGCGATGCCTTTCATGTATGATCTAATTGTGCGACTTAGGCAAAGTAGTTAGCGCTAGTCGTGGTTGAAGTCGTTGGTGTATCAACTGGTGATGGGCCAGCAACAACAACGGCATGGTAAAAGGCTTGGGCATTCTTGCTCGTACTGTAAGTACCAGCTACGGCGTTGTCAAACTTGTATTGCGTGTAAACCTGCTTGCCATCAGCATCCTTGTAAGAAGGCGTGTTTAACGTCATCAGGTTGTTAGTAGCTAAGTAAACTTGCAGATCACTAACCGTGAAGGCAGCATCAGCAGCACCGGTGAAAGCGGCACTAACTGTCGGGAAACCAACGGTCGTAGCGGTCGCCGTGCCAGACTTGTAGGCAGTCAGCTTAGCAGCGCCTTTGGTTTGATCAGTGCTCAACGCGTAGAACTGAACCTTTGTGTCAGCGTTGGCGTTCTGGTTAACCACCAACGTCAGCGTTTCGCCAGTCTTAGCAGAAGCAACGGCCGTCTTGTTCATAGAATCAGTAGCTGTGTACGTGTAACCCGTACCAGACAACAAGCTCTTGCCCCAGGCGTCGGTTGCAGTCTTAGCAACGTCAGCACTAACGGCCGTACCCTTAGCCGCAGAAACTTTACCGTTAGCATCCGTTAAATTGCTCAGCGTTGTTGACTTAACGGCCTTACCCGTTGCAGAAACAAAGTTAACTTTGATATCAGTCTTTTCGTTGTAAGTATCAGTCGTTGGCTTAGTTGAAGTAACTGACTTAGCATAGATCCAGCCATTAACTTCTGGATGAGCAGCATCAGTCACGTAGTAGTACAGAGAGCCTTCACGGATCTTCTTGGCTGCTGAGGTGACTTTTAACACGTCATCAGCGTAAGCCGTCGTATCCTTAACGGACTTGGAAGCCTTGTACTGCGTGTTCTTTGGTGCGCTCCACGTTACGTTGCTCTTACCAGGCTTACTGAAGTAAACGGTCTGGTTAGCAGGTAACGTGGCACTCTTCATCGTGGAAGCCTTCTTGATACCGCCAGCAAAGGTACCTTCCTTCTTACCACCATAAACGTAGCCACGGTACTTGCCGTCCATGGAAACGATCTTGTAGTAAACAGTTCCCTTATTCGTAACTTGTTGGGAATAGGCACGGAAGTAGTCAGCGGATTTCTTGGAAGTGCCCAGCTTCTTCATTGTCTTAGCAGACGCAACTTTCTTGGCGCCTTTGACAGTCCCTGGCTTGGAGTAAAGGGCATTTTTACCGTTAGACTGAACGTTTCGCTTAGTCCCATCAGTGGACAGTTTCTTAGTTGAAACGACCTTGGCTTTGGTAGCAGCACTGGCAGACGTAGATACCGTCGCAACAGCACCCAGACTCAGCACAGCCAGTCCAAGATACAGTGATTTTGATAAATTTGATTGCATATTTGATTGTCTCCTCGAATTTAGATATTAGTTTATTGTTAATGCCTCTTAGTATAGCAAATTAACACTTACACGATTTACTTGTCACGATAATTTAATGTAGCTTAAACCACATTAGTTAATGAAATGATTGACCTCATGATAAAACTCATAATTGGATGAAACATACTTCATCTTCGTAAAGTATTCCCAACATTTGTACGGCGCACCTGTCTTGAAACCACCCTTATTATTCGACATATCAAACGAAACCATCGTCCAGTGCGTCTTAGAATCAGCTCCAGTATTTTTGATACTCATCGTTCTAACGCTGCTCATGAATGCTGTATCAGACCCACGGAAACCATAGGTATACCAATGCTTGTGGTTGGCTTTTCGAACAAAATAACGACTCGCCTTAATATGTGACCGATTCTTCCATTTACCATTCCGGCTTGTCTTATTGTATTCATACACAGAGTGCTTGGCAAAGTGAACTTTCCAGAAGCGCCACTTCCCCGCAACATCTTCATGATTCGAGTACCAATCATGTCGCCGCAGTGTCTTAGGATTCGTGTACGTCTTGGCACTGGCCGACGTTGGCATAGCCGCTGAAACGCCTAGGAATAACGCAATTAATAAAGCTATTGAAACTATGTATTTCACTAATGATTTCATAACTTAGCCCTCCTATGCTAAAGAATAGCACACGTCCATTTGATAAACCAGATAAGTATGTGACCGGATCAGTTATTAACTTGTTTTGCATTTGAAATCCCCCAAAATAACTAATCTCATAACGGGTTCAACCCCTTTACAAAACAAATACATAATTCCAACAGCCCCTATACATTTGACCACTAGAATAGGAACCGTAACACATATAATTGTTTTGGGAGGGATTTTATGCAACGTTCATCTATTGTCAAGTCATTGAGTATTGCCGGCGTGGTGCTTTCGTTGGCTGGTATCGGCGGACCTAGTGCACTCGCCGCTACCACGCAACAGGCACCTGTCGCCATCACACGTTCCACCAGGAACGCTGACGACGATGCCGCGCTGAAGGCCTTAGTCGACCAGTACGGTGACATCAACAAGACACTCATTCCTTTGGTCGGTGCTTACAACGCCCGGGATTTGGGCGGCTATCAAACAGCTGACGGCAAATGGCAGATTCGGCCCAAACGGTTAATTCGCTCAAGCAACCTGAACGGCTTAACTAACGGGGACAAGAAGGTGCTGAGTCACGACTACCACGTGACGTCAATCGTGGACTTCAGAACGCCTGGTCAAATTGACTACGAACCCGACCAGCCCGTTCCCGGCGCTACTTCGACGGAGCTATCCATCTTAGGACCACATGCGTTTGGTGACAGCAGTAAACACCCCACGCTGAGCGGTGACTTCTCCGGTGACGGTTCCTTCTACGTTCAACGGTTGGAGTTCGGTTACCCAGCCGTGAACGGTTACCACGAATTTCTAAACAAGCTCCTCACGAACTCACAGGCAACGCTTTACCACTGTTCTTCGGGTAAGGACCGGACGGGAATTGCGACCGTCTTAGTCATGTCCATCCTGGGGATGAGCGAGAAGACCATCACCGACGACTACATGCAGTCTAACGAGGTCGGTGGCCACGTTGAAGCAGCCTGGATCAAAGAATACTTCAGCGAAATCAAGAGTAACTACGGGAGTATGACTAACTACATCACGACGCTGATCAACTTCACCCCCGCCCAACAGGCAAAGCTACGTTCCATGTACTTAATCTCAACTGACGGTAAGAAAACGGCCTACCCTGCCCCTAAGGCACCGGCTCAAGTAACGCATCCGACCGTCGTCACCCCCGCAACACCAGCCAAGCCTGCGCCTGCTAAACCAGCCACAACCCCGGCAACTAAGCCCGCTGTAGTTACTCATCAAAGCGGCGCGGCGGACAAGCCCGTCAAAAAACATAAGGTAACGAAGGCTAAGAAGAAAGCTAAAATCAAGATTACCTCAACTAAGAACCTCCACACTAAATATACTTATCGTTTAAAGGGCAACAAAAAGTGGTTTAAAGATTCCCACCTAAAAAAAGCGTTTGGCCACACGCCAAAACACAAGAAAACCACGTGGAAACTGGTTAAAGAAGAGCATATCAAGATCAACGGCAAGAAGCATACCTACTTCGAAGTAAAAGATCACGCCGGTCATAAAGCTTGGATTGACAAGAGTTACATTACTAAAGTTAAATAGTATGTTCTATAAGAGGACTCGGGATTGGTATTAACCAACCTCGAGCCCTCTTTTCTTTATACGCAAAATGCGATTCAAAGCCTCAGTGTAATTTCAAACTGGATTACTTCACGGAAAACAGTGTTATCTGCCAAAACACCGTACTACCGCAATCTAATCCAATAGTGATTAAAACAAATTTACCAAACAAACGACGTCAACAACAAATTTAAAATAAATACGTTCAAACAGTAAACTTGGTTATATATTAGAAGAAACGATACATAACCGTATAATAAATTAAGATTATTGTCCACTTTTGCAAATGTGTGGTAGAAATAATGATTATCTTGATGTTATAGTTATTACACACAAAAACCTAATACAAAAAACAAGGAGATGAGATAATATGCGGTGGCATAATGGATTATTAGTTTTAGCAGCAACGGTGGGTGTCGGTTTGGCAGGCAGTACTTGGAGTGAAGCACAGACGGTGACGGCGAAAGCAGCACCATATACGTTTACTTTACAACCGGTTGATAAGGACGATACAGCACACAAGGTGGTTGAATCGGACGAATTAAAGATTACAGTTGACGATGAAAAATTCCCTGACGAAGCAACCTATAGCGATTTGATAAAACAAGCTGAAAAGGCAGCTCCATTTTACGCTCCGCTTAGTTATCGGGAAGCACTTAATTCCTTCTCCTTGTTGAACAATGACCAAATTGGAAATTCTCAACTTTGGGGTAACGAATACAAAGCATGGTCTATTTCAGAACACGGGGCAGGAACCTTTAACCTTGCCAATAAGTTGTACGAAAATTGGAAAAAGGAAAATGATAATAGTGCTCAACGATATACTCTGGATACTACTGGACTTGAAAATGAACTTTCACATGAAATCGGCGAAAACAACTCAACCGTCAACGTTCCTTTTTCAAAGAGTACGGTAAGTATGACTATTAAAGTTCAAACTAAATCTGGTATTACAGTTGGGAACATCGTAGTTCATGGTATGCCTGGTGAAACCATTGACTTGAAACATTCAACTTTAGAAACTGCCTTAAGGCCTTGGAACTGGGGAACTGAAAAATACGTTTTTAGTACTGATACTATCACTTTTGGCGAAGAATCTGATACTAATCAAACCACTTCAATACGGTCTATTCCAGAAAAAGAAGCTCGATCTGCGACAATCAAATACGTTTCTGAAGATAACACCGAAGTTGCTAAAACAAAGGTAATTCGAGGAGATGACAAGTCAAAAGAACAAACAATTACTTCTCCAACTGTTGAAGGCCATACACCAGATCAAGCTAGCGTAACGGTTAATCTTTCAGAACTGGAAATTGGTACTAACCAAGAAATCACCGTAAAATATAAGGCTAACGAAACTGGTGGCGGTGACAATAACGGTGGCGGCAACAACGGTGGCGGCAACAACGGCGGTGGCACTGATACCCCTGGTGGTGGTGACGAAAATGGTGGTGGCACTGACCCAGGTACCGATGTCGATACCGGCAACAACGGTAACGGATCAGGATCCGGCACAGCCGTAACGCCATTCAAGATCTACGGTAAGCAAAAGCTCTACCGGTACACCAACCCAACCTTCCAGAATCACCAACGGGTTCAAACACACGCCAAGAAGACCCGGGCCCACGCCCCAGTCTTCACGGTAGTCAAGAAGACCACTTCTAAGAACGGCGCTGCTCGTTACCAGTTGAGTGATGGCTCTCACGTGACGGCTAACTCCAAGTACGTGGCCAACCTCTACTGGAAGGGTAACAACTACAAGACGCTCCACGTTACCAACCCTAAAGGCGTCAACGTTCACCGTAACACCGGCTTAACCAGCAAGGTTCGTCACATGAAGCAGGGCACGGCTATCAAGGTGGCGAAGGTGGTTAAGGTAGGTCAGACGACCCGTTACCAACTTCCTAACGGTAACTACATTACTGGTAGTAAGAAGTACGTCTCCCCTACTAAGCCAAAGACTGTTCAAAAAGTGAAGGCTAAGACAACGGTCCGAGTCTACAAAGATGTTAACCTGACGAAGGTCGCTAAGACCTACAAGAAGGGCGCAACTATCAAGGTTTCCGGTTGGGACCACTCCCACGGCGACAAGACTCACCGCTCCGGCGTCAAGCGATACAAGGTAGCTGGTGGCTTCATCACTGCCAACAGCAAGTACGTTAAAGTAGTCAAATAGCTTCATCGAAAATCGTCAGGCGACTGGCGATTTTTTATTGCGCCAAAATAAAAAAGGATGACCGCCGGCATGCTCTGCGATCATCCTTAATCATGACTATTGAATTACTTGTCTTGAATCCATGAGTTGTCAGTAGACGTGCTGGTACCAGAAGATGGTACCAAGTTAGCATTCACGAATAACGTCAACGCGTTACCATAACTTACAGCTCGGTTATCGGTAGCAAAATGTTCTGGTGACACCGTGAATTCATAGTGGTATTGCTTGGCAGAGCTATCCAGGTAAGTCTTCTTACCAGAAAGCTTCAGCGCACCCAAACTAGTTTGTAACTTGTCCAAGTTAGCAACAGTTTGACCTGCCTTACCGGTTAACATTTCAGCAACATCCTTAGGAAGCTGTGCCGTTACATCAGCAGCCGTCAGCTTAGTCCCTTGCTTCAAACCATTTTGAACGGATACCTTGTTCGTCGTAACTGTCCCAAGCATCAATTGAAGCTTAGACGTTCCAACACTCTCAACGTTCACGTAAATGGTGTTACCGTAAGTTGCGTTAACAACTAAATCAGCAGCCTTACTAGTTACTCGGTAACCAGCTGGTGCCTTCTTAGCAATGAAGTCTTCCAGCGTAAGTCCAGCAACGTTGGTTGAAGCCTTAACTGCTGGTGCTGTAGCACGAGTCTTCGCAGCTGCAGAGCCTGGCTTAGCCGGAGCTACTGGTGCTGGATTAGTTGGATTTGGTGCTGGAGCAGGAGCTGGTGCTGGCGTTGGTGCAGGTGCTGGCGTCACACTTGAAGCAGTAACTACCTTGTCACCGGCATGCGTCTTAGCAGCAGTCGTAATCCAAACGTTTTGGCCAACAATCTTTGAACCGTCACGGTAGACAACCTTTACGCTGTTATCGTCAGTTGCTGCAGCTTCTGATTCGGTAACAGTCAAGCCACCAAATTCAGTCGTTGCAGCACTTTCATAACCAGTACCAGCGAAGATCCAGCCAGCAACTGAAGGGTTTTGGTCGGAAGTTACATAGTAGTACAATGAGCCTTCCTTAGTCTTAGTTTCTGCCTTAGAAACCGTGAAAGTATCCTTTGAAGTTGCGCCGTACAGGCTAGACTTGTGCGTCTTGTATTCCGTGTACTTAGGTGCAGACCACAGAGCGTTTTTCTTAACGTCCTTCAGGTGGAAGCCCTTTACTCGTGTTGGCAAAGTAGCTTCTTTAACAGTCTTGGCTTCACGGATTCCGCCAGCCAAAGTTCCTTGAACTTTACCACCGTAGATGTAACCACGGTACTTACCGTTCATAGAAACGACCTTGTAGTATACAGTTCCTCGGTTAGTCACTGCCATGTGGTAAGCCCGGAAGTAATCCTTGGAATGCTGTGAACTTGCTAAAGCCTTAACCGTCTTCTTAGATGCAACAACCTTGGCACCCTTAACAGTCCCTGGCTTTGAGTAGATCGCGTTAGTCCCCGTAACTTCCACGTTCTTACTTGCCTTGCCTAAAGCAGACTTAGATACAATCTTGGCCTTAGAAGCAGCATCTGCAGTCGTTGATACTGAAGTTGCCGCAACCGCTCCGAAACTCAGTGCAGCTAACCCCAAGTATAGTGACTTTGCTAAAGTTGATTTCATTGTCTTCTCCCCTAGAAAATATTATGGTTGAACAGCCACCAGTATAGCAAGAACCACCTTCAGAAAGAACACCCTATTTAAAATTCCCTATATCAATCATAATATTGGAATATTTAAACTTATGTATTTAAGCAGTTTCTTACACCCCAGCCAACGATTTCATCGAAAAACAAACTTTAAAACAAATTCCCGAATTATGAGGGCCTTCCTCATAATACAAAATTCTTGATAATACATCAGCCAACAAGTCAACGTTAATCTAAATCAATCTATTTTTTAGTTTCCCCTAGACCATGTTCCAACTTTAACTCCACACTACCTTATCCATCTGGTCCACTTCGATAAGTGCTAAACTTCAAATTGACCACTACTATCTATTGATTTCCGAGTACTAACTCGGCTCATATTCTAGTGATTGAATCTCCTCGGCAGATGTCCTTATGAGTTGGCCATCTGCCTTTTGTGTTTCAATCTGGTATCCTCTTAAAAAGCGCATAAAAAGAGCCATCAAATCAGATCTGATTTGATGGCTCTCAAAGATTAATTAAGCTTAAGCAATCCAGCTACTGTCAGTAGAAGTAGTAGTTGCGGCGCCGTCTTTCAACGTAGCCACGAAGCTAGCCTTCAAAGTGTCGCCGTATGAAGCATTCCGGTTGTCACTCGTGAAGTTAGTTGGGTTGAAAGTGAATTCGTAGTGAACTGGTGCACCACTAGTGGTGTAGTAAGTCTTCGTACCCTTGAAAGTTGAGCTAAAGCCAGAAGCAATAGTCGTCAACTTAGCTGAAGGGATGCTTTCGCCTTTGTTCCCACTCAATGCTGAGATAGCGTCAGCATTCAGAGTAACTGAAGCTTCGCTGGCACTCAGGTTACCAGTAGTTAATGGGCTGCTGATAGAGAATGAACCGTTGTCAACCTTTTCAACGTTCAAGGAAACCTTAGACGTTGCAGCAGCAATCACGTCAACGTACAGCGTGTTACCAAAGGTAGCGTTGCTAGTTGATACTGGTGAAGTCTTCAAAGCGTAACCGCTTGGCAATGAGTTAGCAGCAAAAGTAGCTAAGTCCTTACCCGCAGCGTTCTTGTTAGAAGCTACAGCATCGCCGGCTTTAGTCTTAGCTGCAGTCGTGATGAACGTAGCAGAACCAACTTGGGCACTGTTAGCATCGCGGTAAACAACCTTAACACTGTTGTCGTTAGTTGCGTCTGGTTCAGCAACACCGGTAGTCAAGCCACCAAGAGTCGTCGTTGAGGCGTCCTTGTAGCCGTTACCAGCGTAGATCCAACCAGCAACTGCAGAGTTTTGTTCGTCGGTAACGTAGTAGTACAAGCTACCTTCACGCGTCTTAGTAGCTGCCTTGGAAACCGTAAAGGTATCGGTAGCGTTGGCACCGTACATGCTAACCTTCTTAGCTTTGTATTGGGTGTTGTTAGGAGCAGTCCAAAGCGTGTTCTTCTTGGCGTTTGTCAAACGGAAGCCAGCAGTACGCGTAGGCATCGTTGCACTAGTCAACGTGTCAGCGGATTTAACACCACCAGCAAAGGCAGTGTCAGACTTACCACCGTAAACGTAACCACGGTACTTGCCGTCCATAGTAACTACACGGTAGTAAACTGAACCGCGGTTAGTGGTCTTTACACCGTAAGCACGGAAGTAGTCAGCAGACTTCTTTGAAGAAGCCAACTTAGCCATGGTAGCCTTAGAAGCAACAACCTTAGCACCCTTAACAGTACCTGGCTTAGTGTATAAAGCGTTAGTACCAGTAGCTTCGACGTTACGCTTAGTAGCGTCCGTCTTTAAAACAGAATAGGCACCTGCAGTAGCATATGACTTAGCTGAAGCAGTAGTTGAAACTGCAGCAACGCCGGCAAAGCTTAATGCAGCGAGACCCAAGTAAAGTGATTTCTTTAAACTTGATTGCATAATCTTTCTTCCTCCAAACATAAAATATGTAATTTATCAAGCAAGAATAGTATAACCGAAATTAGCGCTTTTGTTAAGAATTATATTCTTTAAAAGTACTAACTCGTTTGCTATCCCCTAACTACGACTATGATTATAGCTTGATAGTTGCGGGGAAACAAGGATTATGCTCTTTTTGTCGTTGGAATGAAATAATAAGCCGGCTTCTGTAACAGTATTGACATCTTTTTAAAAGCGGTACCAGTTAATGAAAACCTCCTGAAACCTATTGTTTAAGCGATACTTAAACCTTTAAAACCGTTTAAAGCTTAATGCACCTTTAAGGAAGGTCACTTTACTTGCATTTCTTTTCGGCTGGGTCCATACTGCTGTTATCAAAAGAAAGGGGGTGATGCTTTTTGGCAACAGGAAATTGTTACCTTAAAGTAATCGCTTCCGCGGAGAACGGAAACGATTAACTTCTTTAAGGTAAAGGGTCGGCGAAGTCATATTCGTCGGCCCTTTTTGTTTTGCCTTGAATTTGGCTGTTGATGGGCATCCCTGTAGAGAACTATGACCAATTAGGCCCCATTATTACTGGCCAATAGCGCTATTACTTCCTATTAGTGAGACGTCACTTAACGACCAATATCTTCATTGTATGTGGAATACCCCGCGTTAACATGAGAACGTTCTAATTCTCTCACTCCTGTATCCTTGTTGCCGCTTTACTTGTAATTGGACGAACAAGTCCGTTGATCACGGTATTCTCCACTAGCCAGTCGCTTCGTCGACAGGATAAATCACTTATCATATTCATAATTATTTTTCGAGAAAACTCGTTGTCCTTCCCCCGGTCTAACACTATACTCAAGCTATAGGGTTTCATATAATTCTACATATGAAGGGAATTGAGTATTTCATGACATTCAAAAAAATGAGTTTATCAGCTTTGCTCTTCTCAGCTACATTGCTAACTGCTGGTGTTACCGTTCAGACAAATGCAACCGCTTCATCCACTGACACGCCAACGACTCAGGCTACTACCAGCACCAGTGACGCCACTCACGGTATCGTTGACGGTACCCACACTGCTTGGGCTGATTTGCCTGCCGGCACCGTGGCTGTTCTGGGTTCTGCCGCAAACGGCATCCCCACGTACGACGACCACGGCGTACAGAATGGAACAACCCCTGGTCCTGGTGCACAAATTGTCACAAAAATCGCTGTTAATCTTGAACCTGCCAACACTGACAGTTTATTATTACAACTCCAAAACAATCCCACCCAATGGATTAAGCTAAATTCAAAAGTCTATGTTTCCATTGGCGACGACACATTATCCTCCACCGGTGGAAAATCCCCGGTTAACTTTACCGTTAATTTTGTCGATCAAAATGATAAAGCTGTTCAAAACCCCCTAATAATTCCCATTGATTCATACCTTACAGAGGAAGATCCCACAAATCATGTCAACGACTCCATCAAGACTGCCATGACCAGCATTCGTGACGATCTCCCCAAAATGACGTACAACATCGACGGCTACACGCCACGTGCCACTGATCCAGTCACCACTGATGGCGACTACACGACCACGTTCCACTACGTTTCCAAGGAGACGCCAGTCGACCCTGGTACCCCTGGTGGCAACACTGGCAACAACACCAGTAATACCACCAACACCGACAGTAGTTCCAGCTCTTCCAGCAGTGCCTCCTCATCCGCTGACCAATCTAACAATCAACCTGCTCCGGTCAAAAAAGAAGCTGTTTACGCTACCAAGGCAATCGGTCTCTACAAGACACCGACCTTCACCAAAGCTAACCGCCAACACTTCTATAGTAAGCAGTCCCGAACCAACCGGCCCCAATTTATCGTCACGGGGTACGCTCGCTCTAAGAATGGTGTCCTACGCTACCGGGTTCGCGACGTCCACAACGCTAAGCTGACTGGCTACATTACGGCCAACAGTGCTTA
Organism: Levilactobacillus yonginensis; assembly: GCF_964065165.1. Classification (NCBI taxonomy): domain Bacteria; kingdom Bacillati; phylum Bacillota; class Bacilli; order Lactobacillales; family Lactobacillaceae; genus Levilactobacillus; species Levilactobacillus yonginensis. The sequence continues at coordinate 2,059,566 of NZ_OZ061549.1, read as the reverse complement.
TGTCACGAATACTTACTACCAGAGCAATCCCAAGACTATCAAAGTTCTGAGTCGCCACGGCATCAACTCCTACAGTCAGGCTAGCCTGAAGGGTAAAGCTCTGAAGCACTATGCCCGCGGCACCAGTCTGAAGGTCAAGGCCGTTAAGTCGTACCACCTGACGAACCGCTTTGTCTTACCCAACGGCCATTACATTTCCGCCAATAAGACGTTAGTCATTAAGAAATAACCGCTTTAATCAAAATTGCTCACGCCAGCTGGTAACTAAATTTAGTTGCTGACTGGCGTGACTCTTAGGAGATGAACTGTGTTATGACAATCAAAAAAATTGGACTTTCAGCTTTACTCTTCTCAGCAGTCTTACTGACTGCCGGCGCTGCAACGCAAGTTCAGGCGCACGCCGCTACTGGGGATTCCACCACCCCCACGACTAAAATCACCGCCGACAGTAGTGACACGGCAACCCATGGGGTCATGCCTGGTACGACTTACGCCGTGTGGACCACAATGCCTGATCGTGCAGGCTATAATAACGTCATAACGCTTACCGCTGACGAAAACACGACCTACCCTATCTTTGACCCACAGGGAGTTAGCCTAGAAGAAGTCCTGAACGGACAAACCTCGTACTCGGTTGATCAACTTCAACTCAGCCTTCAGCCACGCAACCCGAATGACAGTAAAGACTACAACACTGCTGGCTTATTTGCTCGTACCAGCACCTCTGAATGGGTCAAAGTTGCTGGTCCTGATGTCCAGGATATCAGTCTGGATGCTGGGAACAGCACCCTGACCAATAACGATGGTGGTCTCAACCCCACCAACTTTGTAATCAACTTTACCGACCAAAATGGCAAGGACGCTCAGGCACCACTGGTTCTACCAATCAGTACGCCTCAACCTGGTGACCAGCCAAGTGTCCTGGGTAGCGATATGACCGACATGGTGCACACCCTGCAGGCCGACCTCACCCAGACCCACTATGACATTCCTGGTTACACGCTCCGCGACAATGACCCCGTCACTTCCGACGGCTTCACGACCACCATTCACTACATCAAGAACGCTGATCCGGTGAAACCCGGTGGTGGCGGTAACAGTAGTAGCACCAACACCAGTAGTTCGTCCAGCAGTGCGAGTGAATCATCCACGGCAGACAAGCCGGCTACTCAGCCCGTGGCCGTCAAAGGTGAGGCCGTCTACGCCACCAAAGCCATTGGCCTCTATCAGACGCCAAACTTTACTAAGGCCACCCGCAAGCATTTCTACGCCAAGGAAAGTCGGACAAAGCGGCCGCAATTTGTCGTCACCGGTTACGCCCAGAGTAAGAACGGTACCCTGCGTTATAAGGTCCGTGACGTCAACCACACCAAGACAACCGACAAACTCCGCGGCTACATCACGGCAAACAACGCTTACGTCGAAAGCACCTACTATCAATCAACGCCCAAGCGCATCAAAGTGTTAAGTCGCCACGGACTGAACGCTTACAAAACCGCTAGCTTAACTGGCAAGTCGCAACGTCACTACACCCGCGGCACCGTCCTGAAGGTCAAGGCCGTTAAGTCATACCATCTGACGAACCGCTTCGTTTTGCCCAACGGCCACTTCATTTCAGCTAATAAAGTATTGGTAGTTAAAAAATAGTCGGTCATTAACTAATATTTCAAATTCTTTAAAGTGGTGCATTTTGACCACCCTTGACCGGTCTTAGCGTTAAACTAATTAGTAGAGGGAGAATTACCATGAAATCATTAATCGTTTTAGGAACCGTGACGGCGGCTTTAGCTTTCCCACTACTGGTTAGCCAACCAACCACCGCGCACGCTTCTCAATATTCAGCGGCCCGGGCCAATTCCGTTCGCCTAGTTTGGCGGCGAAGTATGAAGGCGCACCAATTCCACACGATGCGTGGGGCCCGTTACTCGAAGCACCTGGGCACGCGCTATGCGTACAACCGGGATAACATTACCTGGGTGACCGATGCGCACGAAAAGTTGTACAACAAGCGCAAGCATACGTCGGCCATTTACTACCACGTTCATACGCTCTACAGCCCACATGGTGGCTGGATTTGGCGCGGCTATTTGACACCGGGTGGCGTTGAACCTAAGGTCAGTCCAGCTGAAGCAGCCCAGGAGAAACAGGAACAGGTTTTGGTCAACGATTTACATAGTCTCTTCCCGGGAACCACTATGGATCAACAGTTAACTAATGATGCCGATCAGATTACCTACCCAACGGACGGTGTCGACGCACAATACGTCACCGCTGGCCCTGGTCAGAAACTAATCAAGTTCTCCTGTCCAGGGACGCCAAGCAACTACCTGAAGACCTACAACAAACTGTTGAAGAAGCAGGGGTACCCGGCAGCTACGCGGGCCCAGTTCAAGGGTTGGCATATTGGAATCAGTGTTCAAACCGATCCCGATTACTACGAAGGTGGTTCTAGCCTTGGCGATGTCGCCATCTTCTTGGAACCAGCTAAGTAGGAACTTTGGCTTAATATGATTTAAAAATAGAATCACCCACACGTTAGTGAACCTTGTTGCCAACGTGTGGGTGATTTTTTGATTACTATCTAAAGTTTGAAAACAGTTATCCAGCCACCTGCGGCCGTCAGAGATTCCGCCTGCTGTGGGGAACGCCTACGGCCTGAGAAGCGGTCCTCCGACTCGGTTTGAAGCCTGGAAAAACCACCAGTCTCCAAACACGTCCCACGCTGTAAGCCGAAAATCGGCTAACACCGTCGACACTGCTGGCTCCACCTCTGACGGCCTCCGGTTAATCGGGTTCTTGGAAACTAAGCTAGCTTAAACACCTGAATGACAGCACTTATTCAATATTTGCCGTTCCCCTAGGTAGCCGAGAATGAATCAAATTTGGCGAACGGTAAGACGGTAACCACTATGTCTGACTTACCCGATCCTGGTTGTATCAGGCACAGTGGGTGTTTCATTGCTTTCAACCTTTACTTACCATGAAGATTGATATCCGAGCGAAAATTTGAATTTGCCGGTCGTTTTGGTGGTGAAGATTTAAAAAAACGGCGATTATTGCAAACTTGGTGGTAATTAGGCTGCTAAGTTTGCCTTTTTACGCTAGGTTTACAGCACCGGTCGTACCTCACGCACCGCCGCCTTGACCTGCTCGCCCAGCCGGCCCATGCCCGCACTGATTTCCGCTGGCGATAAGCCACTGAAGCATAACCGCAAGGAATTATGAACGTCGCGCCCCGGATAAAAGTTCGTACCAGGTACGTAGTTGATGTGGGCCTGAGGAATCACCTGCTGGCTCAGGAGCGCCGCCGCGTCCAGTTCTTCGGGCAAGGTTACCCAGTCGAAGAAACCACCCTCAGGCCGCGTAAAACTAACCTCCTCGGGGAAGTCATTTTCCAGCGCCGCCACCATGGCCGCACACTGTTGGCGGTAGTGGTCCTTCAACACGTTAACGTGCTGGTCTAAATCGTTTTCTTCCATATAATTAGCAATCGCCGCGTGAATCACCCCGTTGGCCTCCAGGTCGCTGGCTAACCGAACCTTCAGGATGGCGTCTAGAATGGACCCATCGGCTACGAGCCAGCCCGTCCGCAGTGCCGGCATTAGAATTTTCGACAAGCTAGACACGAAGATGACGCGGTCCTGCGTATCAAAACTCTTGATGGCGGGTAACGGCAGGTTGGCGTACCCTAGGTCGCGGTACGGCGAGTCCTCTAAAATGATGAAGTCGTAGCGGTTCGCCAATGCCACCAAGGCTTGGCGCTTGGCCACACTCATGGTGATGCCGGTCGGGTTGTGGTAGTCCGGCACCGTGTACAGTAGTTTGATACCAGGATGACGTTTTAAGGTGTCCTCCAGCTCGTCGAGGTCGAGACCGTCCGCTTGGAGGTCGACCGAGTAATACGTCGGCTGGTAGAGGTCAAAGGCCGCCAGTGCCCCCACGTAGGTCGGCACCTCGACCACCATTTCATCGCCGGGGTCGAGCAAGGCCTTCGCGACCAGTTCGATGGCCTGTTGCCCACCGACCGTGACAATCACGTTGTCCGCCGTAGTCGTGACGTGGCCCCACTTCTGAATCCGGGCGACTAGCTTTTCCCGCAGGTCGAGGTTCCCCTGCATTGATTGGTACTGGAAAAGGTGGGCGCCCTGCTGCTCAATGGCGGTGTTGAAGGCCCGCTGCATTTCTTTGACTGGGAAGAGCCGTTCGTTCGGACTCCCCGCCGCAAATGAGATGGCGTGGGGATCGGGGTCATTGACAAACAGCCCACTCAAGGCTGACGGGACATCGGGATTGACGCGCTGTGCTACTAAATTTTTCAACATGACGGTCACACCTTTCTGATCGGCTTACTGACTGGCCGAACCGCTGACTGAAGCTTCCTGACTGCTTACTGGTATGATAGAATATCGGTGACAGAAAGACTCGTTCAACTATCTAGAAATTGCATGAATGGCATTCATCTTTACTAAAGGTTGCTTTTTCTTCCTAAATTTCCGCTTACGGTGGCCAGGGACGCGGGCCGCTGTGGGGACCGGAGAAAGCCCAAAGGCGGTCTTTCTCCTTGACTTGGAGCCTTGGAAATACACCGAGTCTCCAAGCTCATCCCACGGAGTAACTTGGCTTAAACCCACCAAGTAACACCGTCGTCACGGCTAGTCCCCCGCCCCTGACCACCTGCGGCTACATTGGTTGTCAGAATCGACAATTGGTTGGGGGAAGACTGGCCTTCCGCTGAATGACCCATTTATGTAAGTGGTGAACGTGTCAGGCACTCATGCTAATCGGGCCTTAGGTGAATATCTGTCAGCTAAAGTTTGTCATGTTTAATCTATATTTTTAAAAACCCGTGGCAGACTACTATTAATCTAACTAGCAAGATGGTAACGCCGCTACTCGCCACCCGCGGATTCAGAGCGGTGTTATTGTCGGAGGTTGGCTGGGCGGGTGACTGGCAGTGTCGGTGGTGTTAGTTCGGGGGATTTTTCCCGAACTTACAGCACGGGACGAGCTCGAAGACCGCGCGTACTTGACGGGGGCTTCGAGTCGAGGTAAAAGACCGCCCTTTGGCTTTTACCGTTCCCCACAGCCAGTCACCCGCCCGGCCAACCGGAGATCAACCACACACATAAAAATTAAAGGAGGTGGCCGCACATGTTACCTTTTGCGTACCGTGTCTTTCAAGCCATCGTACAGGAACACACTTTTTACCGAGCCGCCCAGACATTGAGCGTGACCCCCTCGGCCATCAGCCACTCCGTCAATCAATTGGAAAAGGAATTAGGCTTCCCACTCTTCATCCGGAACCGGGCTGGCGTTGAGCTGACGCCCGACGGCAAGACCGTCCTGCCCCTGATTCAAGGCGTCATCAACGCCGAGGACCGACTGGAACAGGCCGCTGCCAATATCAACGGGTTAAACGCTGGTTCCGTGCGGCTGGGCGCCTTCTCCTCCGTTTGTATTTCCTGGTTGCCGCCCATCATTCGGCGCTTCAAACAGGACTACCCGGACATTCAAATTAATTTGGAACAGGCGGGCTTCGCGGACATCGCCGCGGCGGTTAAATCCGGTCGCCTTGATTTAGGCTTGTCGGCCCTGCCCGTTTCGGAAAAACTGACGGTCCTACCGCTGGTCAAGGATGAAATCTACTGCATCACGCCGACCGACTTCATCCCCGCCAATCGTACGACGGTGACCGCGGCCGACCTGGTCGACCAAAACTTCATCCTCCAACGCGGCGACTACGATAAGGACACCAAGGCGGCCCTGGATCACTACCAAATTCGGCCCAACGCCATTCGTTTCTCCATTGACGACCAATCCATTCTGGCCATGGTGGACGCCGGAATGGGCATGGGTATTTTGCCCGAGCTGGCGCTACAGAAGGTCACTGGCAACGTCCACGTCTATCCGTTTGATACACAGTTCTATCGGACTATCTGTCTGGTGGTCAACGCGGAACAGGCCAAGGCACCGTCGACGGCCAAGATGATCCGCGCCATCACCGAGTACGTCACCACCGCTTATCCCGATCAGGTGTTGCGTCATCCTCACGTTGGTTAACTGAAATTGTCGTTGGGGCCGGCCGCCTGCGGCTGCCAGTGGCCACGCTGTGGGGCAACCCTAGAGCCCCACTAAACCCGTGGGTCTCTAGGGCGCCTTGACACCTCGCCAACACCGCGAGTTTCCAAGGTCGGCCCATGTTCTAAGCGGTAAACCGCTAAGAACATCGACACTGCGTGACCCCTGACATCCTCCGGCTCAAACTAGTTTGACCAGTTAACCTAGTGGGTGAATATTGACCGATCACGCAAGCGGTCAAGCTACAGTCTAACCAATAGTAAACGGCCACACCCCGGACGGACGCACACCCAACCGTAACTACTATCACCTACACCAATTCCGACCAATCCCCGGCATGGCAAAGGGCCACCAACGCCGCATGGGTGCGCACATGTGAGCAGTGGTTGGCTGGGACGGTGACGGCTGTGTCGGTGGTGTTAGTTCGGGCGCTTGGGTCTTCCCGGACTTACAGCACGGGACGAGCTCGGAGACCGCGCGTATTTTGCGGGGGCTTCGAGTCGAGCCGGGGGACCGTTTCTCAGGCCGCAGGCGTTCCCCACAGCAGACGCCGTCCCAGCCAACCGCTGCGTAATCCAAAGCCCAACAAAAAGCGGCCGCCTCCTCACCGGGAGACGGCCGCTTTTAGGTTGCGTTACGTAGGCGTTAGGCGACCGGGGTAACTGGCGCCACCGGTGGTACGGCCAGTGGATAGATGGTCTGCTTGGTCGTTTCGACCACATCGGCCGTCAACGGTTCGGCGTAAAGGTTCACATCGTCCTTGGCGAACAGCTTGGCCGTGGCAATCTGCGCCATAATAGCCTCAACGTCGGCAGTGGTGAGTTCCGTGTTCACGTACTTCAACCGCAGGTGCTTGATGCGCAGGTCGGAGCCTTTAAAGTTCAATTCTAAGGTTTTCATTTAATAACTTCCTTTCAGTTGGCTGAGGGGCGAGCGTTAGGCAACGGCGTTTTGCGTGTTGACCGTGGCGGAGATGAACGGAATCCCCGTCAACGTGGCCAAGTAGCCACCGAACGCTTCGACTTGTTGCGTGGCTGGGGCGGCGATGGCATTTTGCATGACAATCTTAACGGGGCGGGCGCCTTCGTTGCCAAAGGTAAAGGTAATCGTCGTTTTCTTCCAGTTGTTTTGCATGGTGGTGCTCCCTTCGTGGTGCTGATTTTGGTAAGTGATTGGCCAACCCTTACACTCTTACTAACGAAATCCAAACGGAATTTGTAACCCCCTTTTGGCAAATTAATCCAAAAAGTTATCTGGCGGCGTCAGTGTATGGACCAATCGGCGGAGTAACGACCGTCGCCACTTATAGACGGTATTGCGGCTGACCCCGTGGCGTTGGGCAATCTCATCGGCCGTTAGCTGGTCGACCAGTGTGCCCACTAAAAAGCGCCACTCGCCGGTCTTGCCGGCCCCACCCACTAATTTCAATAAATATTGGCGAAAGTCCGACTGGCCGATGGCGTCTAAAATATCATCGTCGCTGGCCACCGCCGTCAGGAGTTCTTCCTGATCACCGGGTAACTGGCGGTCCACGCGTTTACGCTCCTGCCGTAGCTTATCCAGCAACGCCCAGTATAGTTTCTGCTGTGCGTAGGCCAGAAATTGGTGTGGCTTCTCCTCGGGGTTCTCGGGAAAGGCCACGTAGATCTCTGGAAAGAGGATCCGGGCCTCCTGCAAGTAATCCTCGTAATCCGCACGGTTGGGCCAGATGTGTAGTTGTTTCATAACTGCATATAGAATCGTCTCGTGGTCGCCGTCGTACAAGAACCGGTACGCGGCGGCGTGTGGTGTTTCCATTTTGTGGCATCATCCCTTCAAGTGTGATGTCCACGGCGCCATGGAACACCCCCACTTTACGGGAGTTGCTGGGAATTACCTAACGCTCAGTGGTGGCCAACCGACCCCCGCGTTGATATGAAAAAAATAATCGTTCATTCTAACAATACTGATAAACGGACGTTCGCTTGAAATGGTCTAAATTGCCGCTACCCCGGGATTAGTGGCCGCTTGAACCTTTAACCAACTAAAATTTATTTTATTTTTTCCCACAGAAGCCGGTATTTTGTGGTATAAATGATTATGGAAACGTTTCAAATTTATACATACAGAGGGGTATTTGTCATGAAAAAAGCTGTTTTTCTCGCGGCCGCAGCCTCCGCTGCCCTACTTTTCGGTGGGACGACGACCCTGGCTCACGCCAAGACGTACACCCAACACGGTAACGCGTTGGCCAACTATAACGTCAAGAAGTACAAGACGGTCAATAATAAGAACATGTTCGTTAAGCGCTACTCATTCAAGCAGAGCTACGGCGACATCTTCCAGACCAGTCCAACTAAGATCTCCAGCACCAAGGGGAAGAAAGTCACGTTCAAGTCGAACGTCTTCCTGCCAGTGACCTACAACAAGTCCGCTGACTGGGGCAACCCACAGAGTGAAGTGCTTTCGAAGGATGGCAACACACTCTACGAACTGATCACCACGACATCCCAGAGTACTCGCGGCTGGATTGTGCGGTACAACTTAGGGGCTTTGCGGAGTAAATTTGGCATCAGCACCAGCCACATGGACGCCCTGCGTCGCGCCACTTACGACCACTCCGTTAAGCAGATGAGCAGCAAGGACAAGGCCATCATGAAGTACGTCAAGATTGGGCATAAATTTAACACGGGCCACGGCCAATCACTGGCTATGAACCCTAAGAACGGCCAACTCTGGTTTATCGGCGCGCCCGTTAAGGTCCACTCCAACGTGCAACAAGTTTCAACGAGCTCATTGAAGCCAACCAAGAAGATCAACTTCATGTTGAAGAGTACCGTTACCATGGGCTCTAACCTGACGTTTGATAAGCACGGTAACGCCTACTTCTTCACCTACTCCAATGGTGGCTGGGCTCCTAAGGGCGCCATTAAGATCTACAAGGGGAAGATCAACAGCAAGTCTGTGAAATTCCACTTGGTTATGCAAGGCTTGCGTCATAATCCTGGGACTAAGCCACAGGCAATGTCCTACAACGCCAAGCGTAACCGCCTGTACTTCGTCTCCGACGGCAGCATTTCATCCATCCCCGCTTCTAAGCTGGGTAAGCTGAAGGCTAGCCAAGTTGAGGCCACGAAGTTGAACGGCCATCGTGAATTTGAAGGACTTCAATTTACCAAGAACGGTGCCGGCTACCTGATGAGCAACCGGGGTGCCGAACTGTTGAAGACCACTAGCAACAACTTCTAAGCTTTGATGCTTAGCAGAATCAATTGAAAATTAAATAGTCTGGCTGAGTCTTCAGTCAGACTATTTTAATGCTTATATTCTGTATTTCAGGGGAGAAATTATGATGCATAAATTAGTTAAAACATTGAGCGTGGCTGCTTTACTGGCAGCCGGTATCGGCGGCGGTCTGGTGACCGTTGACGGTTCTGCCAACGCTGCTAAGTTACACACGGTAAAGTGGAATAAGAAGATGAAGATGCACAAGGTGATTCTTAAGCGGAAGGGCTTTACTAAAAAGGCCTATAGCTTTAAGAAAGTTCACGGCAAGAAATTTACCTTCAAGAAAGCCTTTAATCTACGGAACAAAGACTACGAATATACCGTCTACCACGCCACTCGTCATGCTAAAGTAGATAAGACTATCTACTACTACGTCACTGGGTTCAACGGCTACTACTCCGGCAAGCATGCACAAAGCGCCTGGATTGCTAAGAGTTACTTAGAAGGTTTCGAAACGGCCTCTACGCAAACGAAGAAGCGGGCAAATACTGCCACTGCCAAAGCCAAGGCTAAAGCCACTAAGACAACCATTGGTAAAACCACGGCAACCAGCAGTAAGACCAGCTCCAAAACGACCGGCTCTAAAACAAGTAGTTCTAAAACCGCTACTTCCAGCAAATCCGGCTCAATGTACATTGCATCAACTAAACACATTACTTGGTCACAATGGCTGAACTTGCCTGCATTTGGTAAAGAAGGCAACGGCATTACGCTGTACAACGTCGACAACGTTCCTTACGATGAAGACGGTTTCCCATACGTCAGCGACAAGATGGCCAGTGCCTCACCAATCGACCTGAGTCAGCTCAAGTCTGACTTTACTAGCGCTGCCTACGCCGCTATTCCGGACAAGGCCAACACCTGGTATTTGAGCGACAAGAACGCCCTCTACCACCCAACCAATCCGGAAGTCGGCCAAGCTATTCGTGACGCTATGCCAACGGATGACCGGACCACCCACACCAAGCAGTCCGAAGCAGCCGCCGATGGCCGGGTCGCTGATATTTCTTCAAACGTAACCCTGATCGACCACCTCGATGCTGGTGACAGCAAGCAAATCATTATGTGGGCTTCCACCTACGGCAATCCAACCTCAAAGGCCGATCCGATGAATTCCTACACCATCGTCTGCAAGGACAAGTCGATTGCGTCTGCGCCTAGCTCCACCACAACCGGTCGCTTCAACATTACGGGCCACAAGGCTGGCGACACCAGTGTCACCGTTACCAGCGTAAATAACCCGAACCTGTACGAACGGATCGACGTGCACGTGCAATAAACCTTTTTGAAACACAGTGGGACAAGGTAAACTTAAAAATAACAAAGGCGCTGAGATAAAGTCTCGGCGTCTTTGTTTTATTTTGCCGGTCAGCTATCAGCTAAAATTGACCCATTTCATAACAGAAAACTGCTCAAATTAATTTGAGAATGTTATACTTGCCTCGAGATGGGCTTGAACCCATCTGTGAAACACACCATAACTCAATCTCCAACAGGGGGCGTATCGATGCATGCTTGTCGTCGACACGCCCCCTGCTATTTTTTCTTTTAAATTCGAAAGCTTAATGGCCGCCTGCGGCCGCCAGGGTGGGGGTCTGCTGTGGGGAACGCCTGCGGCCAAAGTGCGGTCCTCCGGCTCGACTCAAAGCCCCCGCCAAGAACGCGCGGTCTCTGAGCTCGTCCCGTGCTGTAGGGCCGGACAACCCACCCGGCCCAACACCACCGACACAGCCGGCCCCCACCCTGGCACCCTCCGGCTACGCTAGTTCTTTGCATTACCGATAGCAGGGCGTTGTCAGCTTGGTAATGGCGGGTACGCTCAACAAAATTAGGATATGTGACTAAATAAATAGGCCGAATTTCAGGTAGTCGACAAGCGCTGCGAAGCGCTTGCTAATACCAGAAATTCGGTCTATTAATGTATCTTGATACCTTTACCTAGTTATTGTGAGACAGCAGAACAAATTCATAGAGTTCTTGACCATGCTGCATGCCACCCACACCAACCTTCGTTTGCGCGGGGTTCATCAAATGAGGGATGGCACCGATATCACGCCATCTGTCTGTGATTCGCATCCAAGAAAACGCCATACCTTGCCCCCACTGTGTGCCATTTTCAAAGCCGAGGATTGGGTCCTGTTTACTACTGGTGTAATTATCTTGAATCCAACCAGCATGTGGCGTTCCTTCAACTTTGCCTTCGAACGACTTGCCTTCCTTACGCATCCGATCAGCGTTCTTCTGGGCAATCTTGTCCAGCTTGGCATTTTCCTTCACAGGCTTTGCGCCGTCTTTAGCCCGAAACTCATTAAGCTTCTTCACGAAGGCCTTCCGGTAAGCGGCCACGCTGTACTTGCCGTAACCCCACTTGTTGTAAACGTAAGTTGAAGAAACGTAGCCCTTCGTTTTGCCGTTCTTAGACTTCAAATAATTGTATGTAACTTGTTTGCCATTGGCCTGACGAATCGTGACCTTCTTGGTCGCATAAAACTTGGTATATAAGTATTTGGTCATGTGGTGGGTCTTCTTCGTCAACTTCGTACTTGAATACATCCAGCCCCCGGTGACGTGAACCTTGTGTTTAGACTTATAAGTAGTTGTTTTCAAAACCTTTGCCGCTTTAGACTTAGCCAAAGCAGTGTTAGAGGCACTCGTTATTGTGGTGAGCCCCATTGCGGCGACACTGAGAACCGTGAGCGCTGAAATCATCATCTTTTTTGCTTTCATTCTTGATACCCTCCATTTATGCTAAATTTTTCAAAACTAGCGCTGCCTAAACCAAAAAATGACTGACTTATCACTTTACTTTCTGTGGCCGTGGCCTAGGTTCCAAGATGCTTGCGGGACTCCCCACGAATTAGGTTAAGCTGACTCTCTGACGGTCACCAAGTGCTAACTACCAGCGCTTAGAAAAAGAATTGCCAAAGAACTTCACCCACTAATAGAGTACACCCCATTAAACAAAAAAGGCAATAAGCAAACGGCTTTATTTATTAAGTCGGCAAAATATTTTCTCGCTGGCCAGCTGGCAGTTCTTTCGGCAGTCCTTGAATGCACAAAAAAATCCCACTCATTCAGGACTTGCCTGCCGAATTAACGGTGAGTGGGAGCGGTCGTTTCAGTTATTTATTTATTGCAACTTGTACCAAATTACCCCAATGATTGCTAGAACGGCGAGTCCTAATAGCTCATGCCAACATTCTCGTCGCGTCATTCGCTGAACCGTCAGCTTAACGTGCGGTGTCTCAATTAATTTCATGTCTAGTTACCCCTAACCTAGGTGCTCACGGCCCAAATAGTGAAAATCGGGGTCGCGGCCAATCTTATAACACGCAAAAGCCTTCGTCAGTTCATTGTGAAACGTGACCAAAATAGCTGGTGTGGCCCACGTGGACGCCGCCCAAAAGACGGTATCATCGGGTTCGCGTGGATCATTGGGATAACGGTAATACCCCCACTGTTCATCCCAAATCGTGCCCTGCGTGTTTAACCAATCCTCTGCCAAACCGGCTTGGACGACCGCCATGACATCGTGATTATCTCGAATCAAGGCGGCTATTTTTTCCCAATCCAGTTGCCGGTCATGTTCGCGCGGCAACTGATTCCGCGTTCCCAGCGGCGTGTGACGCAACGTAATCGGTTCAAAATCAATGAAGTCCATGTTATCGCCTTCCCGTTTACGTTCATTCTAGCGCAAATGGGTGGCGTCGGACCACTGCTCAGTCAAATACTCGGCTTAGCTCCATCATACAATCGTTGATAGTCAATTGCGATGGTTATCGTATCTAGGGTCTTATCTAACAAACCACTGCTTAGTTAATTGGATAATAGACTATTAAAAAGGAGACCCAGATATTATCCCAGTCTCCTTTGACTATCCCCGAACATACGTTGTAAAAACGCGTACCACATAAGCTCCCCGCCTAGTGGCCCGCTTAACCCTTCTTCGATTGATTGCTCACACACCGAATCTCTGTCAACGGCAATTCCCGCCAGCGCCCGGACGCCAGCTGAATCACCACGTTATCTTCATGTACCCCTACTACGATGCCATCGACCAACGCCAACGTCTGGTTATCATCCATGACGTTCAGCTGCAGGTGCACGGATTGATGCGTGCGCCACGCTTCCGCCAGTCGCTCACTGACGACTGATAGCGGTTGTTTCGGCAGCGGCTCTTCGACCTGCTCGGCTGCGTGCATTTTTGCTAACGCACTGGTGTGGTCCGAGAGATAGAAGCCGCCCCACTTTAACATGCCCCGGTCATGGTAGTCGCGTTTAAAAAAGCTGTTCACGAGATCATCATCGTGTACTTGGCGAAGAACCATGGGTCGTCACTTCCTTAACGAATCCAGCGTTGGCTCAAGGGCCACCGGACCTGACCAAAATCAACGAAATTTAACGTCAGCTGCGTCCCCTCTTGAACCACCGAGATCACCCGTTCTAACGTTTCTAAGTCCGTCGTCTTGACCGTATGTAACGGAATCGACCGTTCTCGGTGGTCTTTGCGGCGAATGTCCAAAAAGAAATTAAACTCGGCCCCGTACTGATTATTGACCACGTCAATGCGATAGCGACAATGCCACTGTTTGGTAAACAGCGGATCAAGCCTGGTCAAAATAACGGCTGCTTCCTGTCGACAATCAATCAAAACTATTCCCCCCATTATGGCCACCCACCAGCGATGCCCGGCGAATCATGGTACCACCACGCATCAAGCTGCTGGCCGGTACCACCGCGGTCTTCCCAAACCGATCACGCAGATCGTCAATGACCCGGTCAAAGCGATCATTTTTTAGTTGCCGTTCGGGGTCCTGAAAGATGTCCAACTGCAGGCTGCCACTTACACTGAGGCGGGCAAGTCCCACCCCAATGTTGCGGACCGGTTGACCTTCCCAGTATTGCCGGAAGAGTCGCAACAGTTCTGCGATAATGGTTCGCGCATTGTCGGTCGGTGCAATTCGATGCGTATGGTGCAACCCACCCCGACCGTCATCGGCTTGGCCATCCCAAGCAAAGCCGATAAACAAACTGATACTACCAGCCTGCTGCTGATGGTGCCGCATCCGTGAAGTCACCTGTTGTCCAATTTCTCGGATCACTAACTCGATTTCACGCTGGACCTTATAATCCCGCGGTAAAACCTGAGAGTTACTCCAGCTCTTTTCCTTAGCTGGCCGGACCTCTCGTAATTTCGTTCGGTCGATTCCCCAGGATAGGGCAAAGAGCTGTGTCCCAATCAACCCCATCTCGTGGCGTAGCTCATACGGATTCACGTGAGCCAGGTCGTCCATGCTGTGGATGCCCAATCGGTTGAGGTGCGCCGCCGTCCGATGGCCAATGCTCCAAACCTTTTCCAGATTGGTGATCGGCCAGATCCCGTCAGCAAATGATTCGTAGGTTAACCTGCCAATCAGTTCTTTATCGTGTTTGGCTTGCAGGTCTAACGCTAGTTTGGCTTGCACCGGGTTTTCCCCAATTCCCACCGTCGTATAGAGTCCCAGCTCATGCCGTACGGTGAGTTGAATCCGGCGGGCGACCTCTTCTGGCGTGTTCCCAAAAAGCCGCCACGACTTGGTCATATCCAAAATTGATTCATCAATTGAATACGGAAAGAGATCAGCGTCCGCCACAAACCGTCGAAAAATTCGGTTGATGGCCAAATTCTTTTGGATGTACAGATTCATTCGCGGCGGCACCACTAAAATGCGGGGGTCATCCGGCACTTCGTACTGCCGGGAGACGTTGCTGATTCCGAACTCGCGTTTGGCCATCGGCGAAGCTGCTAAGACCAAACCGCTCCCCGTGTTGTCGGCTTCAGACATCACAACCAGAACCGATTCCAACGGATTCAGTCCCCGTTCAACGCTCTCAACACTGGCATAGAACGACTTATTATCAATCATGAGAAACATCCCGTGCGGCTCATTCGAATAATCCATGCCAGCACCCCCTTTCACTTGACTGTCATTATTATACGAACACTTGTTCTCAATTGCAAGCGAACATCGCAAAAAAATTTGAAATTTCAATTAATTTAAATCCACTTCTTAGCGGTTATCTACACAGATACACTTACCCCATAAACGCCGTACTCCTTAAACTAATCCGCTTAGTAAATTCACATGCATTAATAACTATCCTCTTAGAGAAAAATAACAATATTGGTCTAATTTTGGTAGCTTTTGCTATCACCGCGTGTTAGAATGAACTTGTGAAGTTAGCCCTAGTCAACTAGCTTCCTCAACTTTTAAAGCGAAACCGATTTCCGCTGCACTTAAACACAGTGGATTATGGTTTCGCTTTTTTGATAGATATTTTCTTAATTTTTCACCTGATAACTGTCTGTTACGATTTTTTTAATGCGTTACATAGGGGTCGACTGGCCGCCCAAAACATTCAGGGGTAACATGATAATTGTGGCCAATGCATTAATAGTGTAAAACAACTATAACAGCGCAGTGAACTGGGATAACATCCCTGTTATGATCCCTCTGTGGTTGTCAGATGAAATAATATAATTCATCTGACAATGACGGAGGGATTTTTTGTATGCCAAGAGCCAAGTTTAGTGCCATGGAGAAGCTGGCATTGATTAACGAATTTGAGGCTTCGGGACTATCAAGTACAGCCTTTGGAAAAGCAAATGGTTTAGGTGAGCATACGGTGGCTCAGTGGCTAGATCGATACCACCGTGATGGCCTTGATGGACTGAGGGAAGCCAAGAAAAATCATCACTACAGTAGTGCCTTCAAACTACAGGTTATCTATGCCTTTTTGAACGGTGAAGGTTCCGCACAGGAACTAGCTATGAAGTATGGTTTACGTTCATTTTCCCAAGTAATGACTTGGGTTTCCAAGTATAATAGGGACAAAACTGTGACGGCGTCGCCGTCAAGAAAGCAGGTCCCGAAAATGAGTCGAAAAACCACGTGGGAAGAGCGTATTGAAGTCGTTGAATTCATTACCAAACACAAGCACTCATATAGCGAAGCGGCCGAACATTATCAAGTCTCCTATCAGCAGGCTCGTTCATGGGTTATGAAGGCTAAAGATGGCGGATATGAGGTTCTAAGAGACAACCGTGGGCGCCGTAAGGCACAAAAAGAAGTGACCGACCTAGACAAAGCGAATCTACGGATTCGACAATTGGAAGGTCAGGTCGCCGACATGAAACTACTGGAAGAATTTGTAAAAAAATATCAGGAACTTCAGCGCAAGGGGTGAAACAACAACATCGACTGGCATATCGGGCAATCAGCGAGGTCAGTCAAGGGAAACACGGTGCCATCACAAAATTATTGTCATACGTCGGCGTGAGCCGGCAAGCCTACAATAAGTTCCTCCACCGTCAAGAAACGGTCTGGGGCGCTCAAGAAAAGCTACTAGAAGAACGCATCACATATTGGTTTAAACAACATCATCAAGCAATCGGTGCTGGTAAGATTTTATCAAACCTGAACCGAGACGAGCAGATCACCTTTGACGTTACCATTAAGCGAGTCAAACGCATTATGGGTAACCTAGGGATTCGATGCCAGATTCGGGTCAAGAAGCATCATAGAATCAAGGAACAAGAACAGTACATGCAAGATAATCTTTTGAACCAAAATTTTACGGCCACCGCCCCTAATCAGGTTTGGCTGTCCGATTCAACTGAATTATCTTACGGCGTTAATGGGCAGTTCAAAATGCGGTTGAGCGGCGTTTTGGACCTTTACGGACGGGTCTTGATTGCCTCTAACTTAAGTAAAACAGAAACAGCAGATGCCGAAATCGAAGTATTTCGGCGGGCTTTTGAGTACGCTGGTGACGTCAATCCGGTAGTTCATACTGACCGCGGATCGGCTTATACGTCCAAACAATTCAATAACTTTCTGGTCCCCTACGAAGTCACACGCAGTATGTCACGACCGGGTACGCCTTGCGATAACGCGCCAATGGAACGTTGGTGGAATGAGTTCAAGACGCATTGGATGGATCGTCATCCAATGCCCAAAACCTACGAAGAATTTGAAGCGCTGGTAAAGGAAGGAATCCACTACTTCAATCACCTAGATCGCTCACCAGCAAGAAACGACCTCACCCCGGTAGAATACCGGAGTGAGGCCGCTTAGAGACAACATAAAATTATATTATTTCATATGACAACTTGACAGGGACTAGTACACCCCGTCACTGCGCTGTTTTTTACTTATATTTAACGGTGAAATGCTTGGCGCATCGCGGCCACATCGCTGGCTGGCGACGTGCTCCGCGTCAACAACGTGATAACCGCTACACCGGCCGCACCAGTAGCGGCAACGGCGGCTAACGAATCAACCCTAATCCCGCCAATGGCCACGATTGGCACGTTCGCCTGAGCCACCAATTTCTGCAGCCCAGCCACGCCAATGACCGGATCAGCGTCGTCCTTGGACGTGGTTGGGAAAATCGGACCACTGCCTAAGTAATCCACGCCGGTCAACTGGTTCGCCGCAGCCACTTCAGCTGCCGTCGAGCAGGACAGGCCCACAAACATATTTTGCCCGGAGACTTCCTGAATCACCTGCTGAATCTTTTGGTCGCTCTGCCCCACGTGAATGCCATCAGCGTGCAAGGCTAACGCCATGTCCACGTCGTCGTCCACGATAAACGGAACGCTGGCCGCGTGACACTGGTCGCGCAAATCCTTTCCCAACGCTAATCGCTGGTCGGGGGTCAATTGACTGTTGCCCTTATCACGGAACTGAAACGCCGTGATACCGGCAGTTAACATGGTTGCTAAGACTTCCCGCAAGTCCTGATTGGGAACATCCTGACTACCCGCGACAAAGTAGGCCCGCAACAGGCCTGGTTCAAACGTAACTGACATTATTCGGCACCTCCCTGGCTATAAGCCCAATGATTCAACGGACCGTGGCCGTTACCAACGGCAATTGGATTGGCAATTGCCGCCGTGACAAAATCCTTACCAATACGAATGGCTGATTCAAAGTCTTGGCCCTTCGCCAATTCAGCCGTGATGCACGACGACAGCGTGTCGCCAGTCCCGTGCGTCCGAACCGTGGCTACCCGGGGCGCCGTCAGCCAAAATGATCGACCGTCTGCCAGTAAGACAAAGTCACTGGCCTGGTCTGGCGTCGCCTCGTGACCACCTTTGATGACCACGTTTTTCGCTCCCATATTTTGCAAGGCAACCGCCGCATCTTCCATGGCTTGGTTGTCCTGAATGGTTTTTCCGGTCAGGCGTTCCGTTTCCGGCAGATTAGGCGTTAACACGTCCGCCAGCGGCAACAGTTCATCGCGCACCGTTGCCACGGCATCATCGGCCAGCAACGCCGCACCGCCCTTAGCAATCATCACGGGATCGACCGTCAAGGGTCCAAAGTCATAGCGTTTCAAATTTTCCACAACGCCGTGCACGTGCGCAGCGTCCGCTAACATCCCCGTCTTGCAGGCGCGGATCTTCAAATCAGCCGCCAGCGAAGCGAACTGTTCATCCACCAGCTTCTGCGGTAACGCCATGAAGTCCTGGACCCCCAACGTATTCTGCGCGGTCACGGCAACGATCACAGCGGTGCCGAAGACTTGCCGTTCCTGCATCGTCTTCAGGTCAGCCATCACACCGGCACCACCACCACTGTCGGTCCCCGCAATCGTTAACGTTTGTGGAAACTCATTTGCCATAATAACTCATCCCTTCTGATTCTTACTCGTAGGCTGCAATTGCTGAAATATCTGCAACCGTTGTCCTCTGTAAAGCATCTAATAATTTCACGATAAAACTTCCAGCACCCACGTCTGGCGACTGTTTGACTACTAATTGGCCAATCGCCGCAAAGACCAGGCAGGCCGTCTGTGCTGCTTCAAAACTGTCTTCTTCAATGGCACAGAACGCCGCCACAATACTGGATAACATATCGCCAGAGCCGACGTGGACCTGGAACAACGGCGTACCGTTCAAGACCTTGGTCGTGCGGGTCCCATCGGTAATAATATCGGTCGGCCCGGATAAAATGACCACGCAGCCCTGCTTCTTAGCACAGGCCTGCGCAATGGTCACCAGGTCACCGCTACCTTCGCCGGCATCAATGCCTTTCGCCTGCCAATCAACGTCGGCCAACGCCGCAATCTCACCGGCATTCCCGCGAATGACATCCGGGTGAAAGTCGGCCAGTAAGCCCGTGGTGATGCGTTTCCGGTAATGAACGGCCCCCACCGCTACCGGATCGACCACCAACGGCCGTTTCTGCTGGTTTGCCAAGCGCCCCACCGTCCGAATTTGTTCGACCTGGGTCTGCGTAAACGCCCCCAGGTTCAGGCAAACGGCACTGGCCAAGCCAACCATTTCCTCGGCCTCACCCACTTCTTCGGACATGATCGGCGACGCGCCCAACGCGTTGATACCGTTAGCCACGTCTTGAACTGTGACGAAGTTGGAGATGTTAAAAACGATTGGATTCTGCTTCCGAAGCTCATTCAACAAGTCTACTTTCATAATGGTGAATCCCCCTATAGATTTTTCCAGAGTGAACCGGTCACAGTGAGACTGCGGCGGAACGATGAATCGTACCAATCTGATCACAGGTGCACGACCAGATTGTCGTTGGTTACAACAGCCCAGTCACACTAGCGCTGGCGACGCTTTACTTTAAACGCAACCGTAGCCGAAGGCTGGCAGGGTGGGTGCTCGCTGTGTCGACGGTGTTACTTGGTGGTTTACCAAGTTACAGCGTGGGACGAGCTGGGAGACCCGCGGGTTGGGCGGGGCTACCAGTCGAGGAAAAAGACCGCTCTTCGGCTTTTTCCGGTCCCCACAGCGGTCGCCCGCCCTGCCAGCCGGAGGCGACCAATTTACCAACGAGACAAAGCGGGCCGCCAGCTCACGCGTGTGAACCGGCGGCCCGCTGTTCGGTGCCACGACACGTTCCCTCCGCAAGTCTGAACTTGACAGGTTCTAAGGGATCGCGGTCACCCGCGTCTCAGCCCAATCGTGGACACCCCTAGTGTTCTGGTTGATTTAAGTATAACAGGTTTCTGATTAACAGCAACGACACTCGGGTTAGTGGGTAATTCGTTGTGCCGCTTCACCAACCACCCGCCACATCCGGTCGATCATCTTGTCGGACATAAATGGTTTCAAGTAGAGTAACTGGCTACCAGAACCCGCATGGTAACGGGTCTTCGGGCGCCGAGACAACGCTGCTCTGTCGGCCAACCGCGCGATGACCTGGGGCTTGCTGGAGAACTGTTTGACCGCCGCCAGAATCGCCGCTGCGCGGTCCGCCGTTGGTTGGTACGGGCCCTTAGCAGAGGTTTCCTGCAAATGTTTCGTGGCAATGTCGGCCCACTCGGAGCGAATGGCCCCGGGTTCGATGACGACAGTATGGATGCCCAGTGGTTCCAGCTCCAAGCGTAACGCGTCAGAGAGGCCTTCTAAGGCAAACTTGGAAGCAACGTACCAACTAGCCAGCGGTTGGGCTATTTTGCCGTCAACCGAGGTAATATTGATGATCCGACCAGCGTGTTGTTGCCGCATCATCGGCAGCACCGACTGAATCAACCGGGCCGCCCCAAATAAGTTCACATCGAATTGATCTTGCGCCTGTTCCAGGGGTACATCCTCTAACGCCCCCATCAGGCCGTAGCCAGCGTTGTTGACCAGGATATCCACCCGACCAGTCTCACTGACAATGCGGTCGACAACGTGTTCCACACTGGTAGCGTCCGTGACATCTAACGGCAGTGTGGTAATCCCCAGGTCGTCCAAATCGTTCATCCGACTGACCCGCCGCGCCCCGGCGTAGACGATGACCCCGTTGCGGTGCAGACTGCGAGCAATGGCGTTACCGATTCCAGATGACGCACCAGTGACTAATGCAACTTTTCGTTGTGACATATGATTACCTCCTAATTTGACGGAATGACCAACTGTTTACGTTTATTATAGAATCCCCGGTATGCCAGGTAACAGGCCAAAACCGATCCGATACTGGTGGCTGACATCAACATGAAGACTACCATGATCTGATACTTGATAGCGTGTACCGGGTCAACTCCAGCGAAAATCAGGCCGGACATCATCCCCGGCAGACTCACGATTCCCATGGTCTTGGCGGAGTCAATCGTCGGCTGCATCCCCGTCTTAATGGAATCCCGCACGATGTCGCGTGACGCGTCCTTCAAGTCGGCGCCCAACGCCAATTTTTCCGTGACCGCCTGTCGCTCCAACCGGAACTGCGAGTTGAGGTTGCGGTAACACAGACCAATGGCGACCATTGAGTTTGACGCAATCATCCCGGAAATGGGGATCATCTGCGACGGAATGAATTTGATAGCGCCGGACCACATCAGTACGCCCAGCGTCACGGCCGTGCTGGCCAGAATGGCGCCAATCGAAATTGGTAGTGCGTGTGGAATCCCATTGCTGCGCTGTTTAGCATTATAGCTGGCGTTAAAAATAATGATTAAAATCAGCGTGCTGGTCAGCCACACGTTATCAACTTTGAAGACGTACTTCAACAGATACCCGACGATAAAGAGCTGCACGATGGCCCGCACCACGCCGATGATCATGTCACGGTCGATGCCTAATTTTTCTTTCCAACCGATGATGAGGGCGATGACCACCAGGCCCAGCGCCAGCATCAACGACTGATTATTGACTGCTAAATTCATTGGGCACCTCCCGCCACGATGCGGCCGTTCTCGACCATCACTAACCGTTGCGCGTCGTCGATTTCTGACTGGTCGTGGGTGATGGCAATAATCGTGAGCTTATCTTCCCGATTGAAGTGCCGGATCATCTGCCAGACAAACGACTTATTTTCTGCGTCCAGCCCAGCCGTCACCTCATCCAAAATCAAGACTTCTGGATAGATCATGACGTTACGAAGAAGCGCGACCCGTTGCCGCTGACCCCCGGAAAGGTCGATCACCGGTTTATCCAGGTCACTGGCCGCTAAACCAACGTATTCCAGGGCATCGATGGCCCGCTGCTGGTCAAACGGTAGCTGCCGAATCTGGTACGGAAAACTCAGATTATCCCGCACCGTTTGTCCAAACAAAGTCGGCTGCTGCACGCTGTAGGAAACGCGCCGCCGATACGCGATCGGGTCGTAGCTTTCGATGGGCTGCCCGTCAAACGTCAGCTCCCCCGCGGTCTTGCTTAAAAGTGAGGCAATGATTCGCACCAGGGTCGACTTCCCCCCGCCGGATGGACCGGCGATGGTGACCCACTCCTGTGCCTCGATGTCGAGGTCGATGCCGTTCAGAATCTGTTCGTCACCCGAACGGTAGCTGACCCCTTTCAATGAAATCAAACTCAATTATGTTGCCTCCTCTGATTTTCCTTGATTACTTTGGTGTTTTATTGGCCGCCTCCGGCCGCCAGGGGTGGTACCCGCTGTGGAGACCGCCTGCGGCCTGAGGGGCGGTCCTCCGGCTCGACTTGAAACCACGCCAAGCCCGCGCGTTTTCAAGCTCGTCCCGTGGTCTAACCTCGGAAAATTCACCGAGCTAAGACCACCGACACAGCTGCCACCACCCCTGTCGCCCTCCGGCTACGTTAGTGATTCATGGCAGCAGTGGCGCAGCTCCGTAGCCAACCTATCCTGCTATGTGGTTGCAAAGGTCTCACCAATCAAGGCCATTTGACCCCACCACGCCAATCGTTTGGGAACCAAGCTGGTGAATGGCCAGTGTCAGCCGAGAGGTCGCAGCAGATAGGCTCAGGCGCCTCGTTATTCTTAGTGCCAGTGGTTTTCTGGCAGTTAGAATAAGACCAAGTTTTAAGACTCACGGGTTGGGTGAGGCTTAAAATTGTGTCGGCACCGTTCCAGCCCATCTGCTGCGACCGGCAAGGCGCCAACCACCACATCAAACGTTTGGAACCCAAGCTAGTATGTGGTCAGTGTCAGCCGAGAGGTCGGTAGATATGGGTTCAGGCGCGTCGTTATTCTTAGCTAGCGAATGGGTTTCCCGCTGGCTTAGAATAAGGCCAAGCTTGGAGACTCGTGGGTTGCGAGGCTTCAAGTTGTGTCGGCACCGTTCCAGCCCATATCTACCGACCGGTAAGGCGCCAACCACCACCAAATCAGCTAGATACCAATATTGTACCCAAATCGACGGGTCTTGCCTATGGAAACGGCTCCATTTTTAGGAAAAACGCCCCAACCCCCAGGAAGCGACAAAGTTTGTTATACTATTCAAGACCGTAACTGTTCGGTAGCAATTGAAGACACTTAACTAATGCGTTATAAAATAGGAGAAAATATGGCAAATTTTGATTCACGGAATCACCGCGGCACCTACAGTGACCGCAACGACCGGCACGAACACAGCGACCGGCGGAACCACTTTGACCGGAACGACCGGGGCCACAACGGCTTTCGGCGCAATGACAACCAACACGACCGCGGATTTAACGACCGCCAACGGGAAGCCCGGGAAAACCCAGGCGTCCAGGTCGAAGTTGGTCAACGTTTCCCACTGACCATCAAGCGAATGGGTATCAACGGCGAGGGTATCGGCTATTACAAGCGGATGGCCGTTTTTGTTCCCGGCGCCCTGACCGATGAAGAAGCCGTGGTTGAAGTCACCAGCGTGGCGACCCGCTTTCTCCGAGCTAAAGTTCACCGCATCCGTAAGGCCAGCCCTCACCGGGTCGATCCCCGTGACAGCTACGCCGACGAAGTGGGTGGCTTTGAGCTAGAACACTTAGACTACCCAGAACAATTGAAATTTAAACGTGACATCGTGGCACAGTCCCTGGAACGTTACCAACCAGAAGGTTACCGGCACTATGATCTGCGGCCAACGCTGGGGATGGCTGACCCTTATGGTTATCGGAATAAGGCTCAGTTCCAAGTCCGCCGCAACGCCGAGGGCCAGATTGAAGCTGGTTTATACGCCGAACGCAGCCACGACTTGGTTGACTTAGCCACCTGTTCCGTCCAAATGCCCGTCACCATGACGGTTATGCGGGCCGTCGTTGCCATGTTACAGGACCTGGACATGCCGATCTACGATGAAGAAGCCGGTTCCGGAATCGTTAAGACACTGGTCGTTCGGGCCGCTGCCAACACCGATGACGTGCAACTCGTCTTCATCACCAACTCACAAAAACTCCCCCGCAAGCGGGAACTGTTGGAACGCATTGCGAAGGAATTGCCACAGGTAACCTCCGTTATGCAAAACGTCAATCCCGGCAAGACATCACTGGTCTGGGGCGACGACACCCGCCATTTAGCTGGCGAAGAAACCATTACCGAAAAGCTCGACGGGTTGGCCTTCAAGCTATCCGCCCGGGCCTTTCTCCAACTGAACCCTGCCCAAATGGAGGTTCTGTATGCTGAAGCTAAGAAAGCCCTCAACCTCCAACCTGGCGAATCCGTGGTCGACGCCTACTCCGGTATCGGTACGATTGGGCTGACTCTGGCTGACGTGGCCGAGGAAGTTCGGGGGATGGACGTCATTCCTGAAGCTGTAGAGGACGCTAACGAAAACGCTGTGGCCAACGGCATTACCAACGCCCACTACGAAGTTGGAACCGCTGAAGAACTCCTGCCGAAATGGGTCATGACTGGTTTCCGGCCGGACGCCATCGTGGTAGATCCACCACGCACTGGTCTAGATGGCACGCTGATTGATACCATCCTCGGTGTGCGACCAGATAAGCTCGTCTACATTTCCTGCAACCCATCGACATTGGCTAAGGACTTGGTTGAGTTGACCCATGATTATCAGGTCGATTACATCCAGTCTGTGGACATGATGCCCCAGACGGCGCGGTGCGAAGCAGTCGTCAAACTAAGTCGACGTCAATAGATTAATAGGCAGTGGCCACTTTTCGTGTTAGACTTTTATTTAACGAATTAGGAACGAAATTTTTAGAAAGTTGGCAAATGACATGCAAGATCCTTTCAAGGGCTTAAACAACGATGATGATGATCAAAATAACCAAAATGGTGACGGCCCTCAAGGATTCCCCTTGCCGCCCAACTACGCGACAGTCGTCAATCCTGAAACGGGCAACATGCGGATCGCCAAGGTTGGCTTCTCGTGGACAATGTTTCTCTTCCCACCGTTCCCAACGATTTTCCGAGCCGACTGGTACAACCTCCTATGTATCCTAGGGGTTGAACTGGGGGCAGCGATGCTCATGGTGATGTCCATTCCGGCAACGCAACTGGCTCAGTTCACTGCGACGGTCTGGCCATTTATCCAAGGAATCGTTTGGGGAACGTTGTACAACATGATGTACTTCAAACACTTGTTTAATAAGGGCTTCGTCCCAGCAGATGAGCGGTCACGGGACCTTTTGGCCCGGGCACACTACTGGTCCACACCCAAAGAATAATTTCGTAAAATTAAAGGGCTGGTACTCACACATTTTTGTGTGGGAACCAGCCCTTTTTTCGTTCAATCCTACATAACGTCGCTTCAAAAACCGGGGCAAATAAAAATCGTCCATTAAACTTTGACAGGCGAAGAGACGATTTTTGTTTGCTTTCAACTGTCAGCCGTCTTTAACGGCATCTACATTGGCTCTGGCAGGCTAATGCCTCGCCTTTGTTGGTGCCAGAACACCACCGATTCACCCAGATTTCTTCACACACCTCTTTATATAATCCCATCAATATTAATTTAGCTAAATACTGATACAGAGGCGTTTGTCGTCGTAAAACCCTTCAAACCTGTTACACTGAATCTCGTAGAGGGTTAATGACGGTTGGCAAATCTAATTATAAGGGACTGGTGCCCATGACTTGAATAGTCAAGGCGTTTCACCATACCGCATGAAAGGAGGTTGTCTTGTCTTGGTTCGCTGTTACCTTACTTGATACACTAATGACCTTAATTTTACTAGTCTCGCTTTGTACCTTACTGGTACGCCGCGTGACGAAGTTGATCAAGGCCATGGGTGGATTGCGTAACGCATGGCATATTTTCAAAAACCAGGGTAAATAAAAATCGTCCTCTAAACTTTGACAAGCGGAAGAGACGATTTTTGTTTACCTTCAACTGCCAGCCGTCTTTAACGGCATCTACATTGGCGCGGGCAGTCAGATGCCTGCGCCTTTGTTGGTGTCAGTATACCACAGGTACCGCTAACTCTGGTAAAAATGACTCGATTACTTCTCTTTCGTTCTGGTTAAGTTATTTCACCCAATGTCAGAATTTTTAAAAAATCCTGTATTTACGGGCTGGCTGATTGTTCCAACTCATTAATTCTGGTATCTTAGGGAAAACACGCCGAACCAGTTAAGGAGAATCTTATGCAAACGACTCGACGCGATAGCTCACTGAAACGCTTTTTTTAAGGGCGTCATCATTGCTTTAGGCTTCATTTTACCCGGTGTTTCTGGTGGTGTCTTAGCCGCCATTCTAGGAATTTACGAACGCCTGCTAGGCTTCATGGCACACTTTAGAGAAAATTTTAAACGTGATTTTTGGTATTTTGTCCCAGTCGGCCTGGGCGGAATCGTGGGTATTGCCCTCCTTTCGGCCCCGCTAGAATACTTGCTGGCACACTGGCAGATCATCGTTCTCTGGGGATTCGCGGGCGCCATTGTAGGAACGTTACCGGCCCTGACGCAAACGGCCAGTTCTCAGACGGCTCGTGATGGGGCCGACCACGCCTGGTTCTGGGGAACCCTGCTGATTAGTGGCGGGCTTCTCTACTTTATGAGTGACCTCTTTGGCACCCTGCCCGCTAATTTTGGGGGATTCATGATTGCTGGTGCTCTGATTGCCCTGGGGGTCCTTGTGCCGGGGCTCAGCCCGTCCAACTTATTACTGATTCTGGGACTCTTCACGCCAATGCTCACTGGATTTAAAAACTTCGATATTCTAGGCGTCTACTTGCCCATTACCTTGGGGGGAATCCTGGCCATGGCCCTCTTCTCCAAGAGCATGGACTACTTGATTCACCGATTCCATTCCCGTGTATACCATTTCATTTTGGGAATTGTCACCGCCAGCACCATCTTAATTTTGGTGCCCAACAGTCACGCTGCTGAAAGTATTTCATACGCTGGTGCCACCTGGCAAACGTTGATTCTCAGCGCCATCGCTTTAGTGGTCGGCATTGCCTTGGGCTACTGGATGAGTCAGTTGGAAGAAAAATACAAGTAAATCAACGACTCCGCAAAAATGCAACCTCTTTTTGCGGAGTTATTTAGTATCAGGCCTAAAAATAAAGTCACTGCCATCAATACTAAGTAGTTGCTACTTGATAGCAGATTGGCTGTCATGAGGTGAAGCTACGTGGTTTTTGACTACTGTGATTGGTTCGAATTTTCAAAATCCCTAGATGCACTACCTCACCAAGACGCTGCTGAACTAACCGAATTGATTTTAAAAATTGAAACGTACGGTTTATATACCGCTGAACGTCAAAGATGGATTCGCAAGCTTACAGATAATTTATTCGAAATACGCTCACGTCAACGAAATAACACCTAACGCGTGACTTATTTTCACCTTGAAGGAAATCATTACGTAATTACCCATGGATTCACTAAAAAACCTGCAAAAACGCCCCGAAACAAGATTGTTAAGGAACAATACCAAAAACAGCTTACCCAACGAGAATTTGCTGAACTCGTTGGCAAACCCCAATCCACTATTGCCCGCATTGAAACGGCTGAATGTTTCCGTTAAACTGCTTAGTGAAATTGCGACAGCTGCCGGAAATCAGCTCTCTATTCAATTTGTTTAACTAAATTATCAGTGATAACAGCCAGCAAATAAAAACCACCCGTTGAACGGGTGGTTTTCTCGAGGGCTATAAGCCCTGGATACTGGCCAGCGTCTCAAGGCGCTGGCTTTTGTGTGTCAAAGCCAAATTGCGTTTGCCACTTTTGCTGCCGCTTTAAGCGGCGTTTGTATTACTTACCCTGACCCTTGAAAGGGTCTTCATACTCCCGAACGCTGAGTCTATCCACCGCCTGATCACTTTTTTCTTGATCACGAATATATTTTTTGATGGTGGCTTCGTTCAAGCCCACCGTGCTCACGTAGTATCCGATTGACCAGAAATGTCGATTTCCAAATTTATATTTCAAATTTGCATGCTGGTCAAACATCATCAACGCACTTTTTCCCTTTAAATATCCCATAAAGCTCGACACACTGAGCTTGGGTGGGATACTTACCAGGAGATGAACATGATCTGGCATCATATGACCTTCCAAAATCTTGACCCCTTTATACTGGCATAAAAGTCGAATATCCTCCTGTAAGTCACGTCGATATTGATTATAAATCATCTTTCTCCTATACTTTGGAGTGAATACGATATGGTACTTGCATAACCACTTTGTGTGCGCAAGACTGTTGAGTTTATTCGCCATTTAAAAAGTCCCCTTTCGATTTAGCAATGTTGGCTTCGACACCTACATTCTAATTCTTATGGAGGGCTTTTTGGTACAACCGATCTATTATCCGCCCGCATAGCGGGTGGGTTTTTGTTTCGCACGCTTTAGCGTGCTCAACTGGGCCTAAAGGCACTACCAAAAAGGGTCAAGGACAAAAGTCCTTCACCCTGATTGCGATTTAAACATATATAGCCGAAACGTGCGACAAAAGGCAGTCAACTCCGCTTAACCCCGATAGACAAACAATCCAAGACCAGGATTGTTCGCCTATCAACGTTAATACTCATTGACTAACCGCCTTTGGTCCCACTCCTCTAGTTTTAACTTCTAATGCAAAGTTTCTTAATCTTGATCCGGCTTAAAGGCCCGGGTAGCGGCAACGGCCTGTTGCCAACCAGCGTACAACCGATTCCGGTGGTCCTCTTCCATGTTCGGTGTGAAGAGCCGACCCGCCGTCCGAATCTCTTTGACTTCATCCAGGCTATCCCAGAAACCAACGGCTAGGCCCGCCGCAATGGCAGCCCCCATCGCCGTAGTTTCTTCATCGGCGGCTCGTTGAACTGGTGTGTTGATGATATCGGCCTGGAACTGCATCAGATAGCGGTTCCGCGAGGCTCCACCATCGGCCATCAACTCTGAGATTTGAATCCCAGTGTCCTGCTTCATCGTCCGTAAGACATCCCGGGTTTGATAAGCAATTGACTGCAACGTCGCCTTCACAAAGTCTTCCCGGTTGGTCCCCCGGGTCAGGCCAAAGACGGCTCCTTTAGCGTCGGGATCCCAGTAAGGTGCCCCCAACCCGTTAAAGGAAGGGACCACGTAAACTTCATCGTCATCCGTCGAGGCCATGGCAGCTTGTCGAGACTCCGGTACACTACTGATAATTTGCATGCTTTCGTGTAACCAAGCCAACGCCGTCCCAGCTACCAGGATTGACCCTTCAAGTGCGTAGGTCACTTTACCATCTAGCTTATAGGCAATCGTCGTCAACAGATTATGTTCGGACAACTGTGGCTCGTGGCCGGTATTCATCATGACGAAGGCCCCATCCCCGTACGTGTTCTTTACGGTGCCGGGTTCCAAGGCCAATTGCCCCAGCAGTGCGGCTGATTGGTCACCAATAATCCCAGCAATTGGGACTTCCACACCATAGAATTGGAAGTTTTGGGTAACCCCATAGACTTCAGAACTAGACTTCACTTCGGGCAACATGGCCGCTGGAATGTTCAACCAGTTCAGAATATCTTGGTCCCACTGGAGGTCGTGAATGTTAAATAACATGGTCCGACTGGCGTTACTGTAGTCGGTCACGTGAATCTTGCCACCCGATAACTTCCAGGCCAGCCAACTGTCGACCGTCCCAAATAACAGCTCACCATCTTCGGCCCGCTGCTGAGCGCCCGGCACATGGTCCAGAATCCACCGCACCTTGGTTGCACTGAAGTAAGCGTCCACGACCAGCCCAGTCTTTTGTTTAATGGCCTCGGCCCGGCCCTCAGCCACTAACTGTTTAGCGAGACTAGACGTCTGCTTACTTTGCCAGCCAATGGCGTGATAGATGGGTTCACCGGTCACTTTATCCCAAACGATCGTGGTTTCCCGTTGACTACTGATACCGATAGCCTGAATATTTTCTGGATGAATCGACGCATCGATCAGTGCACTGGCAATGACCGACAGGACGCTGTTCCAGATCTCATTCGCATCGGATTCAACCCAGCCTGCATGGGGATAATATTGGGGAACTTCCTTGTATCCTTCAATCACCTTGCGACCCGTGTGATCAAAAATGAGCGCCCGGGTGCTACTCGTGCCTTGGTCGATTGCTAACAGATAGTTCTCCGGTTGTTTGAGTGCCATATGTAAATCTCCCTCCAAGTCTTTGCTTCACGAACGGAAGCGGTTCCAAACTCAATGCACTTATCATAGCACGCCCGTTGATGTTGCGGCCAGAATTTG
The DNA here is from genome assembly GCF_964065165.1 of Levilactobacillus yonginensis. Taxonomy (NCBI): domain Bacteria; kingdom Bacillati; phylum Bacillota; class Bacilli; order Lactobacillales; family Lactobacillaceae; genus Levilactobacillus; species Levilactobacillus yonginensis. The sequence continues at coordinate 2,028,898 of NZ_OZ061549.1, read as the reverse complement.
TTTCGCCCCACTGGTGGTTTGTGAATTTCTTAAGGTTTACAACGTCAGTCGCTGCCCAGCCAAAAAGGACTGAGCAAAGGCTTCATCAGACTTCACTTGCTTACCAAACTCATCGATCAACGCGTGAAATTCCTGGTAATCAGCCAATTCCAGTGAGAACCGAGCCAAGACTTGTTTCTGAAACGCCGGATAGGTCTTCGGCATGGTTGCTCCCAGCCACGCAAATAGCCGCCGCGCGTAAGTGTCGACCATGAACGTCCCGTGGTCCAGTGTGTACATCAAAATATAATCGGCCGTTTCGTTGCCGATACCAGTGATACCCAGCAGCTCGTGCCGTAAACTGGTCCCATCCCGTTGCTTGAGAGCGTCTAAGTCGTCAGCGACCTGTCCGAGCCAGTCAGCCAAGGCCAAAATAGCGGCCCCCTTCCGCTGGTAGAACCCACTGGTCTTGATCAGTGGTACCAACGTCTCGGGCGTGAGTTGGCGGAGTTGGGCGGGTTTGAAGGCCGTTTCTCGTTTCAAATTGATCAGGGACGGCTCAACGTTGCGCCAGTTGGTGTTCTGTACCAAGATGGCGCCCAGCATGATTTCCACCGGGGTTTCGGCCCACGGGGTCCCTGGTTTTAGCCACGGTTGCGGCCCCATTTTCTTCGCCATTGTGCGGTACAATTCTTCAATCGTCATGCCAACCGTCCTCCTAAAATTAAGGTTACAAAAAGGAGCTGAGCAGACGGCTCACCCCCTATGCTTCGTGTGCCAGTAGAAAACAACACCTACTGAGCCCACGCTTGTTGCTTGTTGAACTAGTTACGCTTAATAACCAACCGAATATCAGCGTCGCCTTCAGGGTTCAATTCTTCTTGATAATCAAAGTCAGCACTCTGGAAGTATTTCTTGATTTCGTTGTTCAGTTCATCGACCGGGCGTACATCTTGTTCCTGCCGTTTCAACAAAAGCGTGTATTCTTTAGAATCCTCATCGACGTTTTCAAAGCTGTATTCCAACGCTTCGGAATTCAAAATTTCTTGAATCACTTGCCGTTCTGTCATCATGTCTACCTCGCTTAAATTTATTAGTCTACTACCTTACTATAGAATTAAATCCGTAATTTGTTAACTATTTCATCAGATCTATTTCTCGGATTCGTGACAAATAGCCGTGGGAGTGGGTATACTAGTCGATAAACAACACCGAAAGGAAGCGACACTATGCGCCCACGAATTGCCTTACCCGCCGACACACTCGACGAAGCAACCAATATTATCAACGAACGAAATGCGGCCTTCGCGCCCCGTCCCGTGATTGAAGCCATCGTGAAAGCGGGGGGCCTTCCCATCATTTTACCTAGCGTGGACCCCGAAGACGTTGCCGATTACTTACCCCTCTTTGACGGAGTAGCTTTTCTCGGTGGCTTTGACGTCGATCCCACTTTCTTTGATGAGGAGCCTCACCTGCGCTTGGGCAAGACCTACCGGAAACGTGACCTCTTTGAGATTGAATTACTTAAACAAGCGGTCGCTGCCAATAAAGCCATCCTGGGAATCTGCCGGGGTCTCCAGCTGATCAACGTCGGCTTAGGCGGCACCCTGTATCAAGACCTCAGCGAAGATCCAACTGCTGAAATCAAACACAGTCAGGCCGCCGCGGGCAACCAACCCAGCCACCATATCACCGTTGTGCCCGGTAGTACGCTGGCCAAGTTGACCGGTGTTCGGCCTTACGTCAACTCTCGCCATCACCAGGCCGTTAACCAGGTGGCACCTTCCCTGACAATTACAGCGCAGGCGGACGATCAGGTCATTGAAGCCTTGGAGTCCAAGAACAGTGACCAAATCGTAGCTGTGCAATGGCACCCCGAAAACATGTATAAGCACCACGAAGAGTCACGTCAAATTTTCGAGAACTTTGTGAACCGAGCCGCCGCTCGGACCCCGGAAGTGTAAAATTAACGTAAAGGCCTTTTACTTCCCTCGTCATTCGGCTAAACTAGAAACTAGACTAATGAAGAGGTGAACGGTAGTGGCGAAAATGAAGGACTTCGGACAACGAATGCGTTTTTTGACGTTCTCCATTTTACTTAACTCCGCCGCTAACGCCCTCACCATCTCGACTAATCTCGGGAGTGCGGTGTGGACCGGTTCATCCGTGAACCTGGCAAATTGGATTCACGTACCCCTAGGCACGACCATGTTCGTTTACGGAGTCGTCATCACCTTGATGAACCAGGTGCTGCTTGGGCGATTCGACCGCAAACGGTTCGTCTCCAACATCCTCTACATCATCCCCTTCAGTTATCTGGTCGAATGGATCGGGTACTTCTGGAACTGGGTCGGCGTGGGTAAGTTGAACCTGACGGGGCGGGTCATCGTTGACATCATTGGGCTGATTGGGGTCGCTTTCGCTGTGTCCATCTACCAGCGCTGCAACGTCATCATGCATCCAAATGATGATGTGGCTTACATCCTGCGGTTCCGATTCCTACATGGTTCCGCCGTCATTGCGCAATGGGCCAGCTACGTCCCACCGGTCACTATCATTGTTTTGTCCTACATCTTTACTGGTGAGCTAAACGCCATCGGTTTCGGGACCATTTGGGCGCTAGTCACCCAAGGTATCGTCATGGCCTGGGCAGACTATCACGTCTTCCCCGCTTTAAAACATCACGTGGATGTTTAACCCTAACTGTTAATGAGGTTCGAGCTGACTGGCTCGAACCTTTTTTGATGGCTTTAACCGTCCCACTCAACAACTCTACTCACAATGGCTAAACCTGGTATTGTAGATTGACCTAGTCTGACTTAAGCTAGAAGTAGATAAACTTCTAACTAATTAACTCTGCTACGGAAAGGTCGGCTACTTATGAATTCATTTGTCACTTGGTTCTTCATCGCTTGGGGCGTCCTCTTAATCTGGACCAACCTGCGCCAACCACGCAAAGGCTGGCAAATCTGGGTCGGCATCCTATTTCTGCTATTCGCTCTGGGCATGAATATCACCACCCATCATAAGCAAGCCAATCCCCTACCAGCGGGTGTTTCCAGTGGCAAGGCGGTCGTTCAGCTGGCACTTAAACAGTCCAAACTAAGTTATGAACCCAAGATTGCCGCGCAATTTGGTAATACTGACCTAAACGATACCGGCCAGGTCAAGGTCAAGGTTAACCCCCGAACCAAACGTTACGTCTTCAATTACAAATTTCATCAGAAGAAAATTCCGGTCTACGCCGTCTACAGCAAGGTCCCAGCCGGTGACGCCAACGCCTATCTGATTCCCGTCAAGAAATCCAGTAAGATTGCCAGCATTATGACCGACAGTGATACCGCTAGCCGGCAGATTAAAACTAAATCAACAAAAAACTACAGCTATGAGGACCTAACCACGTGGATGCCCACCAACGCCTTCACCGGTACCGACTTCCCTCATCAAAAGGATTCAGGCGATTACAGCATTGTCTACAAATAAATGACTCGGTAACGCTTGAGTAGCTACAAAAATCAAAATGAGAGTGGGACAGAAGGCGGTTAGTCAATGAGCATTAACGTCGATAGACGAATAATCCCGATTTTGGATTGTTTGTCTATCGACGTTAAGCGGAGTTGACTGCCTTTTGGCGCACGTTTCGACCATATACGTTCGGAGTGCAAAATGGGTCTGGGACTTTTGTCCCAGACCCATTTTGCATATTCAAATCTATGTTGCTGAAACGCTCCGCTTAGTGCCTTCTAGCCCACTCTATTTTTTATTGGAACGCGTGCGCTAACTCGTCAAAGTTCACGGTACCCAATCCAGCGGCTTGGTTGTAAGTCTTACCGGGCTGGCCCACGTAGAACAAATTACTGTTGTTGGTAGTGGCATCCAGTTGAGTAAACGGCGACTCCGACGTTTGCGCCAAGCCATAAAGCTGCGGATTCCACAGACCCATTCGGTGTGTCCGACTACCGTTCATCAGGGCCGCCATGGCCGCAAACTGCGGTGCCACGACGCTGGTTCCCCCGATAACTTGCCAGCCATCACTGGACGTGTAGGAATCATATCCTGTAAGTGGATCAGCGTCAGCCACAACGTCTGGGAAGTTTCGACCACTCTGACGGCCTTGAATTAATTTAGGATTTAGCCGGGGCAAGCCACTAGCAGACAAGTACTGCCGGGCATTGTAAGTGTTGACCCCCGAAACCCCCTGTTGATACTTCGGCGTGCCGTACAGCGTAGAAATCCCGCCACCACTACCACTCTGCAACGTATCCATAGCGTCCGAATTTGCTTTAAAGAAGGCGGGATCACGATGATATGCATTAAATAGTGCGTCGCCACCCCAGGTTCGTTCCCGCTTAACGGTGACGTGATTGCCATCCTGCAAGTCTCCAGAAAATGGCAATGTCGTCCCACCAGTCGCCGTGACCCACGGGTTGCTAGCTGGGAAGTTGGCGTAGATTCCCTCGTTTACGTCACCGTTAGCCGCTAATTCTTCTCCGTAAGCACCGCTGTCCCCAGAGGCCGCAAAAGTTGACACCCCTTGCGTCGCTCCCTGAGATAGTAGCGTGCTCATAATGTTTCCGTATAGTGGCGTTAATAAGTGATCCTTACTGAGACTCTGGAGAACCCCCTCTGACAGGCCCCAACTCAGGGAGAGGGAACTGGCCTTATTTTCACCAAAGGCGCTGGCAAAGGCGTTGATCCACCCAACATCACTGAGTGACGCCGTGTAGACCCGAATTTTGGCCTTCGGTGCTAGCGCGCCAGCCTGCTCTACATCCAACGAAGTTTCGGCGTTACCTGGGTCAACGTTTCCCCAAACATTCATCCCGCCAGTGGACTTCACACTGATCCGGTTGGCAGAAGCCGCGACGCCCTCTTCTGACCAGAAATGAGTGATGTCTGCCGTCTTTACTTTGCTGAAGCTAATGATACCAATAGTTTGACCCTGGCCCTGACTATTAGCGGCCAAATTTGTGGCGTGGTACTGCGAGAGAAAGTTCTGGGGGGCACCATCCGTCGTTGGTCCGTCACTCGCCGTGGTCCCGGGTTCCGATAGACTCGTGAGCTTAACTAAATTGGTAATACCAACGACCGCTTCAATGGGTTGCGCCACGTTTTTGGGCAATCGCGGCGTCTTCTTAGAATACTGAAGTCTTTGGCCGTGGTAACTCGCCGTTTTAAGCTTAGTTGCGAAGGTGGCATCAATCGCGGCAGCTGACCCCTTCAGCTGCATCACTAAGCCATCATTAAACGTGACAACCTTCAGATGCCGAGCTTTGAAGTAAGTCGTCAGACGTTTAGTCGTACTGGTTGATTGGCCAAATTTAGACCGAAACGTGCTCGGTGTCAGAAATTGCTGAAATTGCGAATTTCCTGGCGTATTAACAGCTAAGGCCGTGGACGGTAACTTACTGGCATTACGGGTCTTCAATACTAAGTCCAACGTCACCGTCTTCCCCTTAGCGACCTGTTTAACCTTTTTAAGGCCAGTTAGTGAGCTCTCCCGGTACGGTGTGGCCAGCGGCACTGTCGATGCTGCACTGGCTTGCACACCAGTAATCCCCAGCAGCCCAACCACCAGGCTAGCCACAATCAAGCGTATTTTCATGAGTCCATCCCCTTTGTATGTTCATATTATACGCCGTTAGTCGTAAAAAGAATGGGGAGCCACTGGTTGATTACCGATAAATTAGACGGGTTAACAAAGACGGGCGCTATGACAGTTATTGTGATTCAAAACTAATTTGGGCTTAATGGGTATTCCCATTAGCTGTTGCACGACAAAAAGGCCGTGTCCCAGGACACGGTCTCCTTGTTGCGGTCTATTTACATCGAGATGGGGCCCAAGACGGATGGTCTTGGCGAACCCATTTAACCCAGTTCTCCCGTTAGAATAAACTGCTTAACTTCCTTCAACGTTCGTTTAGATTCTGGTAATTTATTCCACAGAATATAATCATGCAGCATCGACTTCAACCGGCGGGCTTTGATGGGAGTCCCCTCAGCCGCTTCAAGTTTTTGAAGCAACCGTTCATCATCGGCCACTAATAGTTCATTAGCACCAAAGTACAACTGTATTGGGCCCAAATTATCAAAACTCCCATAAATGGGACTCACTAGCGGATCCGTCACCGGATGATCACCAGCGTACGCAAATCCAATTTTCTTTAACGTCGCTAACGTTAGATATGGATCGTGTTTAGCAGCCACCTTCAGGTCCGGGTTCATCATACTCAAATCCGTCCATGGCGAAATCAAAATAGTCCCAACAGGAAGTGGTTCTTGGTGTTCCTTTAACTGTTGTAACAATGACAACGCCAAGCCACCACCGGCAGAATCACCCATTAAAAAGAATTGGTCATCGGGATACTGGGCGCGTAAATAGCTGTAACTATTCATTGCAAACACCAATGTATCGTCCACAGTTGCCTCTGGAACCAACGGATAATCAACATACGTGATTCTCAGGTTAGCTTGATCGACCAATGTTTCCATTAACTTGCGGTGACTGTCGATTCCCTGCATGGTGTACGCCCCACCGTGGAATAACAACACGTGTTGCGGCAAGGGCGCACCCGAAGCCACGGTCAACAACCGCCCACCGAAGACCTTGCGTTCCTTGGTCACCATGTTGGCTGGGAACTTTTCGGGGACTACGGCCCGGTTTTGCCGGCTAGGCTGTAAAAACGCTTGCTGGATCTGTTGCTTAAGTTGACTATGCTGGGTCTTGAAAAGTAACCATTTCCCACGCAAACTCACGACTATCACCCTATCTTTTGCCTTCGTCAATTCTCACTCTTAATTGACAGTATACAGCCTTTTGGGCGAAAACGCCTCTTCTAAAACCAATTGCTAGGTAATTTTTTGAAAAACCGGTAAAATAGAAAGGGTAACAACTGATGACTGAAAGGGTGGTAAAACGAATGACAGACAACCAACGAATTTTACATGTGACTGGCGGTCGGAACTTCCGGGAGCTTGGCGGCTACCAGACGATTGACGGACACACGGTCAAGTGGCACAAGTTGTTGCGGACCGCTGGGTTGGCTGAGCTCACCCCGGAAGATCAACAAATGTTAAGCAATTATGGTGTCGTGGCCGACGTCGACTTCCGTTCTAAAGACGAACAGGTCCAATCGCCAGACCGCGTACCAGTGGGAGTCAAGTATCATTTTCTCCCGGTTTTTCCCGCGGATGATCAGACGGATGCTTCGGCCAGCGAGGCTGACTTGCAAAAACGCTTTTCCAACGACGGCACGGCTGGTCACGACCACATGGTCGACGTCTACCGCCAAATGGTCACCTTAGATTCTGCGCAGAAAGCCTACCACGACTTCTTTGCAACGTTATTAGCTAACGAAGATGAACAACAATCCGTACTGTTTCACTGTACAGCAGGTAAGGACCGGACCGGAATGGGGGCCTTCTTTGTGTTGAGTGCACTGGGAGTTGACCCCCAGACGATTCGCCAAGATTACCTGATGACGAATGAAACTTCAGCTGAACACATTAAATTGGTCACGGCAGATGCCTTAAAGAAGGGCTATGGTGAAGCCTTTGCCTCAAATATTCGGGCACTGTACTCCGTTAGCAACGATTACTTTGACGCCGCAAATAGAATTATCAATACTCAGTATGGTGGGACGCAAGATTATTTAAAGGACGTTCTGGGTCTATCACGTAGCGACTTAACTAATTTAAAACAACTTTATTTGGACGCCTAGTCCGTGCCAGACTAACCGTGTTAGCGGGTAGTCTGGTTTTTTAACAATAATTCGAAAGGACCTGATTAACGATGAAGAGAAAAACGCTGACCTGGACGTTACCCCTGCTAGGGATTGCGGCCACCTCATTGATTGCTAGTGAACGCTTATTCAGCTTTGCCTTTAAGCGGGTCAACTATGTTCCCGAAACTTCGGCTGATAAACAAAAATATGCTGACGCTTACTACGCTTACGTCGACTGGTTCCAGCAGGTCGACAAGGAAAAATGGTATCTCCACGAACACGACCCGCAAAACCGGATGGTCGCAGAATACATTCCCGCTGAAACACCTAGTGAAAAGACTGTCATCATCTCCCATGGTTATAAGGGAAATGGTGAAACGATGGCCAACTTTGCGCAAATGTACCACCGTCTGGGCTTTAATGTCCTCTTACCGGACGATCGGGGCCACGGTGAAAGTGCTGGGAAGTACATTAGCTTCGGCTGGTTGGATCGACTAGATTATCTCCAATGGATTCAACAGGTCATTAACCGAGCCAACACTGACGTAAAGATTCTCATGTTTGGTGTCAGCATGGGTGGCGCAACCATGGAAATGTTATCCGGGGAAAGTCTACCCCCACAAGTCAAAGCGATTATCGCAGACTGTGGCTACTCCAGCATCGAGGCTGAATTGACCTACCTATTAAAACGGCAGTTCCACCTCCCCAAGTATCCAATTGAACCGCTAGTCAGCACTATTTCTAAGCGCCGGCTAGGCTACTATCTCGGCGATGTGACGGCTACTCAACAGCTGAAGAAGAACAAGCGTCCCATTCTTTTCATTCATGTCGAAAAGGACGTTTACGTGCCAGTTGGCATGGCCTACGAAAATTATGCGGCGACTCACGCGCCCAAACAGCTTTGGATTGTGAAAAACGCTTCACATGCCGAAAGTTTCTGGATCAACCCGACCCGTTATCAGCAACACGTTGAAGAATTTTTGCAAACTTATTTCAACTAACTAAGTAACCTTAAGCCTAGCTTAACGGCGTTTTGGTCGTATTCGAAGAATCTTCACACTTTATTTTTTCTTTACCAATTTATCAAAAAGTCGTCACGGCTTTTGACCTTTTCTATTCACAATCTCCGGGTATAGTAATAACCATAGTAATTAGCCAATAACTATTACTAATCAAAATCTATATCCAATCCCCTTTTAGATTCTCTCCCCCTAAGAGAATCATTCCCTGGTTAGGTTCCCTCAAGCCTAACCAACTCCTCTAAACTGCGTTCGCACCCCCTTATGTGAACGCACTCCTCATGAAAAGAAATCGCACCGTTCTTCCCTAAGAACGGTGCGATTTTTTTGCGTTAAGGTTCAAAAAATAAATGTCTCTACTTCGTTAACCCCAGTCGTTGAAAGATAAAATCAACGCGACGTAAGTGATAGTCAAAAGCATCAGCAATCTGTTCGGGAGTCAGGCGATCGGTAATTTCCGTTTTGGCTTCAACCAACGGCCGAAATTGCCTTTGTTCGTCCCATGCCTGAGCCGTCAACGGCTGAACCAAATCATACGCGGCTTCACGACTCAGCCCCGATTCAATCAGTTTAAGTAGCAACCGTTGACTGTAGATCAACCCATAAGTCCGTCCCATATTGGCTTTCATAGTTTCCGGGAAGACATCTAGGTTGCTGAGAATGCTGTTCATCCGATGCAGCATGTAATCCAACAACGTTGTACTTTCCGGTAAAATCATCCGTTCAGCGGATGAGTGAGAAATATCCCGTTCATGCCAGAGGCTAACGTCTTCATACGCAGTGACCATGGTGCCGCGTAGTACCCGGGCTAATCCCGTAACGTTCTCTGAGCCAATCGGATTGCGCTTATGTGGCATGGCACTAGACCCCTTCTGACCCGGGTTGAAATGTTCTTCTACCTCATGGATCTCCGAACGCTGGAGGCTCCGAATCTCCGTCGCGATATTCTCGACCCCAGTCCCAACCAAGGCCAACGTGGCAATGTAATCGGCATGTAGATCCCGTGGCAACACTTGACTAGCAACAGGCTGCGCACTGATACCTAACTGGTCACAGACGAAAGCCTCAACTTCTGGTGGTACGTTGGCAAACGTTCCAACGGCCCCACTAATTTTACCAGTCTCAACGGCAGCGGCGGCCCGGTCAAATCGTTCCAGATTGCGTTGCATTTCAGCGTAAAATCGAGCTAACTTTAACCCAAATGTCGTGGGTTCCGCTTGAATACCATGCGTCCGACCAATCATGACCGTCTCTTTATATTGAAGTGCCAATCGCTTTAACGTCGCGATGATGGCCACCAAATCCTGACGCAAGACCGCATTAGCTTGCTTCAATCGGTACCCCTGAGCCGTATCGACCACATCAGTACTCGTCACACCAAAATGAATCCACTTGCGTTCAGCACCTAGGGACTCAGAAACGTTACGCGTGAAGGCCACAATATCATGGTGCGTCACGGCTTCGATCTCAGCAATCCGATCAACATCAAATTTGGCATTATCTCGGATTTTTTGCACATCTGCAACTGGTACTTCGCCTAACTGCGCCCAAGCTTCGTCAATGGCAATTTCAACAGCTAACCAGGATCGGTATTGATTTTCAAGGGACCAGATTTTGCCCATCTCTGGTCGGGTATAGCGCTCTAACATAGTGTTTTCCTCCCGTGAATTCAGGTAAAACCCGAACATTAAAGACTTTATTCGCTTTTTTCTCCACAAACAATCATATCACAGAACATCCTACTTTAGCTAGTTATTTCACCTTCGTATCTTTATATAATTAGTTGTTTCCCTTAATTAAAAGAACTTTAACCTAACATAAATAAATAATTGTTCGTTTTTTGCTTGCTTTTCTCACACGAACTTGATACACTTATTTCTGCTGGGCGTTCGGCCGAGCAAATAATAACGATGAGGTGTTTGCAATGTCATCAACAGTAGTAGTTGGTAGTCAATGGGGCGATGAAGGTAAAGGAAAGATCACGGATTTTCTAAGTGAGAAGGCTGATGTCATTGCCCGCTACCAAGGTGGTGACAATGCCGGTCATACCATCGTCTTCAATGGTCAGACGTTCAAGTTACGCTTGATTCCTTCAGGGATCTTCTACGCCGACAAGACCAGCGTGATTGGTAACGGTGTCGTCTTAAATCCAGAATCTTTAATTGAAGAATTGGCCTACCTTAACGAACATGGCGTCGCAACCGATAATTTACGAATCTCTAACCGGGCCCACGTCATCTTGCCCTACCATATCCTGTTAGATCAGGCCCAAGAAAAGGCTAAGGAAAACAAGATTGGGACCACGAACAAGGGAATCGGCCCTGCCTACATGGACAAGGCTGAACGAATTGGTATTCGGGTGGCCGACTTATTGGACCACGATATCTTTGCGGACAAGCTACGCCAAAACTTAATCGAAAAGAACAATGTTTTAACCAAATTATATGATGAAGAACCTTTAGACTTTGATGAAGTCTTCAATAAATACTACGCCCTCGGGCAACAAATCAAAAACCATGTCACCGACACCTCCGTTGTCATCAATGACGCTATCGACGCTGGCAAGAACGTCCTCTTTGAAGGTGCTCAAGGCGTTATGCTCGATATTGACCACGGAACTTACCCATTCGTTACGTCATCCAACCCGGTTGCTGGTGGCGTTACCATCGGTTCCGGTGTCGGCCCTACTAAAATCGACCACGTTGTCGGTGTTTGCAAAGCTTATACCTCCCGAGTTGGTGACGGGCCATTCCCAACTGAATTATTTGACGAAATTGGCGATACAATTCGCGAAGTTGGCCATGAATACGGAACGGTCACAAAACGACCTCGCCGAATCGGTTGGTTCGATAGTGTTGTCCTCCGTCACGCCAAGCGGGTTTCTGGCTTAACCAGTCTTTCATTGAACTGTTTAGACGTCTTAACCGGGTTAAAGACCCTGAAGTTATGTACTGCCTACGAATTAAACGGCGAAACCATCTACCACTATCCAGCCAGTTTGGTCGACCTGGACGCTTGTCAACCAATCTATGAAGAATTCCCTGGCTGGACGGAAGACATCACCCACTGTCATTCCGTTGAAGAACTGCCCGTTAACGCGCAAAACTACGTGAAGCGTTTAGCTGAATTAGTCGGTGTTGACCTGGCTACCCTTTCCGTCGGCCCGGACCGGGAACAAACCAACATTTTACAAGACGTCTGGAACGCCTAACCTAACTAAGTACAAGGAGTGACCCACATGCATCCTGCTGAAGTATTTGATTACGAAGACATCCAATTAATTCCTAATAAATGTATCATTGAAAGCCGTAGCGAAGCCGATACCAGCATTGAATTTGGCCCCCACCGGTTTAAAATTCCCGTCGTACCGGCCAATATGGAAACGGTGATCAATGAACCGTTGGCGGTTTGGCTAGCGCAACATGATTATTTTTACGTGATGCACCGATTCCAACCCGAGGAACGACGCGGGTTTATCGAACGGATGCATGAAAAATCACTCTTTGCATCCATTAGTGTTGGGGTTAAACCCGACGAACAAGCTTTTATCGAAGAGTTAGCCGCTGCTAACTTGGTGCCAGAATACATTACCATCGACATTGCTCACGGCCATAGTGACGCGGTGATTCGTATGATCAAGCAAATCAAAACACACCTGCCAAACAGTTTCGTCATTGCCGGTAACGTTGGTACCCCCGAAGCTGTCCGTGAACTGGAAAATGCTGGTGCCGACGCTACTAAAGTTGGTATTGGTCCTGGTAAGGCCTGCATCACGAAGCTCAAGACCGGATTCGGGACTGGTGGTTGGCAACTAGCAGCCCTACGGCTATGTGCCAAGGCTGCCCGCAAGCCAATCATTGCCGACGGTGGTATCCGGTATAACGGGGACATCGCTAAGTCAGTTCGATTTGGCGCTAGCATGGTCATGATTGGTTCAATGCTGGCCGGTCACGAACAATCCCCTGGTAGTTTACTGACCATCGACGGTCGGACCTTCAAGCAATACTGGGGTTCCGCCTCTGAAAAACAAAAGGGCGCCTACCGTAACGTCGAAGGTAAGCAAATGTTGGTCCCATTCCGTGGTGATATTGCGAACACGCTCAACGCTATGAAAGAGGACCTACAATCCTCTATTTCCTACGCGGGCGGTCGTAATCTCTTGGATATTCGAACGGTCGACTACGTCATCGTTAAGAGTTCCATCTTGAATGGCGATAGTTATTAAACAAAAGCACGTCGTAAAAATCAGGTGATCTGATTTTTACGACGTGTTTTTTCTAATAAGACTACCGGACGACTAATACCGAAACGGGTGCGTACTTGGCCATGTAGGCCGCTTGACTGCCAAAGTGCCGACTGACACCCTTCTTAGCAATCGATCCGACCACCAAAATATCTGGCTGCACCTGGGGAATCACATCCTTAACGATCGTTTCACCGGGCTCACCCTCCGCAATCATCATCCGCACATGCTTAACCCCAGCATCACGAGCCTGTTGCTGGTAACGTTGAATGTGCGCCTTCAATTCATCATATTCGCCATGAATATAGTCATTGTCCAAAACTTGATAAACACTCATCGTTTCATTTTCTAGGACTGACACGATCACTAGCTCCGCCTCATCCCGAACCGCTTGATGAATCGCGTAATCAAAGGCTAGTAAGGCGTCCGCCGAATCATCCACCCCAACTAAAATTCTTTTGAAAGTTGTTGGCATGTATCCTTCCCCCTACTCTAAATCCTTAGCTTTAGCTGCCGCCAGTCGCCGATTACCGCGGTGTAAATCGACCACCGTCCACGTCAACAACGCCAACACTGCAAAAATCAATACGTAAGCAATGCCATTGGCCAGCAGCAACTTGTCGCCCGTCACATTGCTCCCAAAGAAGCCCTGGACCTGACCCGGCAAGCCTTCCATATTCAGAAAGGTCAGGCTGATCACGGAAAACCAACCCAGAATCTTTAGCCACCAAGAATTCTTGAACCGTTCTCCCATTTCCAACTTGCTATCCGTCATCATCAGCAACGGTAACATCGAGAACGGTAACGCAAACGCTAGAAAGACTTGTGAATTGTTCATTAAGTCGTTGAGGGCCTCGTGTTCAGCAATGTCGCTCTTACCACTGGTCAACACGACACAGATCAAGACGGGAATCACGGACAATAACCGGGTCACCAGCCGCCGCAGCCACAAGGGCATCCGCATGTGGACGAAACCTTCCATGATAACTTGCCCAGATAGCGTCCCAGTAATCGTAGAATTTTGCCCGGAAGCTAACAAGGCCACTGCAAACAGCGTAGACAAAACACCGGTCCGTGCAACACTACTCAACAACCCGTTGCTCATGGTGCTAGTGTCTGACAAGGCATGGAACAGCCCGAAGAACGATGGATCCTTGACCGCGCCAGTCTTGAAGACCGCGACCCCCATAATCAGAAGTAAAGCGTTGACAAAGAAGGCAAAGGTCAGCTGAATGTTTGAATCCAGCCCTGCAAATTTAACCGTCCGCGCCACATCGTCTTCATCATTGTGATCGATCGACCGGGTTTGAGAAATAGCCGAGTGCAGGTATAAGTTATGTGGCATGACGGTTGCACCGATGATTCCCAAAGCTCCGTTCAACGGCGTCATCCCACTGACCTGCGTACCCGTGGAGAACGTCTTAGTCGTTGGAATCAATCCTTTGGCCACCCCTAACCAATCTGGCTTAGACAGCGCAACTTGATAAACGAAGACGAACAAAATTACCATGATCAAACAAACAACAATTGCTTCAATCTTCCGGAATCCCACCTTCGTTAATAACAAGAGTAACAGCACATCGAACACCGTGATAAAGACGGCAATGACCAACGGAATGTGAAAGAGCAGATACAACGCGATTGCTGCCCCAATGACCTCGGCAATATCCGTCGCCATAATGGCTAACTCCGTGAGTAACCACAAAACTACGCCCAATGACTTACTGGTTCGAGCCCGAATGGCTTGGGCCAAATCCATCTGACTCACGATGCCAAGTTTAGCTGCCATGTACTGTAAGAGCATCGCAATCAAACTTGACATCAAGATGACAGACATCAATAAATATTGAAAGTTTTGGCCACCAGTAATGGAAGTCGACCAGTTCCCAGGATCCATATACCCCACGGCAACCAACGCACCAGGTCCAGAATAAGCAAACAACGTTTTCCAAAATCCCAGATCCTTGGGAACCTTGACCGTGCCATTGATTTCTTCCAGTGACCGACCATTGGCATACTCAATCAACTTATGTTTCTTTTCCTTGTCCATCCAATCACTCCCCCTAACGACCCACCTTACCTGAGCCACGGCAAGTGTAAGGCTAGTCGCTCCCGAAAAGTACCGTTTGCCCTCCCATTTAAGAAGTTTCTCATTGCTACCAAACAATTAGTCGCAAAAAGCCGGCCAGGCTGGACTTCCAGCTTGACCGACTTCGGATAAGTCATTTTACTTTCGTAAGGTTTAACGGACCACCATGACCGAAATCTTGGCGTACTTGGCCATGTAAGCTGCTTGGCTCCCAAAATGTCGGCTAACACCTTTCTTGGCAATTGATCCAATGACCAGTAAATCCGGTTCAACGTGAGGAATCACATTCTTCACAATTGTTTCACCAGGTTCTCCCTCAGCGACGATCACCTTAACCCTGGTAACGCCCGCTGCTTCAGCCTGTTGTTGATAGGTTTTCACGTGTTCCTTCAGTGCATCCCGTTCCCCGTGGATGTAATCACTGTCCAGTGCCTGGTACACGTTCATTTCATCATTTTCCAACACGGAGACAATGACGAGCTCAGCATCGTCCTTCTTTGCCTGATGAATTGCGTAATCAAAGGCTAATAAGGCGTCTGCTGAATCATCAACGCCAACTAAAATTCGTTTAAAAGTCGTTGCCATTAGTTAGGCCTCCTCTTTCGTGGTTGCATTCTGTTCAGCACGGAGCTGAGCGGCAACCCGCTTACTACCACGGTGTAATTCTAGAACCGTCCAAATCAACATGGCAATAATCGCAGCGTCCAGGGCGTAAGCCAAATTGTTCGCGAAAATCTTTTGGCCAGCTGTAATCGTATCCCCATAAAAACCTTGAATGGATGCTGGCATGTTAATCAAGTTCAGGTAGGTCAGAGCTAACACAGAAATCCAGCCTAATATCTTAACCCACAGAGTGTTCTTGAATCGTTGTCCCATTTCCAACTTACTATCCGTCATTAACAATAACGGTAGCATGGAGAACGGTAGGGCAAAGGCCAGAAAGACTTGCGAATTGTTCATCAGGTCGTTAAGAGCTTCATGTTCAGCAATGGCACTCTTCCCACTCGTTAACATCACACAAATCAGAACCGGAATCACAGAAATCAACCGGGTGACTAACCGCCGCAACCAGAGCGGCATCCGCATGTGAACGAAACCTTCCATGATAACCTGACCCGTCAAAGTCCCGGTGATAGTTGAATTTTGCCCAGAAGCAAGTAAGGCAACGGCAAACAGCGTCGATAGAATTCCCGTCTTGGCTACGCCAGCTAGGACACCGTTACTCATGGTACTTGTATCCGACAAGGCTTGGAATAGACCGAAGAATGAAGGATCTTTCACTGAGCCACTCTTGAACACAGCAACTCCCATGACCAACAGTAAGGCGTTGACGAAGAAGGCTAAGGTCAACTGAATATTGGAATCCCAGCTGGTGAACTTAACTGTACGTGCAACATCGTCTTCATCATTATGGTCAATTTCCCGTGTTTGCGAAATTGCTGAATGCAGATAAAGATTATGTGGCATCACTGTGGCCCCAATAATTCCTAATGCCCCACTGATTGGGGTTTGGCCGCCAACTTGTGGCGTTGAAGAAATCGTCTTAGCACTCGGTACTAAACCAGCAATAACGCCACCCCAATCGGGATTAGACAGCGCCACTTCGTAGGCAAAGACCACTAAGATAACCAGAATCAGACAAACCACGATAGCTTCAATTTTCCGGAAACCAATCTTGGTTAACAGTAATAATAGCAAAACATCTAATACCGTAATAAATACCGCAACAACCAACGGAATGTGGAAGAGCAAATACAGGGCAATCGCTGCCCCAATAACTTCAGCAATATCCGTCGCCATAATCGCAAATTCTGTCATGATCCATAAAACAATCCCCAACGACTTACTCGTCCGGGCCCGAATCGCTTGGGCCAAATCCATCTGACTCACGATACCAAGTTTAGCCGCCATGTATTGCAACAACATCGCGATCAAACTTGAGATCAAGATAATCGACATTAATAGATATTGGAAATTTTGCCCACCAGTGATGGACGTTGACCAGTTACCTGGATCCATGTAACCAACCGCAACTAACGCGCCAGGCCCAGAATACATAAATAGTGTTTTCCAGAACCCTTTCCCCTTGGGTACTTTAACCGTACCGTTAATCTCTTCAAGCGAGCGCCCATTGGCGTACTCAATGAGTTTGTGCTTCTTTGGTGTATCACTCAAAACGAAGACCCCCTTCTATTTCCTACAAGGCCCATTGTAACTCAATGTTTTGCTAAATCAAACACTTTTTTAGGGATACTTAACTCTTTAATATACCTTGGTTAATTTTTATTTTAGTGTTTTAAGCGCTTTCATCATTGCCATTCTAGTCATCATTTCACCGACCAGAATAACCCAAAACTTTTTCAAAAATAACTTTAATTAGTGAATAAATGCCCAGCCTTCGGTATTTACCGTCTAAAAGTACGTACAATTAGTCACTCAAATAAGGAGTAAAAAAGAAAACTTGCAACATCTACCACTTACGGGTAGACTTTTAACTGTAATAAACATTTTTTTAGGGGAGATTAACATTTTCTGATCTGACTGGGGAGTTGATTAGATGGAACACCAGCGTCATTCATACTTAAAAATCATTGCTGAGTGCAGCTTTGCTCGGCCACGAGTCAGCAATAAACAGATTCGCCACTTTGCCAACGTTTCACCAGCTACCGTAACTGAAACCACGCGGCTACTGCAACGTGATGAATTAGTCGACCGCCGCCGTTACACCGGGGTAACTCTCACCGACCGCGGTCGTCACCTTGCCTGTCAGTTACTACATAACTACCGCCTTTGTGAAGTTCTCTTGACACAACAGCTGAAGTTGCCTTTATCACAAGTTCCCGCTCAGGCTTGGGCCATGGCGGATACTTTAACACCAGCAACCGCTACTGCCCTCAATTCTTATCTCGGTCAACCAGAACGGAGCCCCTTTGGCGGCGTTCTGGAACTCTGTCGCGTTCTGGATGACACCCACATCACCCGCCTCAGCGACGTCGTGACCGGCCAGCAAGTCATTTGCCAAAGCTACTTGGAAACAACCGACTTAGTTGACTACCTGCAAGAAATTGCGCTACCGTTGGACGTTCCCGTGCGGATCACCAAATGCGACCGCAACTTAAATCTATTGTATTTAGAATTACCACAGCACCGGGAAATTACGTTGAACCTCAACGCCGCAGACTACATTTACACCAAAAAAGTCCAACACCTCTAGGGTGCTGGACTTTTTTATAAAGTTATTGATTAACGGCCATCAGCGGCCATCGTTGCGGCCGTAGCACTACTGTCATCACTAGAAGGCAGGCGCTTCAACCCAACACCAGTGAACCCACTGAGGATAGAGAAGAGTGGCGATAAGAGACTGAAGAAACAGAATGGTAGGTATGCCAACGTAGAGACCCCTAACGTGTTGGCAGCGAACACGGCGGCAACCCCCCATGGAACCAAGTAGTTGATAACGGTCCCACCATCTTCAAGGACCCGGCTCAAGGCCAAGTTGTCCAAGCCACGGTCGTTGAAGGTTTGTTTGAAGGCTTTCCCGGGTAGGATAACGGATAAGTACTGTTCACCAACGAAGACGTTTACGCCAATCCCAGACAGGATAGCGGCTGTAACTAATGAACCAGAACTCTTCAGGCGCTTAGCCAACGGTACCATGGCCGTTTGGATGATGTTGAACTTCATCAACAAGCCACCCAAGGTCAGCGTCAGGATAATCAGGGAAACGGTGGACATCATGGCACTGATCCCACCACGAGTCAGCAAAGCATCTACACTAGCGTTACCAGTCTTAGAAACAAAGCCAGATTCAATCATTGTGGCAATACTGCTCAGAGACGTTGAAGGCTTTTCAATGAAAATCATGACGATAGCCAAACCAATGTTGATCAACAAGGTCGCGATTGCAGGAACTTTCCGCCAAGCACAAACCAACATAATAACTAATGGTAAAGCTGCCCACCAAGTAATAGCAAAGTGGCCGTTTAACGTCGCCAACGTCGCATTGATTTTGCCTAAAGCATTGGTGTCAGAAGCACCGGTTCCCATGATGAAGTAGAGCACTAAGGAAACCAAGAAAGCGGGAATCGTGGACCACATCAAGTTCTTAATGTGGGCAAACAATTCAGATTCAGCGATGGCCGAAGCCAGGTTAGTCGAGTCAGAAAGTGGTGACGTCTTATCACCAAAGATAGCACCGGAGATGATGGCCCCAGCAACTAAAGCTGGGTTGAAGCCCATCGTGGTCCCCATTCCGAAGAGGGCAATTCCAATGGTTGAGATGATGGTGAAGGCACTCCCAATGGACGTCCCGATAATAGCACAAACTAGGAATACGGAAGGAACGAACCACTGTGCAGAAATTAAATGAAACCCGAAGACCATCATGGAAGGAATAATCCCAGCGGCGATCCAAACACTGATCAACGCCCCGATTAAAATAAAGATGAAGATGGGAATAATCCCAGTTTTAATTCCTTCAATAATGCCACCGTGAATGTCATCCCATTCAGCGCCACGAAGCTTGGCCCACAGAATGACTAACGCGATTACTAGTAACACGGGGGTCATTGGTGATAACCCGAATTTGATAACTCCAAAACCCATAATGACTAACATTGCTAATAAGATGGTAATGGCTTCGCCAAAACGTACTGGCCGCCAATTTGTCTTTGGTTGTTCTTCTTTCATATCGAATCGCTCCTCTTTTTATCTTATCTTCGCCAAGTTATGTACAAAAAAATCGTCCCCGCTGCAACTATGCAACAGGGACGATTAGACTTAAACCGTGGTACCACCCAACTTGAGCCACTGGTTCTAGACCCAGTAACTCCACTCTCTAGATGGTAACGGCTCTAGTAATTGTCCGCCTGGCGTACCAGGACATTCCACTGTATTTCGTCGTAATCACCCTGATCGGTTCGCAGCAACCACCGACTTTCTGACGCACAGATGACACGCTACTTGGTAATGGAAATTAGCGTTCGTTATTTGATTGATTTGATAATAGCACGATGAGAAAACCCCGTCAACCTCTAATCTAAATTTTATTTAAATGAGGCTGGGTATTCGATCATCCCACCAACGTGAGCTAAAGCCCCAGCTGTCAACGGTTTGATCAAGTTGCTTCCCATCGGTACTGGTAGTGAATTATGAATTGAGAAATCTTCGGCCATCACGTAACCGCGGCTCCCGTAGAAGTTCATATCCCCCACCACGCTGACCGCTGTAAATCCAGCTAGCCGGGCCCGAGTCTCTAACTCACTCAGCAATTGACTCCCGATGGCTTGGCCCTGTTGGTCGGGCGCCACGGCTAGTGGTGCTAAGGCCACGATAGTCGTGTTGTGGCGACTCCCTCGGATAGTAACGGGGGTTAGCAACCCATGGCCCACCACCGTCGTTAAATCGGCCTTGGCGACTACTTCTAAACTAGGTTGATAGTCGTACGTTGCTCGCAGTCGGTGTATCAGAGGTACCTCATCGCCGTCACTTTCTTCAATAGCAGCGAAGGCACTCTTGACGATCTGATCAACCTGTTCATAGTCGGCCGGCTGAATCGTTTCAAAACTTAAACTCACTTTGTCTACCTCTCATTTCTTCGCGATTGACTTCATCATTGTTCTTGGTTTGGGGTTGGCCGCCTTACCGGGCGGGACTGTAGGTGCTGGAACGCCATGGACACGGCTTTGAGCCAAAAAGCGGTCTCAAAGTCCGGTCTTTCTCTAACCTGAGCAGATCACTCAGCTAAGAGAAATTTCATGGCTGAGCACCTACAGTCCCGCCCTCACGGCTAACATTGCGCTAACCATCATCCATCAACATTCACATTAACTGACGTTGATAGAAATTATTTGCATAGACCCCTATCAGCCGCGAGGGCGATAAAAATAGGCTCAGCCGTGGCACTGCCTTAGCACGGTGGTTTTCCGTGGTTAGGCAGAACCGAGTTTCGAGACCGCTCTTTGGCTCGAAATCGCGTTCACAGCGTTCCAGCCTATTTTTCTCGCCCGGTAAGGCGTCCATCGAGGTCCAAAGTAAATAATACCGTGTTATTATACACGACTGGCGGTTAATGTCTAAACTTTCGAGGAAGATTTAACGAAATAGCTTGAATTTTCCTAACCAAACCACGTACACTAGGAGCACAAATCTAAACAGAACGAGGTGCTACATTTGACGCATAAACAGCGTTGGGCCGCTCTTTCTATCGGGCTTTATCTCATCTTTGTTGTCGCTGCAATTTTCATCGGGTTCCTCAACCCCAGTACCATTGGCCTGGAATGGACGATTTTCTGGTATTTTGTGGTAGCCGGACTCTGCTACTACTTCTATTTTAAAAACTTCAGTTACCGCGAGGTCGTCTATTATGCAAAAAAACTAGATCTTCACAAGGAAGACCTAGTCGCATTAGTTCCTAAACTCAAGGAGACCCAGGACGTTCCCGACCCAGATCATCCCCACTTTTTCAGTCCCTTTGCCCGGATACCCATTACGGTCGTGAACACGTTGACCGATCAACTGGTACCCCAAGCAACAGCCAAAGATATTCCACCGTACCGCTAATTACTTGCGGCTACTGTAGGTCTGTGACTTCTTCAACCAGGCGGCATCGTCTGGATCTGGACCCACCCGTTTGCCGGCATCGAGATTGGCAATGGCTCGCATTTCGTCCTGATCCAACCCAAAGGCAAAGATGTCGCGGTTCTGTTGAACCCGAGCTTCATGGATGGACTTCGGAATCACAATTTCTTCTCGTTGAACGTGCCAACGTAAAATGATTTGGGCAGCACTAACGTCATGCGCAGCGGCCAACTCATTGATCACTGGGTCACTCAAGGCATTATTGTTTCCACCGCCGAGTGGACTCCAAGCTTCATGCGCAATCCCCTTGCTTTCAAGGTAAGCGTGCATCTCATCTTGTTGGAAGTACGGGTGCGTTTCAATCTGATCAACGACTGGCTTAACCGTCCCTGCTTCCAAGATCTCATCCATCTGCTTCTGATTAAAGTTAGACACCCCAATGTTCTTGATTTTGCCTTCCTTATAGAGGTCTTCCATTGCTTTCCAGCTGTCAACGTAACCAGGAGCTGGCCAATGGATCAAAAACATATCCAAGTAATCAAATCCTAAACGGTCCAACGTTGCTTGGAAGGCCGCCTTCGTCTCATCATAACCACGTTCACTATTCCACAGCTTAGAGGTCACAAAGACGTCCTCACGCTTGAGGCCACTCTCACGAATAGCTTCACCAACCCACTGTTCGTTGCCGTAATATGCGGCCGTATCAATGTGACGGTACCCAGCTGCTAAAGCCCACTTAATCGCGTTCTTGGTATCTTCAGCGTTATCGACTTGGAAGACCCCTAAACCGAGTTGGGGAATCCGGTTGCCATTATTTAACGGTAATGCAGGAATATCATTATGCAAAATAAAAACCACCTTTCAGACTTAGTTCCACTTCTATCATACAATAGGTTGACTGATTTCGCGGTAAGAAAGGTTAAGAAATCTCCGAAATCAGCAGGAAAATTTTGTTCTGGCGGTGTTTTGCGGTATTATGAAGGGTGTGGTAGTTTGTCGTCCCGACGGCAAGCTTGTTTTTTCACACCGTTCTGGACATGGAGGTTTTTCAGTTGAACAACCAAGAACCAAAATCACGCGTACAACGGTATAACTTTAACCAGGGGTCAGATCAGCCCACTCGCAAACGGCCAAGAAAGCCGCGTCGCTGGTGGCCATGGATCATGACGTTATTAACGCTGGCTATTGCCATTTTGCTGGTCCTAGCCATTAACCACCACAACAACCCTTCTGGTGCCAGCACTGGTAGCTCATCCAGTGTCAGTGCTTCCGTTGCGGCTCGTTCCTCTTCAGTTTCGGAACAGTCCGCCTTTGAGAGCTTCAAGAAGCGCTACAGTCAGTACGATGACAGTGGCCTTACCGTTACGCAAAAACAAAAATTACAGAATATTATTAACAACGAGTCGAACAACGCTGTTCAGACCCGTGAGCAAAAGCTACTGGATCAGGCACAAACGAAGAAAAGTTCTGCTAACAGCACGTCTAGTGCACCTAATAAGGACAGCAGTCACAACCCAACTTCGTTTGGCACGACCCACACCTTTTCGTCGGTTGCTGATGCGCAGAACTGGGCACAGGCTTCCAAGAATCAATGGCTTCAAGAAGGTTACAGCACCTACACCATCACTTCGGATGGTCAAGGAAATTACAATTTACAATTTGTTCATTAATCACGGTGACACGCCACTTCCTAATGGGAGGGCGTGTTTTTTTTCGTCGTTTTTTCTAGGGCAACAATTTTATCTTGTAACTGATCGACCTTCGTAGCCAAGACATCGATCTTCGTCAACAATTTCACCAAATCAGCCTGCTGTTGGACTTCGTGGTCGGTGGCCAATTGCGTGGCCCGACTGGTAAAGAAATCCATGATGGTGCTGGTCAGCAACCCAATGAAACCAACGCCCCCGAACATCAGGAAGCTGGCAACAATCTTACCCACCGCCGTATGAGGTGTCTCATCCCCATACCCTACGGTCGTGGCCGTTGTAATCGCCCACCAAAGTGAATTAGCCAGGCTTTGCTTCTCAGCTAACGAGAAGAGAAAAGCGCTCAAAACAATGATGGCTACACTAATCGAAAACAAATAGATAAATCCTGTTTTATAGATAAAACGGTGATAAGCCTTCGTCCATTTACCAGCGATCCCCAACCGCCAAAAAAGGTGGTGAAACCGAATTAACCGGACCAACCGACCCAGTCGAAAGAAAGCAAAAACGGGATGTAACGGAATAATCCCCAGCAAATCAAAGGCCGACTGAATGAGAAAGATCTTGCGATTCTTCGTCACAACTAACCGGACGAAATAATCAATAGCAAACACCACTAATAAACTGTTAGCAATCGTCAATTCAACTGCATGACTGCCCAGCCGTAAAATCATCAAACTCACGTTGATCACCGACCAGAGCGTTAACAGTGTCACACCGGTATGATAAATAACTAATCCACGTTGTGCTCGCTTCATCATCAGACTCGCTGCCCCCCTTACCCAATTACTTTTAAATATAATCAAATCGCTCAAAATTACCAGAAATTCGATGCAAGTTTAACCGGTTTGCTAGTTTCTATTCATAATCTTAATCATTGGATTCCGCTTGCCGCTTCCGGTTAGTGAAGTGGCCGCTCACCAAGACAGTAGCGAGCGTCCACCAATATGGCTATCTAACTTTACACTCATTTACTGCCACGATTACAATACATCTTAATCTCGACACCTCAAAAGGGCTGAGATCACCTCTCAGCCCTTTTGACGTCTTAAATTCACTTCAGTACCCGGCAGCTCCTAGTCAACTGCCAACTCGCGCAACACAATTAGTCCATCGCTGCCTTCAAGGTTTCCTCAAAGAACGCTGGGACCAATGCCTCATAGACTTCAACGGCTTGTAAAAATTCTGTGACGGAGATGTACTCATCAACTTGGTGCGAGGTGTTGCTCCCCGGACCAAGTTCAATGCTGGTAAAGTCCGCCTTAGCCCGCAGGAACTCGGCTCCGTCGTTAGCGCCACCGGAACCCACAATCTGCGTGTCATGCCCACAGACCTTATCACTAATTTGCTTGGCCAATTGTACCAACGGTGCGTTAGGGTCACCTGGAATTGCTTCTTCAGGATAACTGTAACTCAACGTCAAATCCACATCAGGTTCCTCATTTAATTTAGCAATCAATGCTTCCAGCTCATCGTAAATCACCTGATTTGGATAAGCGGGAATCGTCCGCATATTAGCCATTAGCTCAGCGTGGGCCGGAATTGAATTGATTTGCTCGCCACCAGAAATTAAATCAACGTTGTGTAGGAGGCCACCCAAGACTGGATCCGTTTTGGTGTATTTCGCCATAATTGGCCCCACCGCATTATAGAATTTCATCAGATTATCAATCGCATTGACACCCTTTTCCGGCCGGGCACTGTGACTGGCCTTGCCCGTGGACACGACCTTGTAGTCAATGACCCCTCGCGCCGTGTAGACCACGTTGTCTAAACCGCTGGGTTCCGCAATAATCAGGCCCGCTAAATGATCAGCGTACCCCTCGTCCGTGAGCTTAGCCGCACCGTATTCCCCAGTCTCTTCGCCGACGGTCCCCATTAACCGGACGCTCCCTTTAAGCTGAACGCCCTGTTCCAAGAATTCCAGCAAAGTGATGACAATGGCTGCCAGACCGCTCTTCATATCGGAAGCCCCCCGACCAAAGAGTTGGTCGCCAACCACTTCACCAGCGAATGGCGCGTGGCTCCAGGCCGATTCATCCCCAGCCGATACCACATCCATGTGCCCACATAGGCCGAGCTGGGGTCCAGCTGGATTACCAATCGTGACCACTAGATTATCTCGGTCCTGAGCAAATGGAACCTTCTCAACCTTAGCCTGCGGATATGGCGCAAATAAACTGGCAATGTAGTTGGCAACGTCGGTCTCATGGTCATTGACCGAAGGAATTTGAATTAAATGCTGAAGAATTTCAATCTTTGCTTGGGGTGTCATGCGAATCATCCTTTCTGAGTAGCGAACTAATTGTTTCTAATCATACGCTAATAGTTTTGTAAATCAAGCCATTTCTGAAATTATATTAGTTTTTCTCTGCTTATTCGGATAATTATACATTATTCATGAATATTCACAGTTTGTCAGTCGCCTGCGGTATAATGAAGGGAGTTAAGCGTCATTATATAGGAGGGATTTCATGCGAATTTTTGTGCCAACAGAAGACGGTTATTTAGCCGACGAATATAGTAAGCACGCCACTGGCGACGATATGTACGCCGGAGACCCCGTCAAATCATTTCCCATCAGTCTATCGAAATTACCTAAGAAAACCAGCACCATTGCTTTAAACCTGATTGACTTCGATGCCGTTCCAGTCTGTGGCTTCCCCTGGATTCACTGGGTCGCCGCCAACTTTCCCGGAACTACCCGCGAAATCACGGCTGACGTTTCCCGGACGAACGCGATTCCCCACGTTCACGGCCGCAATAGCAATGCCGGTTCTCTGGTTGGCAATACGGACCCCGCTATCTTTCAAAACTACACGGGACCATTCCCACCAGATAAGGACCACGACTACAGCTTGACGGTCTACGCGCTGAACACCAAGCTAGACCTGGAAGATGGCTTCTGGCTCAACGACTTTCTTCATCAAATCAACGGGCACGTTCTGGATACAGCCACCATCACCTTAAAGGGACGCGTCTAAACTACTATTAAAGAAGGTTAATTATGGAACAGAATTACTCACGAATCCTGGTTCCCCTTGATGGATCCGTTCAAGCTGAACTGGCCCTTAAAAAGGCCGTGGACGTTGCGCAAAGAAATCACGCGCACATTGACCTCCTGAACGTCTTACGCATCAACCACTACGGCTTTTACGCCAGTGGATCGATGCCGGGTGGGGTCATCCACGAGCTCGCAAACGACGCTCAGTCCTACCTGAACTCATTAGTGGAGACGACCAGTGCTGCCACTGGCTTCAAGGATATGGACATCCACGTGCGATTTGGCAATCCCAAGACGGTCATCTCTCATGAATTTGTGCAAGACCACCACGATGATCTGATTATGTTGGGCGCAACCGGATTGAGCGTCGTGGCCCGCGTCGTCGAAGGTTCCGTAACGGCCTACGTCAGCCGTATGGCTAAGATCGACGTCTTTGTGGTCCGGACTAACGAACAGGGCGAACTCATCGATGCCAAACGCGCCGCTGCCAAGAACGCTGAACAGCCTAAGCTTTCCTAGTAGTTCTCGTCTCCGGTTGGCGGGGGCTGTCCAAGTTTGACTTCAACTATTCACCATCTTGTTTGCTAGCTCAATATGCGGAAGACAACTCAGTTAAACGAAATAATTTAAGACCAACCTAAAAAGGGTTTGAGACTTTTGTCTCAAACCCTTTATTTTTATTTTCGAAGATAGCAACAGACCTGAGTCTTTAGCTCGCGACAAAATATTCTAATTCAATCTAAGCCATTGGCGCCTTGGAAGACACGTGGTTTCCGTGGCTTCAAATCGAGCGAGAAGCCCGCCCTTTTGGCTGAAGCGTCCTCACGGTAGGTCCCACTTCTGGTCACCGAAGATAAATACTTATTTCCGCCAAAATGTCGTACAGTCCACCTTGTCCGCAATGTTAAAGGCAATAATTCGTTTTAGTAAGTCGTAGTCCACGTCTTGCGTCCATTTAATCCGGCCGAATTTTTTGCCGGGATTGTAATGCGCCGCCGCAATCTGGTCAGCAAACTTTTCCATGACTGGCCCTTCCGGTGCAAATGCCATGTGGGGCTTGGCCACGCTAAAACCAATAATAAACGTTCCGTGATCCGTAAACATGGGTTGGTTCCACGCATACCGTTGTTCTAGCTGCGGAAAAGTCTCCTGGACCCAATTTAAAACGGTGCGCACCCGTTCCTGATGCGCCTCGTCTTCAATCTTACCCAGGTACTCTTCAAATTCTGCAATCATCTGGTCACCCCTTAACGTTTTCAAAAAGTTGCTCCCATTGTACCACGTCCGCTAAGTCGTTCGGCAAGTAAACTTTTATTACAACGAAATTTATATTCGAATTTACAGCATTTATACTGAAACCTAATTGAACCGTGACATTCATCTGATAACGTGAGTAATGGTTAAGGACCAAAAACTATTTTCTAGGGAGGAATTACCATGTCTCACTCAGTCACTGCTCGATCAATTAAGCTTCTCTGTCTTTCGCTCCTGCTGGCTGGTGTTATCGTGCCAACCGCGTCCGCGGCCACTCAGACTGCACCAACTAAACCAACTACGATCAAAGCTAACTCTGCTAAATCTTCTTCCGCCAATCGCTCCAGCTACGTCGTTCCAACCAAGCCCAATCCCGACCACCGAATCGTCCTCAGTGGCACCAAAAACACCCGTGACATGGGCGGCATTAAGACTGCCGATGGTAAATGGCAGATTCGTCCCAAAGCTTTGATTCGTTCGGACCGGCTATACAAGCTGGACGACCACGACGTTACTGTCCTCAGTCACGACTACAACGTAAAAAACGTCGTGGACTTTCGGACGCCTGGCCAAGTGGCCGGTTCACCCGACGCCGCCATTCCTGGAGCCCCCATCACCTATCTCTCAATTTTCGGACCCCAAGCCGCAGCCAACCACGGCCTAGGTGATGGCGATTTTTACGGCTCGCGCCTTGAGTTAGGCTACTACGCCATTACGGGTTATCGCCAATTTCTAAACCGTTTATTAACCAATCAAGGCGCCACCCTCTTCCACTGCGTCACTGGGAAAGACCGGACGGGAGTCGCGGCCGTCCTCATCCTCTCCGCACTGGGTATGGACAAACAAACGACCGTCGACGACTTCATGTTGTCCAACTATTACTACGACCGAGAAGCCGTTAAGCAAAGTTGGATCGACGAATATTACCAAGTCATCTCACAGAACTACACCAATATTTCAAACTACCTGACTCGCGAGCTGAACTTCCCCGTCGCCAAACGTGAACAACTGAAAGCCCGCTACCTGGTCTCAACTGATGGCAAAAACACACCTTACAGTTCAACCTATACGACGGCTAAGCCCAGTCCTAGCGTCCCCGTTGCACCAACACCCAGCACGCCTAAGCCTGCGACTCCTGCACCAGTGACGAAGCCTTCTACCGCTACAACCGTCGCTGCGGCTGGCCAAGGCGACACCATCAAGCCAACGAAGAAAGCGAAAAAGACCGTTAAGATTACAGTTACTAAGAAACGCCACACCAATTACATCTACCGGTTAAAGGGCCACAAGGTCTGGTTCAAAGACGCTCATCTCAAGCACAGCAAAGGTAAGACTTCCAAATCAGCTAAAACTAAATGGCGAATCATCAAACAGGAAACCGTCAAAATTAACGGTAAGAAAGCCACGTATCTAAAAGTGCAAGACCACCATCACCACACCGCGTGGATCTTGAAAAAATACGTCGTGAAAATTAAACAGTAGCTGGTTTAATCACACGTTTCGACGATAGACGCTCAGAACACAATAAGGGTTTGAGACAAAAGTCTCAAACCCTTATCATTTCTACCAAGATTCATACTAATGGAATTGCATCCCACCATCAACTTCAATCGTTTGCCCAGTAATGTAATTTGAATCAGGACCCGCCAGGAAAGAGACCACGTTGGCAACATCCTCAGGCTCTTCTAGCCGGCCTAACGCGATGTCCTTGGCAAATGTCTGCATCCCCCACTCATCGCTCTCACCGGCATTTTCACCGACCTGATGGGCAATATCAAACATCATTGGCGTTTTGACGATTCCTGGCGCGTACGCGTTGACGGTAATCCCCTCAGCTGCCAAGTCGCGCGCAGCAACCTGGGTAATCCCTCTGATGGCAAATTTGGTCCCACTGTACAGGGCCAGATTAGGATTCCCCACCACACCGGCTTGGGAGGACGCGGAGATTATTTTCCCACCATGACCCAGTTCGCGGAACTTGGCGTGAGCCGCCTGAATTCCCCAGAGAGCACCACCAGCATTGACCCGGTAGACCTTATCAAATTGCTCTGACGTAATCGTATCGATGGGCGTGGTTGGCCCAAGCCCAGCGTTATTGACCATTACGTTCAGGTCACCAAACTCTTCGACGGCAGCGTTGACCGCCTTGAAGACACTTTCGCGGTCGGCAACGTTGGTCCGAATCGAACCCGCCCGACCACCAGCAGCTTCAATCTCTTCCTCCACTAAGTGTGCATTCTCTAAGTTCAAGTCTGCTAACATGACTGCAAAACCATCGTGGATCAGTCGCATAGCTATCGCTTTCCCAATCCCTTGACCGCCACCAGTAACCAATGCAACCCGCATTTTTTCTTCCATAACTTTCACTCCTTAAAGTAAGTCTTTTTGATACGACTGAACTTTAAGTGCTTAACGACTTAAACGGAAATCCTTTTATCCAAATAGACGTAGTTTGTTAACTAAACCTTGGTCGACTTTAGCAACTATAATTGCCGCCTCCGGTTCGCAGGGAGTGGGTGGACTGTGGGGACCGCTTTCGGCCAGAGGAACGGTCCTTCAGCTCGACTCAAAGCTCCCGCCAAAACCAGCTCATAACATCCCTTAACTACCAAACCTTCCTCACTCAAAAAAAGAAGCCACCCTCTCAGGAGTGACTTCAATCTTTCACTTGATTTTAAATAGGACGCTGGGAAATCAACCAATCATAGCGTTACTGGCAATTTCTCAGGCACCACTTCTGTTTACTTTTGTGCGGCGCTCAAGCTAGAAGCATCTTCGCCAGCCTTAGCACGCAAGGTTGCTTCGATGTCTTCCAAT
Organism: Levilactobacillus yonginensis; assembly: GCF_964065165.1. Taxonomy (NCBI): domain Bacteria; kingdom Bacillati; phylum Bacillota; class Bacilli; order Lactobacillales; family Lactobacillaceae; genus Levilactobacillus; species Levilactobacillus yonginensis. The sequence goes on along the minus strand of NZ_OZ061549.1, from coordinate 1,998,484 downwards.
GAACGGTTCCGTGTTTCGAAGACTTTCTTTTGGACAAACCAGATGGAAGCCAAACAGAGGATCCCGTAACCGATAAACAAACTCCCAGTACCGAAGAAGTCTAACAGGGATGGGAACGTTAAGGAAACAATCATATTAGCGGTCCAGTTGATCACACTAGAGAATGAATTCCCTAACCCACGAATATTCAACGGGAAGACCTCACCAATCATAACCCACATGACAGGGCCCCAAGTTGCGGAGAAGAAAGCGATGTAGATGGTCAAAGCGATTACGGAAATAACAGCAGCGGTTTGAGAACCACCGGAGAACTTCATCCCCAGACTCATAACGAACAGGGAGATGGCCATCCCAATCGCCCCAATGATCAACATCTTCTTACGGTCAATCTTATCCATAATCGTTACAGCAACGGCCGTCACGATCACGTTGAAAATCCCGATACCAATGTGGGCTAACAGTGCGGCGGAAACCCCGAAACCAACATCCGTAAAGATGGTTGGCGCGTAGTACAGCACGGTGTTACATCCCATAACTTGTTGGAAAATCGCTAACCCAAAGCCAATGGTCAATGAAGGGCGAACCATCTTACTGAAGAGTTCCTTCCAACCACCACTGACGATCTTGGCTGATTCTTCAATTTGGGCAACTTCCTTATCAACGGCGGCTTGGTCATGCTTGTTCATGGTATCCAGCACCTCACGTGCTTCAGCCATGTGGCCTGACTTAACCAAGAACCGTGGGCTTTCTGGTAGGACCAACCCACCAATGAACAGCAGAGCCGCTGGAATCGCAGCGAACCCCAACATCCAACGCCAGCCGGTGTACATGCCAGAAAAACTGTAGTTGGTGATGTAAGCCAACAGAATCCCCGTCATGACCATCAGTTGGAACAGGCTAGAAACGGTCCCCCGCTTATCAGCAGGTGCCAATTCGGCCAGGTACGTTGGAATCAAAGCAGAGGCAGCCCCAACGGCCATCCCCAAGATGATCCGGGAAATAATCAATGTCCAGAACTCTGGTGAAAAGGCAGACCCTAAAGCACCGACCAAGAAAATAATAGCTGAAAGCAGCAACAACTTCCGCCGACCAAAACGGTCAGAGGATGGTCCAATGATAGCGGCACCTAAGATGGCACCTAATAGTACGGCACTAACGACCCAGCCTTGTTGCCAAGACCCCAAACTCATTTGTTTCTGGATAAACAGAATTGCTCCTGAAATTACCCCGGTATCATACCCAAAGAGGAGACCCCCAAGGGCGCCGAAGAAGTAAACAAAGCCAGTTGAAACTTTTCGCATGTTCTTACTTCCTTTGACAGTTCGTCGCCGCATAATTTTTTGCAATATGTAAGTTGGCACATCTGATGTTGGTTGATTGCTACAACCAACTAAAAGCTATGATAGCACTTTCATCAAATTTTTGAAAGCGTTTCCTACAGAATTTCGTGAAGGTTTTCGCAATCAGAGTAAACGGTTTCGCAGCACAATCTCGTGACTTTCCTTATAAACCCTATGTTTCTCACCACCACTGATAAATCCAAGTCACTTTAAAATTTTTTACAAAAAAAACGAGAAAGCCATCCTCGCAGGAATGGCCCTCTCGCAATCAAAGGAAATACTTAACTTATTTCGCAGCGTTCAGGCTAGCTTCTTTTTCGTCCGCCTTAGAACGCAAGGTTGCTTCGATATCTTCCAAAGAACGGTTCCGAGTTTCGAAGACCTTCTTTTGAACGAACCAGATAGAAGCAAAGCAGAGAATCCCGTAACCGATAAACAAACTACCAGTACCGAAGAAGTCTAACAGAGATGGGAAAGTTAAGGAAACGATCATGTTAGCGGTCCAGTTGATCACACTAGCAAAGGAGTTCCCTAACCCACGAATGTTCAGTGGGAAGACTTCACCAATCATAACCCACATTACGGGACCCCAGGTTGCGGAGAAGAAAGCAATGTAGATGGTCAAGGCGATAACGGAGATGATGGCTGCGGTTTGAGAACCACCGGAGAACTTCATCCCGAGACTCATAACGAACAGGGAAATCCCCATCCCAACGGCACCAATGTTCAACATCTTCTTACGGTCGATCTTATCCATGATCATTACGGCAATCGCAGTAACAATCACGTTAAAGATCCCGATACCGATGTGGGCTAACAGGGCTGCGTTGACCCCGAAACCAACGTCAGTAAAGATAGTTGGTGCGTAGTACAGAACCGTGTTACAACCCATGACTTGTTGGAAAATAGCCAGACCAATACCAATCGTCAATGAAGGACGAACCATCAGGCCAAAGAGTTCTTTCCAGCCGCCGTTCTTCATCTTAGCTTGTTCTTCAATTTGCGCTAATTCTTTGTCAACCACGGACGTGTTGTGCTTGTTCATGGTGTCCAAGATTTGACGAGCGTGGTCACTGTGACCCGTTTTAACCAAGAAACGTGGACTTTCAGGTAAGATCAACCCACCTAAGAACAGGATTGCGGCAGGAAGTGCGGCAAACCCTAACATCCAACGCCAGCCGGTGTAGAAGCCGGCAAAACCGTAGTTGGTGATGTAGGCTAACAGAATCCCGGTCATCACCATCAGTTGGAACAGGCTGGACATCGTCCCCCGTTTGTCAGCGGGTGATAGTTCAGCTAAGTAAGTTGGAATCAAGGCTGATGCAGCCCCAACGGCCATCCCGAGGACGACCCGTGAAATAATTAATGTCCAAAACTCTGGTGAGAACGCGGAGCCCAAGGCCCCCACGAAGAAAATAATTGCTGATAATAGCAGTAGCTTTCGCCGACCATAACGGTCAGAGGATGGTCCGATGATGGCAGCCCCTAAGATGGCCCCCAACAAAACGGCACTGACGACCCAGCCTTGTTGCCAAGAACCCAGGTTCATCTGCTTTTGAATAAATAAAATGGCTCCGGAAATTACCCCGGTATCGTAACCGAATAGTAATCCACCCAAAGCCCCGAAGAAATAAACAAATCCGGTCGAAACTTTTCGCATAGATATCGCTCCTTATGCGGCTTTCACCGTAAAATTCTAAAGTGGCAGTGTATGTGACGAAGTATAGCTGAAGATGTAAGTGTAAGTTGGTGTTTTTAACTGTTGTTGGTTGATTGGTTCAACCAACCATGTGCATATAATAACATGGTTCAAACCGTTTTGGAAGCGTTTTCTTAGGAAAATAAAAAAAACTCGGCATTTTACCGAGTTTTTCTATCAGATTACTTGCATTTCATTGATGAAAAGCCTCTCGCTAGTTAAGCTCTTCGCGCCGGTAATCCAGTAATTGCGCACTGATCGACTTGGTCTGTTGGTAGACCTGCTTGTAGATTTTGTGCATCTTAGCGTACTTCTTAGCGTTCTCAGGATTTGGTTCGTAAGCCTTGCCAAAGTGTACGAAGGTTTCGGCACAGTCTTGTAGGGAGTCAAACCAGCCGAGACCGGTGGCAGCAATCATGGCGGCCCCCATCCCTGGTCCCTGTTCATTCGTCAAACTGACAACTTTACGGTTAAAGATGTCGGCTTGAATTTGCAGCCAGAGCGGACTCTTGGCCCCACCACCAATGGAAACGACCGTATCAAAATCGCCACCATTTTCTTCGTAGATGTCAAAGAGATCCCGGAATGAGAAGACGATACCCTCCAGAACGGCCCGCACGAAGTCATAGCGCTTGTGGGTGCCATCGACCCCGGTAAAGCTCCCCCGGATGTCAGCGTCGGCGTATGGCGCCCGTTCACCCACGATATAAGGCGTGTAGAGTAGCCCATTAGCACCAACAGTACTTTTAGCTGCACTGGCCACAAAGTCCGTGAAATCAGCTTCTGGAGCGAAAGTCTTCTTGAACCAGCTCAAAGAATAACCGGCTGCCAGAGTGACCCCCATAGAGTAGTACTTGTCGGGAATGGCGTGGTCTTCAAACTGCACGACACCGTGATAGTTCACGTCAGCCGTGTCTTCATACTTCAGAACAACCCCAGACGTCCCAATACTGGACAGAACCATGTTCGGGTGCAAAATTCCGGCACCAACGGCACCAGCAGCGTTATCAGCGGCACCACCATAGACCTTAGTGGCCGTGGTCAATCCAGAGAATTCGGCGTAGGCCGGCGTAACCGTCCCAGCAAAGTCAACGGACTTGATCAAAGGTGGGCACATGCTCATCGGGATATCAAAGGTATCACAAATCTTCTGGCTCCATTCACCCTTCGCAACGTCAAGGAGAACGGTCCCAGTCGCATCTGAATAGTCCATGGCCAGGTTACCCGTCATGCGGTAACGAACGTAGTCTTTAGGCAGGACAAAGTACTTAGCCTTAGCCCAAATGTCAGGTTCATTTTCTTTGACCCAAAGTAATTTCGTCAGTGTAAAGCCTTCGAGGGGTTGGTTCCCAGTGATGTCGACAAATTCGTCGCCCATCTTGGCTTCAATTTCTTCACGTTGTGGCGTGGTCCGCGTATCGTTCCACAAAATAGCGGGACGTAAAACTTTCTTATTTTCGTCAAGCAGAACCATCCCGTGCATTTGTCCAGAATAACTCAGGCCTTCAATGTCAGCGGCATCTAAGTGATCGTTTAAAATCAACCGCACAATCGCCACCGTTGTTCCAGAAACCCAGTCCTCTGGGTTCTGTTCGTTATAGCCAGGCTTCTTTTGAATCAAATCATAGTCAAAACTTTCTTGGGCGACAATTTGCCCACTGTGGTCTAAGGCCGACACCTTAACGGCACTGGTCCCTAGGTCAACACCGAGTACATACTTCCCCATCGGTCATTCCTCCTAAATATTTTAGTGGTTGAGGCCGCTTCCGGTGGAGACGGGTCACACTGTGGGGCAACCCCGGAAGCCACAGAACGGTCTTCCGCGGCGACTTGGCGCCCCACCAGAACCGTGGGTCACCAAGTGCGGCCCATGTTCTAAGCGGCAAAAACCGCCACTAAGAACATCGACACTGCGTGACCCGTCTCCGCCTCCAGCTAACTACTGGCAACATACCATTACCAATCCGCTAGTGAAACTGGACCTAGCCATCTATTCGTTTGGTTATCCTAATTATGTTAAACAGTTATTGCTTCAGATAGATTACGTGAGTTGCGTTGCCTATTTCTGACGCTCATGAATCCTAACCCAATAATGCCACGCTATTCTGATGCCACCTTGACACCATTTAGAGCCGGAGACCGGCAGTTACTGTGCAGTGACGGTGGTATTAACTAGCATTCTTAGCTAGCTTAGACCACGGGCCACGAGGGAAACGCGCGGGTTAGGCGGGGTTCTCTCGTGCCTTTTCAGACCGCACTTTGGCTGAAAAGGTTGCCCACAGCGCAGTAGCTGGCGGCAGCGCGTTAACCGCAAATCACAAGCATAAAAATGGCGGACGAACACACCGTCCGTCCGCCATTCTATATGATATTTATTTTCACAAAGTCCGAGATTACTTGCTCAGAGTGTCAATGATGTAATGGTTGATCGTATCCTTGACTTCTTCCAAGTGGTCAGAGTGCGTAGCAGCAATCAATTCTGATTGTGGCTTGTCGATAGCGTACTTTTCAAGGGACTTGAAGTCTGCCTTGCCGCTTTCGATATCAGCACCGATACCGGATTCGTATGAACTGTAACGGTCCTTCTTCAAGTTGTCTAAGAAGCCGTCTTCCTTCATAGCAACAGCAACCCGTAAGCCGGCAGCAAAGCTGTCCATACCTACGATGTGGCCGTAGAAGAGGTCTTCTGGGGCAAATGATGAACGACGAGGCTTAGCATCGAAGTTCAACCCACCGCGAGGGCCAATACTACCATTTTCAACAACTTCGTACATAGCAGCAGTCGTTTCGTACAGGTTAGATGGGTATTCATCAATATCCCAGCCGATCAGCTTGTCGCCTTGGTTGGCATCCAATGAACCTAACAGACCTGCTTCACGGGCAGTCCGGATTTCGTGTTGGTAAGTGTGACCAGCTAAGTTAGCGTGGTTACCTTCCAAGTTCAACTTGAAGTCTTTGTCCAAACCATATTCCTTCATGAAGGCAATGGTGGTTGCGGCATCGAAGTCGTATTGGTGAGTCGTTGGTTCCTTAGGCTTTGGTTCGAGCAACATTTGTGCATCGAAGCCAATTTCGTTAGCGTAGTCCTTAGCCATGTGGAAGAACTTAGCAGCATGTTCTTGTTCTTCCTTCATGTTCGTGTTCCAGAGTGATTCGTAACCTTCACGGCCACCCCAGAAGACATAGTTTTCGGAGCCAACGCGCTTACCAATTTCCAAACTGTGCTTCAATTGAGCGGCACAGTAAGCAAAGATGTCAGCGTAAGGAGAAGTAGCAGCCCCTTCAACGAAGCGAGGGTTCGTGAACATGTTTGACGTGTTCCACAGAACCTTCATGCCACTCGTCTTTTGGTATTCAACGATCTTGTCAACGACTTTGTCCAAGTTAGCGTTGGTTTCACGTAAAGTGTCGCCTTCTGGAGCTAAGTCACGATCGTGGAAGCAAAGGTAATCTACACCTAATTTGTCGTAAAATTCAAATGCAGCATCAACCTTGGCTAAAGCCAAGTCCATTGGATCTGTGTACTTGTCGTAAGGACGTTGGGCAGTTCCATCACCGAATGGGTCAACCAAACGTTGATCGAATGTGTGCCAGTAAGCTACGGCGAACCGTAACCAATCCTTCATTTTCTTACCGCCAATAACTTCTTCTGGGTTGTAGTACTGGAACCCTAAGCCTGACTTTTTATCTGAGTGCCCGACGTATTGAATCTTGTCGATGCCTTTCCAATAACTTGTTTTAGTATCCATAATTAGTAAAACCCTCCTAGTTAGTTCGTTGCGACAACCAACTTACAAATCCTAGTATAACAGGGAACAATCTAAATGCAAGCGTTTTCGAAAACTTTTTCCAGAAAAATGATAGCGGTTGCACGTAATCCTTGTGCTACCAACTATCCACGTTCCAAAAGAATTTAACACCAGTCCTTGATGGCATCTATGTCCCTCTTAAACCAAGTTAGTTGGGCGAGAAACTTAATAAACTGAAGCCGGTCTGTGACGGGAAACTCCAGCATATGTGAAAATCGTCACATCTAAATTGCTGAACTTTTCAATTATCCTTCTTATAATGAAGGTAACTAATTGGTACGGTCACAACTCATTTACCTGGGAGGGATATCTGATGGATTTACATACGAATCATCAATGGGGGCGCCACCTGCTCACCCTACTAGTCGTCATTGGTTTGCTGTGCACCATTGGGGGGATTGCGACGTCAACCACCACCCAAGCCGCTGCCTCTGAGCAGACTACCCGCAGAATCGATCCGAACGCGAAGGTCCGGGCAGCGGTGAAGAATTCGGTTACCTGGAACGCCGCTCATCAACGAAAAGCAACGCTGCCACAAACCAGTGAGCAAATCGTATCGCCCTGGTTAGGTGTCGGACTCTGCCTTATCGGGACCAGCTGGCTGGTAGGCCGTCAACTGAATCGTGTTAGAGAACATGACTAACTAATTGATATGCTTGCTAAATTCCCAAGCGGATTTGGTAAGCATTTTTCAGTTGGCCAATTAGCCACCATTTTTAAAGTGGACAAGTCCATCTAGCCAAGGACTTTCGCCATAATCTATAAAATGTGATACTAACAGAAATAAAAAAGCCGCTATTGTTACCAGCCTTTTGCGTGGCCAATTAATCGTACCTATATACCATTACTTATAGAAATTTCCATGAGCAATCATTTATAGACTTCGCTATTACGCGCCTGTATAATGAAAATAACGAAAGCGCTTTTTTCAGAATATATTTACTTTTGAGGGGGAGTTTAGAATGTTTAAGGGCAACAACCAATCACGACACTACAAAATGTATAAGAGCGGTCGCGCCTGGGTTTTCGCCAGTATTGTCACCGCTGGAATGGTAGTCACTTTTAGTGGAACGCAAGCTAGTGCGGACACCACCGTTGATAACGACCAGGCAACCGCCACCGTGAAACCAGACCCATCCGCTGCGAATACAACTGCCACAACGACCAAATTGAAGACCACTGCCAGTCAAGCGACTGAGCCGGTGACCGACCAGCAGGAACCCCAACCAAAGGAAGCACCGGCAATCCTCCCTGCATCAACACCAGCAGCGGCTCCGACGCCAGTAGCCAAATCCTCTGAACCAACGATACATACTCCTGAGCCGTCAGAGCAAACACCCAACTCGGACAGTACACCAACGCCAAAACTAGCGAAAAATCGTCAAACTAGTCGGCGGACCAGTCGTATGGCCCAGTTGCCAGCTTATTCTGCCCCCAAGGTCGCCGTACCAACGGCTGCCCCGGTTACCGCAGAAACGATTGACCAGTGGATGCCCAATAAAAAACTGCAAAATCTCGTGGCCAATGCGCTCGGCAAGAACGCAGCTTCACTGACCAAGGACGACCTGTTAAAATTGACCAAACTCGAAGTCAGCCACATGAACCTCGCTACCACCACTTCCAACGACGGGATTCATCCCTACTCTCTTCAGGGATTAGAATTCGCGACAAATTTGACGTATCTTGATTTATCTTGGAATACCTACGACATGATGATGCTAGGCTACGACCGAGGCGACATCACAGACATTTCGCCATTAAGTGCGCTAACTAAGCTAACTTATTTAGACCTCTCCAGCAACCACGTAAACGACGTCACCCCATTGGCTAACCTGACCCAGTTGAAGACGCTAAATCTCAACGGCAATGGCATTTATGATTTCTCCTCATTGGATTACAGCCAATTCACAAGTCTCGAATTTTCCGAACAACAAGCAACCCTGACGACCAACTACGTCGTGGACCCAGCTAACCCAACGATTACCATTCCGCAACTGGTCAAACTGCCCAAAAACTTCTCGGGTAAATTATCGATCGACATCCCATCCGATTACAATGACAATCAAATCTTAGAAACCATCTATCAAGATCACATGAACGGTGGTGGACTCATGCGGATGTACTACCGGGGTGGCCACATTAAAACTGGTGAGGACGGCAACCCCACCACCAACGCCGATGGTAGTGTGACCTTCCTCGACTTACCTGACCAGATTTCACCATCCAATTATAGTGTTTGGCCTGGTTACACGGCTGTTCAAAACCCGGTAAAGTACTACTTGATTGAGGACTTCTCAGGCTCTGGTGAAGGCAAATTTATCACGATTCGTCTCTTCATTCCTTACGTCAACCCGCAGCCGGCGGAGGCCATCACTCTGCATTACCAAGACAGCGCCGGCAAAGCCATTAAAGACGATACGACCCTCCCCGCTGGGATGATTGGTGATGCCTACACCATTCCGGCTGAGGATACAGTCATCGACGGTTACACACTCGTCCAAACAATTGGTGAAACGACTGGAACTTACACGGACGCCCCCATCGATATCACCTTCGTTTACAAAAAAAAGGCAACCCCACCAGTCGTCACACCAACCACTCAATCTTCAGTAACCGTCCATTACGTCGATCAACAAGGCCAGCAACTCGCCGCGGACAAAGTCCTGACCGGCGATACCGGCACCCCCTATCAAACCGCGGCTCTAAACCTGTCGGGGTACACGTTGACCACCACTCCGGCCAACGCTTCTGGGACGTTTGGCAAGACAGATTCTGAGGTAACGTACGTTTACCGGGCCAATAAGACTGATGAGACCGGAAATACCGGGGACACCGGCAACACCACTCAGCCTAAGAAGCCTAGTAAACCAGCCAAGCAACCCAGCCCAACTACCCAACTGTCTGCCCAGGACGGTGGTAATGCTGCCGGCATCATTAGTCAGCAACATGGGGGCAACGCCGCCATGTTAGCTGGCCACGCCACCACCCCTTCGACTACCGGCAACGCTAAGGTCCGTGCCGCCGTGCAGGACTCCGTCGCCTGGAGCACTGCAGCCAAGCGGTCCCAAACCACGTTACCGCAAACCAATGAACGAACTTCCTCACCACTCATTGGAATCGCCCTCTTACTCAGCTCCCTAATCGGGCTAGGTATCTGGCGGAAACAAGATTAAGTTATCGCCGGAAAAAGAGTGAGTCAGAAGGCGGTTAGTCAATGATCATTAACTGCCTTTCAGCACACGTTTCGATCATGTACGTTCGGAACGCAAAAAGGGTTTGAGACGTTTGTCTCAAACCCTTTAATGTCTAATTTTATTCAGCGTCAGGCCGTTCAAAGTTTAATTCAAAGTGGTCCAAGCCTAATACGCGGTGGGTGATCAGAGAGCAGCCACCCAATACCGTTGCTAACCGGGCATTTTTCGTTAACTCAATGCTCATTTCTACTTGGGCCAAGTTCGCAAACACCGCCCGAATTTGGGTCAGCAACTCTGGCAACTCTTCAACCAACGGTGAATTTAGGAAGAATGCATCCGGATCCAACGACCGCATCAAATTGTACAGCATCCCGCCAATGGCGGCAGCAAAGTTAGCCAGTGTCATCATGGTCTCCGGATCCCGTTCTCGATACAGCTTCACAATGGCCGCCCGATCCAAGCTCTCTAAGCCTTTCAGATCCTCAATTCGTTGAATGATGGCATCTTCTGAGCTAATATCTTCGGCGTGAACGGGATGGGGGGAATCAGCGGCATCCATCTGAATATCTGCGATGGTCTGCCCGATTTCACCAGCATCCCCGTGTTCACCACGGAAAAGGTCGCGGTGTAGAATAATCCCGGCACCAATTCCTCTATGGATACTGACAGTCACGGTACTATTGAGCTGACGGGCACCGTTAAAGTCCCGTTCATAAATAGCGGACAGGTTGGCTTCATTTTCCAAAACAACGGGCACCTGGTAAGCCGTGGAGAAGACCTGTTCCAGGTTTACCCCATCCATATCAATAAATGGTGACGTCTTCACTTGGTTGTTGAACACAATTCCATGGATGGAAAAGCAGATACCCAACAAGCCATTGCTACTAGTGTCTTCGCGTTGTAAATCTGTGATGTACTGATTGATTCGGTCGACCATTTCGTGAATTGACTGGCCTTTGGTATCAATCCGGTCATATTTCCAAACGCTGCCATCGAGCCAAGTTGCAAGTGCGTGCAGATGCCGGTAGCCCAGGTCAAACGTCAACGTGTAACCGTAGCTATTGTTGATCTCGACCAAGGTTGGTTTCCGCCCACCAGCGGTTGACGCCTCCCCCAAGCCTAGTTCCGTTAAGTAACCTTCGGCCATCAGGGTATTGTACAGCGATGAGACCGTGGACTTATTCAGGTTAAGCTGGTGAGAAATTTCAATCCGCGAGGTGGGGTGATTGTTAAAAATCTGTTGCAGGACAAACTTCAGGTTCTGGTCATGCAACTGATTCCGATTCATACTACGTCGAACCATTAAATCCCCTCCTCAAAAACGATAACCGTTCCTCATTGCCGCCCCAAGTTGGTCTTACAAAAAGACCAACCAACCGTTTAGTCACACTTCCGCGATTAAATCGACGTTGCAAGCGGTAACAATATTTTTAATCATGGTTCAGTGAACCAACTAACCCCAGTATCGCTTATGTACAATCAAAATTCAACCGTTTTACCAAAATTTGTTCTGTTTCGCCAGAAGTTTGTTGAATAACTTAGTTAATGTTTGAAAGGAGCTGCCCGCAAATTAATTGGGCAGCTCCTTATTTTAGTCAGACATTCGTCTTCTAATCCGTTGCTTGGAGCGTCTTGATCAACTGAGCCACATGTGCTTGAATCTCATCGCGAACTTCCCGAAACACGTTGAGAATTTCCTCATCGCTCCCCGTTGCCTGCGCTGGATCCGGAAGTGGCCAATGCAACTTTTTGACGGTTGGTGGTGTGACCGGGCAACGGTCGCGGGCATCCCCACAGAGCGTCACGACGATATCGCTCTGATTGAGGTACTGGGAATCAATCAATTTAGACTGTTGCTGTGAAATATCGATATCGCGCTCCGCCATGACCTTCACCGCCAACGGATTCAAACCATGTTGCTCGACCCCGGCACTGGCCACCTGCCAAGTTTCGGGTGCAAGCTG